>NZ_CP018099.1:698333-1047500 GCF_001886815.1 Caldithrix abyssi DSM 13497
TAATGGCGCTGATGTATCTGCCCTGGGCCTTTTTAACCTTTCGTTATTTGCTGGATAAAAAAACATTGCTTTCCATGGCATTGTTTGCCCTGGCCTTTGGTTTGCAAATTCGTACACAACATTATCAGATCGTTTTTTACACGGGGCTGGCTGTTTTTGCGCTGGGCATTTATCCTGTAATTAAAAACCTGCTGGATAAGGACTGGGCTTCGGCTGGCAAAACGGTGGGCTTGAGTCTTGTGGCGCTCATTCTGGCGGTGGCCATGGCCGCTCAGCCGCTGTTTTTAGCCAAAGAATATCTGCCCTATTCCAAACGCGGCAAAACCACCGTGGATGTCAAACAAACAGGCGCCCGGCAGGAGAAAAGTTCCGGCGTCTCTTTTGATTACGCCACACAGTGGTCCACGCATCCGTCGGAAATATTTACCTGGCTCCTGCCGCATTTTTACGGCGGTATGTCCGGCGAACAGTACGATGGCAGCAAATTCCCGCAGCTTAAAAATCAACGCATCCCCGGCTACTGGGGACACATGCCCTTTACGCAAAGCTACGAGTACATGGGACTGATTATTTTAATGCTGGCGGTAATCGGGCTGATCGCTAACTGGCGCGATGTCACCATTCGCAGCCTGTTTTTTCTTTTGCTGGTGCTGGTTTTACTCTCTTTCGGTCGCCATTTTGCGCTGTTTTACCATCTGTTTTTCGATTACTTTCCTTTTTTCAACAAATTTCGCGCGCCCATGATGAGCGTGACGGTGAGTTATTTTATCATTGTGATTTTCGCCGTCTATGGCTTTAAATATCTGTTAGAATTAAGGCGCGACAAAGTGGACTGGAAACAACAGAAATTAATTTTGTACACCTTTGGCGCTTTTTTTGCTCTGGGCGCGATCTTCTGGTTGTACAGTCTGGGCGCCTCGTTTAGCAAAGTCGGCGAAACGTATCAGGGCCAGACCCTGGAAATCATCAAACAGATCAGGCAGGAGTTGTTCCAGCGTGATTTGATCCGTTATTTTGTGCTCCTCATTCTTACGGGCGGCGCCTTATTTGCCTTTTTAAAGAACAAGCTATCGACCTGGGCTTTAATCTTAGTTTTAGGTCTGTTGCAAATCGGCGACTCTTTGCAGGTGCAGAGTCGGGTAAAACCCCAATATACCGATATTAAACGGCTGGAACGCCAGCATTTTCGACCGACGGAAATCGATCGTTTCTTAAAGAGCGACAAAGACTTATTCCGTATTTTTCCGGCGGGTCAGCTTTTTAGCGATAATCGCTGGGTCTATTTTCACCAATCCATCGGCGGTTACACGCCGATCAAAATGTACGCCATCGAAGAACTGGTCGAAAAAAATATCTACAACGGCTGGGATCGCAACTTGCCCATTAACTGGAATGTGTTAAAAATTCTGAACGTTAAATACGTTATTACCCAACAGCAATTACAGCATCCGTTTCTCCGGCTGGTGAAAAGCGATCCGGGGGCAAAACTGTACGTTTACTATTTTACCGGCTACCTGCCGCGCGCTTTTTTTGTGGGGCAGACGCAGGTGATCAAAGATGAGGTGCAGCGTCTGCACACCATCAACAGCCGCGAGTTTGAGCCGGCCACAACCGCCATTCTGGAAGAGGAATTAACCGAGCCCATTTCTCAACCGGACAGTAGTTTTACAAAAGTACTTAAATTCACGCCCAACGAACTGCAATTGCAGGTTTACACGGATAAGCAGAGCCTGCTGGTCATTTCCGAAGTCTATTATCCGCCAGGCTGGAAAATTTTTATCGACAATCGGCCGGTGCAAAAAATTTACAAGACCGACCACGCCATTCAATCCATTGTGGTGCCGGCCGGCGAACACACGGTTGTGTTAAAGTTCGAGCCAGATTCTTATTTCAGGAACATCAAAATTTCCTACGCCTCGCTGGGCATTATCTATTTGATTTTGCTGGGCTCGCTGGCAGGCCATGTGCTCAGGCGAAAAAAGGGGAAAGTATAAGAGTGTAAGAGTTGAAAAGTTAGATGGATGATCACTGGTCTGTCATTCCAAGTCCCGACTCATCGGGTTAGGAATATCTGTCACCTCTGGATATGACCGCCCACGCCCAGCGTCCCCCTCTCCCAGACTTTTATTCTGGGAGAGGGGGATTGAGGGGGTGAGGGCTAGTGAAGGAAACGCCTTCCGCCGTTGGGAAGAGAAAAGTGTAAGAATTGAAGAGTTAGATGGATGATCACCGGTCTGTCATTGCGAGGAAAGAGGAGCGGCCTGTGACAAGCCGCTTGTTCAATATGTTTCAAAATGAGAAGTGAAATTTACCATGTTCATTTTAATTACCCCGGTGCACAACGAATACGAATTACTCGATGATCTGGTAAACTGCGTGACGCGCAGTAAATTCAAACCGCATATCTGGGTTATTGTGGACGACGCCTCAAATGACGGGAGCGAGAAAAAACTGAAAGAGCTGGCCGCGCGCCATCCGTTCATTCGTGTAAAGAGATTGGATGAACAGCCGGAATACATGGGCTTTCACATTTCCGAAGTCTTTCAGGCTGGAATGGAAACGGTAAAAGACGAAATCGAACACGCGCAGTACATCGGGTTCTTAGACGCCGACATCCGCTTTGGCCCGGGATACTGGCGGCGTCTTAAAGAATTTTTGGACGACCATGCCCGGGTTGGCATTGTTTCCGGAACGCTTTGTTCAAAGAACGCACGCGGTCAGTGGCAGGTCGAGCCCTTTCAACGCAAAGACAATCCTCGCGGCGGTTTGCGCCTGGTGCGCGGCGATTGTTTTAGAGATATCGGCGGGGTACCGCGCAGCCGGGCCTGGGACCCAGTGATGAATGTCAAGGCTCGAACGCAGGGCTGGCAGGTGGTCACTCTAACCGATGTTTTTGCCGTAAGCGTCCGCCCCACCGACGCGCGATTCGATCGCAAATCCGGCGAGCTGAGCAGGGGACAGCGCGACTGGCATTTGCACCATCCCTTTTTTCAGGTTTTAACGCGTGCCTTTTTTAAATCATTAAAGAGTAAATCGTTGATTGGCTGGTATTACATCAAGGGCTATTTGCAGGAAATGCGTCGTGGCGGCGAACAATTTCCTGATCCCGCCGTGCGAGAATATTACCGCAAAGAACGCAGCCGGGAGTGGTTGCGCATCATTCGGGCCAGATTGACCGGAGGCGAAAATGTGCACGGTCTTATTCCGCAGCAGGTGGTGCCGGAAAGTAAAATCTTTGTTTGATGGAATGCAATGCTACTGACAAAATTGTTAAGGTCGCCCTCCAAAAGTAAAAAATTAACGCAAGATTTTTATCTCCGGGGCGATGTAGCGCAAATTGCTCGAATGTTGTTGGGCAAAGTGTTGGTTTCTGAAATCGAGGGAATAAGAACGGCCGGCATTATCGTGGAAACCGAAGCCTACAGCGGAAAGAACGATCGCGCTTCCCATGCGTACAAAAATCGCCGCACCGAACGAACGCGTGTGATGTACGAAGAAGACGGTCGGGCTTACGTTTATCTGATTTACGGTATGTACCATTTGCTCAATGTGGTTACCAACCGGGCGGGCAAACCGGATGCCGTGCTGATCCGCGCCATTGAACCGCTGGAAGGCGTGGAACACATGATGGCCAGAAGAAAACAAAAACGCGTTATCCCCGACCTGACCAACGGGCCAGGAAAGTTGACCAGGGCCCTGGGAATTACTCTGGCTCATTACGGCGTTTATTTAAGCGGAGACCTTTTGTGGATTGAGGACAGAGGGATTGCCCTCCCGCCGCATTTCATTACTGCGGGCCCGCGCATCGGCATTCACTATGCGGGCGAAGACGCCGCCAGACCCTGGCGCTTTTGGGTAAAAGACAATCCTTTCGTAAGCAAATAGCGGAGTTGATCCATGCCTTACAATTTTCATGACGATCGTAAAAAATACTTTCAAATGCAAACCGAGGTGACGGAGCATTTTATCATTCCCTTTATCGAACAGGCCCGGGCCTTGCCCGAAGGCGGACGCGTACTGGAAATTGGTTGCGGCGAGGCCGGCGTGCTAAAGGCTTTTATCAAGCGTGGCTGGCGCGCTGTAGGCGTGGATCTTGCCCCCGAAAAGCTGGCCCTCGCCCGGCAGTTGATGCACGACGAAATAAAGGATGGGCGTCTGGAGTTAATCAACGAAAACATCTACGAAGAGCGTTTTAAGCAGAAATTTAAAAAGCAGTTCGATTTAATCATTTTAAAAGATGTCATCGAACACATCCCCGACCAGCCGCGTTTGCTTTCGTACCTGCACACCTTTTTAAGGGAGCAGGGCGTCATCTTTTTTGCCTTTCCTCCCTGGTACATGCCCTTTGGCGGGCATCAGCAAATGTGCGCCTCCTTCCTTAAAAAGATGCCTTATTTTCATTTGCTGCCCATGCCGCTTTATCGTCTGGTTTTAAAGATGGCCGGAGAATCATCAAATAAAATAGAAGCTCTGGCGGCGAATAAACGAACGGGCATCACCATCGAACGCTTTGAACGGATTTTAAAGAAAAGCGGTTACGCCATTTTAACAAAACGTTTTTACCTGTTTAACCCCATTTACCGTTACAAATTTGGTCTTACGCCAAAAGAACAATATGCTTTGATAGCCCGTTTGCCTTACATCAGAGATTTTTTGACCACCGGCGTTTATTATTTGGTTACAAGATCAAAGGATTAAAACGATTAATGAGTCTCCTCTAAAAAGGTATTGTTATTGAATTTCATGTAAATGGGACTATTGTTTTTATTTAAATTACATAAAATATATTCGTGTCCATTCGTGAAATTCGTGGTTTTTATACCCCCAGTTTGACAGTTAACGCCAAATTTTTCAAAGCCAAATCAAAAAAAACATATAATTAAGTTTCTCTGTTTCAATTTCTTTGTAGTCTATGCAGGCGTGCTTTTTTTATTTGCTATCAAATCGTTTTATTATTATATTCATTCTATGTTTGTTAAGGTAAGTCGATCCAAAAGAAATAACAAAGTCCATGAGACTTTACAAATCGCTGAGTCCTACAGAGACTCAAATGGAAAAGTACGCCATCGAATCTTGCTGCATTTAGGCCCTACCGACAAATTCATCAAAAAAGACGTAGACACGCTTATCAACGGACTTTTAAGGGCTAAGGGGTTAACTTTACAGGACTTAGATAGCAATATTGATAATGTCAAGGCCTTCGGTCAAATCTGGGCGCTTGTCCATTTATGGAAAGAGCTTAAAATGAGCCAGATTATTGCCAGGCAAAAGGAAAAAAGCGGAATAAAGTTTGATCTTGAAGCTCATTTAAAAAGTCTGATATTTAACCGCCTGGATGATCCTTCTTCCAAACTAAAACTACTCACCTGGTTAGAAACCGTTTATATTCCGGGTATCAACAAAGACGACATTCGTTATGAGTATCTTTTAAGAGCGATGGATTTTCTAATAGCTCATAAGGAAAAGATTGAAACCCAACTTGCTAATCGTTTACTAGATCTGTTTAATCAGGATCTAAAGGTTTGTTTTTATGATTTAACATCAAGCTACTTTGAAGCCGAAAACTCATTGGTAGAAGGCGATATTCGTCAGTTTGGTTATAGTCGTGACCACCGCGGAGATAGAGAACAGATCGTAATTGGCGTGGTGATGACCGGAGATGGTATTCCTATAGCCCATTACGTCTTCCCTGGCAATAAGGCTGATCGCTCTACCTTGCAAGAGATGCTCAATGATATTCGCAGGCGATTTAAGGTAAAAGATATCCAGCTGGTGGCAGACAAAGGTTTATTAAGCAATGACAATCTCTGGCATTTAATCCAACAAGGTTATGAGTTTATTCTTGGAGAGAGTGTTCGTCAGAGCAAGGATGTCAAATCGGTTATAAAAGAAGCCAATGCGCATAAAGAGGCGACTGGTGAGACGATCTATGAGCGCCTAACGGAGCGTGAAATCAAGTCAAAAGATGGTAAAAAGGAAAAGATAAAACTTCGTTATGTGGCCAGTTACAATGCCGCCACGGCATTAAAGCGCTATAAAAATCGCATCAATCGTATTAATGAATTTTTAGAGCTGTCAGAAGAGATTAAGAAAAAGGAAATAAACACAGAAGATAAATATCATCAAATAAAGAGTGTATTATCAAGAAAACGTTTAAGTCGTTTCTTTAATGTTGAATTAACAGAAGATACGATAGAGATTCATAAGCAAGATGAGGTATTATCAGAAGAAGAAAAGAGCGACGGTTGGTTTATAGTGATAAGCAATGCTCATGACCTGAGTAAATCAGAACTCATAGCGCGCTATAAAGATTTAAAATATGTGGAGCATGGTTTTTACGAATTAAAGCATAGTTTGAATTTACGTCCCAATTTTCATTGGACAGAGAAGCGTATCAGGGCTCATGTGATGGTATGTTTTCTTGCATTCCAGATGGCGGTATTGTTTGAGAAGCGTTTGAGTGGCATAAAATTAAGTTGGCAGCGTGCTATGGAGAGCCTGCGTCGAGTCGTGGTTGTAGAATGGGAAAATGAAGGGAGACGTCGTAAAGGATTATCCAGAGTGCATGTCGAACAGTTGGAAATATTTCAGGAGATAGGCAGCAGCAAGCCAACGCTTTTATCTTTGTAGTGACAACTCAACGAAAATGAAATTAAACTAACTTAATAATAATAAAGGAATTATGTTCCATACAACTGTCAAACTCAAGTTATACTGAACTCATTAATGATTTTATGATTTTTGTCAAACGTACAAAAATTGTTTATATTTTATCTGTTAAGATAAAGAAGATTGAGAATGCCCGATGATTCCAAAAATTGACATATATCTGGGGGATTGCAAAGACATTTTAAAAGATATCCCGGATAACTCTGTAGATTTAATATTTACCTCTCCGCCTTATGCCGATCAGCGCAGGAATACTTACGGGGGCATTCATCCCGATGATTATGTACAATGGTTTTTGCCGATCTCTCAGGAATTGCTTCGCGTTCTTAAACCAACCGGCACTTTTGCCTTGAACATAAAAGAAAAAGTTGTCAACGGCGAAAGAAGCACCTATGTGATTGAGCTGATTCTTGAATTGAGAAAGCAGGGCTGGCTATGGACAGAAGAGTTCATCTGGCATAAAAAAAACTCCTATCCGGGAAAATGGCCTAATAGATTCCGTGATGCCTGGGAAAGAATCTTGCAATTCAACAAGAATAAAAAATTTAATATGTATCAAGAAGCGGTGATGGTGCCTATTGGCGATTGGGCCAAAACGCGTTTGAAAAAATTAAGCGATCGAGATAAAATCCGCGATGAATCTAAAGTTGGCAGCGGATTCGGCAAAAATATTTCTAACTGGTTAGATAGAAAAATGGTTTATCCAACCAATGTAATCCATCTGGCCACGGAGTGCAGCAATAAAAACCACAGCGCCGCTTTTCCGGAAGGGCTGCCGGAATAGTTTATCAAGTTATTTACGCAGCCCGGTGACACGGTGTTAGACCCGTTTATGGGTTCAGGAACTACACTGTTTGTCGCTCAAAAAAATGGCACGCAATGCGATCGGGATAGAGATCGTTCCTGAATACTTTTCCATGGTTAAAGAACAGCTGGAAAAGGAAGAACTGCCCCTATTTAAATACTATTGGAAGATGTCTGACCAGAACCATCAAAAATGAAGTCGTTAAATATGTTGCAGAACATATTGGCGAATTTCATGCAAAAAGAATTGAAAATCTCAAAAATTTAAAATTAAAAAAAGTATTACGCAGAAAGAATCCCTATCTCTTTAAGGCAAAATATCTTCTGACAGCAGAGCAAATTATTAAAAGTCTGGTGGATGCGCACCTTTCTTCCAATGAGGAAACGCTTTTCGGTGACTGGTTAGAAGGATTGGCTATTTTTGTTAACGGCATCGCCTATGGCGGATGGAAATCGGGGATTTCGGGTATTGATCTGGGATTTAATCACAATCATGTTCGCTATATTGTGGCTATTAAATCCGGTCCTAATTGGGGCAACCAGAGTCAAAAAGAAAAACTAAAAGATTATTTTCGTAAGGCTAAAATAACGCTTCGCACCAGTAGTTCCGGGCTCAATGTGGTAGCTGTCAACGGATGTTGCTACGGGAAATCAAAAAAAGTTGATTATAGAGACTATTTTTTTTACTGCGGCCAACGATTCTGGGAATTTATTTCCGGCGAAAAAGAGCTGTATAAAGAACTAATCGAACCCCTTGGTTATAAAGCAAGAGATAAAAATGAAGAATTTTTGCTTGAATATGCCAGAATGATTAATCGTTTTACCATGGAGTTCAGTCGTGATTTTTGTCGCCAGAGCGGGGAAATTGATTGGCAAAAATTACTGGAATTTAATTCTGGCTATGAAGATTAATTAAGTCCACTTTAGCTTTCAAGCGCTTCCACTCCGGTACTACTAACAGCAGCGTTACGCCTACCGCCAGAATATCAGCCGCCGGAAAAGCCAGCCAGATGCCATCCAGCTTATAAAAACGAGGCAAAATAAAAATCAGCGGCAGTAAAAAAAGTATCTGTCGGGCGATGGCCAGAATAAACGCGGCCAGCGCCTTGCCCAGCGCCTGGAAGTACCCGGCGCCAATCATTTGAAAACCAATCAACGGCGTCAGTAAAATAATCATGCGCAGCGCCCGGGCCCCTTCTTTAACCAGCACAGGATCATCATTAAAAAGAAAAAAGATGGGCTGCGCAAAAATCATCAAAAAGATAAAAATGCCAATGACCGTCAGAGTCGCATACTTAACGGCGAATTTCAGGGTTTGCAAAACGCGCTCGTAATTCCCGGCTCCGTAATTGTAGCCGGTAATGGGCAAAAAGGCCTGCACCAGCCCGAACAGCGGCATAAAGGTCATGCGCAAAATACGGTTAATGATGCCGTAAATGGCCACCGCCATCTCGCCGCCAAAAATAAACAGACTATGGTTTAAAATGGCCGCCAGAACGCTGGCTGCGCCGTGACGGGCAAACGACGAGGCGCCGATGGCTAATATCTCTTTCATCACTTTGAAATTGGGCGAAAAATATTTCCACTCAAAAGTTAAATTACTGCGGCCGCTGTAAAAATAATAAAGCAAAACAAGCAGGGTTAAAAACTGCGAAAGCACGCTGGCAAGGGCAGCTCCCTTGACCCCTAATTTTAAAGTAAAAATAAAAATCGGATCGAAGATGATGTTTAAAACGGCCGCCATAACCATGGTCATCATGGCAAATTTGATGTTGCCCTCGGCGCGGTTTACGTTGTTTAAAATCATGTCAAACATTAAAAATGGCGTGCCGAACAAAATGTACACAAAATAGTCGTGAGCGTAAGACACCATGGCCCCTTGCGAGCCAAAAAGATACAGCAACTCCTCGGCAAACAGGTAGCCCAGAAAGACGATTAAGCTGCTGATGACAATGTTTAACAGCAACACGTTGCCAAATGCGTTTTTTGCGCCGCCTAAATCTTTTGCCCCCAACCTGCGCGAGATGATCGAAGCAGCGCCCAGCCCCAACGTTTGCGACAACGAAAAAATGAGCATTTGAATGGGCATCACGATGGAAACCCCGGCAATGGCCAGCGCTCCCAGGCCGCGGCCGATAAAAATCGTATCCACCACATTGTACAGGGCCATGGCCAGCATGCCCACCGTCGCCGGAACAGAAAGCCGGAACAACAACGGGCCGATCTTTTCTTCGCCTAATGCCCTGCTCGATTTTGCTGCTGGTTTCATACCTTCCCTGCAAATTTTACGCCGCGCCTGAACGGCCAAACGGTTGAGATGTCCCGCCGTAGCGGTAGCAGACTGTGGCAGTGCGTAAGTTATTAAACCTGAAAGACTGCGTCCGGCCACAGGCAAAAAATTTCGTTAAAACGAAAATTAACAATTTAATGGAAATTCACAAAATTTTAAACGGTTTGTTTGCTTTAATTGACAAAAGATTTTAAAATAGCCCTGATTCGTTTTGCAATATGGAGAACTTTTATGCGCTTCATTGCTGATTTACACATACACTCACATTTTTCGGTCGCCACCAGTAAAGATTTAATTCCGGAAAAATTAGATTACTGGGCAAGGATTAAAGGGATCACGGTGGTCGGTACCGGCGACTTTACCCATCCGGGATGGTTGAAGGAGTTGAAGGAAAAGCTGGAGCCGGCTGAAGACGGCCTGTTCAAGCTGAAAGAAGAACTACGGCTGCCCGGCGCTCCCGATACGCCCGTGCGCTTTTTGTTGTCAGCAGAAATCAGCAGCATTTACAAAAAGAACAATAAAGTACGCAAAATTCACAATGTGATTCTGGCGCCCGATTTTGAAAGCGTGGAGCAAATGCAGGCCAGACTTTCCAGAATCGGCAACATCACTTCGGACGGGCGGCCGATTCTGGGGCTTGACGCAAAAGACCTGCTGGAATTAACCCTGGAAGTTAACGAAGACAATTTTTTCATTCCGGCGCATATCTGGACGCCGTGGTTTTCGGCGCTGGGCTCTAAAAGCGGTTTTGATTCCATTGAAGAGTGCTTCGAAGACCTTACGCAATACATTTACGCCGTGGAAACCGGCTTGTCGTCCGATCCGCCCATGAACTGGCTGTGCAGCTTTCTGGATCGCTTTACGCTCATTTCTAATTCCGACGCTCATTCCCCGGAAAAGTTGGGGCGGGAGGCCAATATTTTCCAGGCAGAATTGAGCTACCGCGGCATTATTGAGGCCCTGAAAAATCCAGACAGCCAGAAATTCGCAGGCACGGTGGAATTTTATCCTCAGGAAGGCAAATATCATTTAGACGGGCATCGAAAATGCGGCGTGCGCTGGGATCCCCTGCAAACCTTGCAAAATAAAGGAATCTGTCCGGTCTGCGGGAAAAAGGTGACCGTGGGCGTGCTAAATCGTGTGGCTCAACTTTCTGATCGTGAAGAGATCGAAGAACTCCCGGGCCGTAAGCCGTTTTACTCGCTTATTCCTCTAAAAGAAGCGCTTTCCGAAATTTTACAAACCGGCCCCAATACGAAAACCGTGGATCAGGCCTATCAGGCCCTCATTCAAAAAGCCGGGTCGGAATTTAATCTATTGTTGAATTTACCACTCGATGAAATCAAACAGATGACCAACGAGCTGGTGCACGAGGCCATCCGCCGCATGCGAGAGCGGCGCGTAATCGTCAAAGAAGGCTTCGACGGCGAGTTCGGCCGCATTCGTGTGTTTGGCGAAGGAGAAACCGCTAAGGGTTCCAGTCAACAGTCGCTATTTAATGATCTGGTCGCCGAACCGCAGACGCAATACCATCTGGTAAAGCCCATTCCCTTTGACCTTAAAAAATTTCGTGCGCTGCAAAAAGAGGCGCAACAAGCAGCTCCCTCGCAGGCTTCTTTGTTTGAGTTTGAAAGCGAAGAACTTTTGTTGAAGGATTTAAACGCAGAACAAAAGGCGGCGGTTAAACACTTTCGTGGACCGGCTATTGTGCTGGCCGGTCCGGGAACGGGTAAAACGCGCGTGCTCACGCGGCGCATTGCCTATTTAATTCAAAACGGCCACGTGCCGGCGCAGGAGATTCTGGCCGTTACCTTCACTAACAAGGCCGCGCAAGAAATCCGTCAGCGCGTGGCGGATTTAATCCGTTCCAGAAAAATGGTAAAACAGTTGAACATTGGCACCTTTCACGCCCTTGGCTATCAAATTTTAAATGAAAACGCCGCCCTGCTTAACCGACAGGCGCCCATCGCCATTTTTGACGCGCAAGACCGGAAAAAAATTTTAAAACGGCTGGCTGTGGTTGCCGAAGACGACCTGGAGTCTTTTAACGATTTGATCGGCAAAATAAAACTCTTTTTAGTGGAAACGCCGGAAGACGAAACGTTGCAACTTGCCATGCAAAGCTACGCCGACTTTTTAGAAAGCCAGAATGCCGTTGATCTGGAAGACCTGATCTACCTGACCGTGCAGCTGCTTCGTTCTCACGACGACCTGCTTAAAGCATATCGCCATCGCTTTAAATGGATTCTGGTGGACGAGTACCAGGATCTCAATCGCGGACAGTACGAATTATTGAAATTGCTTGCCGCGGGCAGCGAGCCCAATCTCTTTGTAATCGGCGATCCCGATCAGGCTATTTACGGCTTTCGCGGGGCGGATGTGCATTACATTACACGTTTTGAAACCGATTTTCAGAAGGCCAGGTCGTTCCGACTAAAAATCAGTTACCGTTGTTCGGATAGCATTTTACAGGCTTCCGCTTCCATGCTTTACCGCGGAAAGGGCGGCGGGTTTCTGGAAGGTCTGCACAAAGGCCTTAAAATCCGTCTGGTTGAGGAGGCCAGCGAAAAAAGCGAAGCCGAATTCGTAGCCCGAACCATCGAAGAAATGATGGGCGGTTTGCGTTTTTTTTCCATGGACAGCGCCATCACCCAGGGCAATCAGGCCCAGCGCATTCAGTCGCTTTCCGATTTTGCCATTCTGGTACGCTTGAAAGCCATGATCCCCGTCCTGGAAAAAGCCCTCAACGATCACGGCATTCCTTACCAGGTGGTGGGGCACGATTCCTGGCTGCATGAAGAGCCGGTGCGCTCTGTAATTGAAATTTTACGCTGCACTCTGGCAGGTCAATCGTACTATCTTAAAGAAGGAGCAATGGCGCGCGACGTTAACGGCCAGGACTGGCAGATGCTGGAACAACTGGTCGCCGAGCAAAAAACGGTCAGCGAATTACTCGAATTGATCTCCATCCATTTTGTTCAGCCGCAAAGCCCAAAAGAGAAAAAACGCCTGAAACGATTGTTTGAACTGGCCGCGCCGTTCGGCAAAGACACGCCGGCTTTTTTGCAGTGGGCGTTTTTGGGCCATGGACAGGACCTGTACGCGCCACAAACCGAACAGGTAACCCTGATGACCTTACACGCGGCAAAAGGCCTGGAGTTTAACGCGGTGTTTATCGTGGGCTGTGAACAGGGGCTTTTGCCCTACGCAATTTTCAAAGAACAGGCGGCAGACGTTGAAGAAGAACGACGCCTGCTTTACGTGGGCATGACGCGCGCCATGCACTACCTGTTTTTAACGCACGCCCGCAGGCGCTTCTTATTCGGGCAAACGTATCAACTGCCGCGCAGCCAGTTTTTAGACGCCATCGAACAGGAATTGATCGAGGCGCGCCGCGCAGAGCGTCCGCCCAAACGCAAAAAAGACGACGGACAGCTTTCCCTGTTTGATTTTTAGGATATTTCCTTTGTAGCATCAATCCCGCCATGGCTGATTAGTTGATTGGTTGATTGGTTGAATAGTCGATGGCCTGTCATTTCAAACCTGTTTCTGCAAATGTGGTGAATTCCTGCCACCGTTTATGTAGGGGCGAAGGATTTCCAAGAACAATTCAGCGCTGGTAAGCATTAATCTTTAGTCATATAAAAAAAGCGCTCTGGATAAAGTAGGGTTGGAAATCCTTCAACCTTACAAGTACGTTCATTCCTGATCTTTTGTCTGGGAGTGAGGATCGAACGAACAAGGGTAATTTAATTTAAAATATTCATTGCGCCTTTTGTTACTTCTCTGAGCACCCTGTGGTTGCTTAAATTCCTGCGGGAATGTTTTTGTTTGCTGCTATGCTGTACTTGAATTAAAAATTACGAATTATCACGCGGAGCGGGAGGCTGTGCCCGAATTACGAATAGTAGAGTACCGGTTTGCTTAGCTTGCGTCTTAAATGTTAAATAATTTTCTGCGATGATTGCCGTAATCTGCGAGAAAATTACTTTGCGCACGTTGTGGTTGATTTTGGTTGCGGCTTCGTTTCCTTAAAGTATTTTCCCGTGCTCTGAACGCAGCCGATGGGCGGGGGGGATGCCAACTTGCGGTCACTTCGGCTGCGCTCACTTCGACTTCGCTCAGTGAGCGGGGCAACACTTCGACAACGCTCACTTCGGATGCGCTCAGTGAGCGGGGCAACACTTCGACAACGCTCACTTCGGCTGCGCTCAGTGAGCGGGCCCTCTTTTCTAAACTTTGATTGCGGCATGAGAATTGCTTAAATTAACGAAGTTAAAAAAAACTTCATTCGAAATTTCAGGAGATCAGATGCAAATAGGTATTGTAGGTTTACCCTTTTCCGGAAAAACGACGCTTTTTTCAACCTTACTAAAACATAAAAGTCAGGACGCCGTGGGAAAGATGAGCGCAGAACGCGGCGTGGTTAAGGTTCCCGATGAACGGCTGGACAGACTAACCGAGATGTTTAATCCTAAAAAGAAGGTCAACGCCACCATCGAATATTTGAAGGTGCCGGGTCTGGAAGGCGAATCGGCCGGAACGCGCGGTCTGCCGCCCCAGTTTTTGGCCAATCTTAAAACTGTGGACGCCCTGCTGGTAATGGTGCGCGCTTTCGAAAACGAGTACTACCCGCATCCTTTAAATCGTGTGGACCCCAAAGCGGATATCGAGTTCATCAACGCTGAATTTTTGTTAAGCGATCTGGGAATCGTTGAAACACGCCATGAAAAGTTGAAAAAGCTGGTCAACAAAACCCAGGATGAAAAAGATCGCCGCGAGCTGGCGCTGTTTGAGAAGCTGAAAGAACAACTGGAAAACGAAAAGCCCCTGCGCGAAATGGATTTTGATGAGCACGAGTCGTTGATCCTTAAAGGCTATCAGTTTTTAACGGCCAAACCAGTGCTGTATGTGTTAAATATCGAAGAAAGTCAAATTCCCAATGCCGAAGAAATTGAACGGGAATTTACAGCCTACACGGGGAAAAATGCCGCGGTAACTTCGTTAAGCGCTGAAATTGAAAAAGAGATTTCCGAGCTGGAGGAAGAAGACGCAAAGGTTTTTATGGAAGACCTGGGCATCAAAGAGCCGGCGCTGCACAAGTTGATCCGTAAATCGTACGAGCTGCTGGGGCTGATCTCCTTTTTTACCGTGGGAGAGGACGAGTGTCGTTCCTGGCCCATCCGCAAGGGGACCAACGCCCAGAAAGCGGCCGGCGTCATTCACACCGATCTGGAAAAGGGATTTATTCGGGCCGAAACCGTACACTACGACGATCTGATTCGTCTGGGCTCCATGGCGGCCTGCAAAGAGCAGGGGCTGCTTCGTCTGGAGGGCAAGGATTACATCGTAAAAGACGGAGACATCTTAAATATTCGTTTTAACGTGTAAAGTTAGATCGCTTTTTTACGAATTTACAATAGCAGATTAACCGGAGTTAAACATTGATGAATTATTTTATTCTATGCGTTTAGATTTAAATCCCAAAAGCAAAGAAGATCGGCGACGCTGCCTTATTTTAGATACCAACGTCCTGCTGCACGACCCTTCGGCCATTTTTCGCTTTGAAGAAAACATTGTGCTCATCCCGCTGTTTGTCCTGGATGAAATCGACAGCAAAAAGAGCGATCCGCAGTTAGGGTTTAATGCCAGGGAAATCAGCCAGAAGCTGGAGCAGCTCATTCAAAGAACGGAAAACTGGGAAGAAGGGATTTCCATTCCGAACGGAAGAGGCGGAATTCTTTATTTCGTTAACAATTTTATGTCCAAGAACTTTCCGGACGAGCTGACCCTCAATTACAAAGACAACGCCATGTTATCCCAGATCATGGGCCTGCAGGAGCGTTTTCCGGAACGCGACTTTATCCTGGTTACCAAGGATCGCAATTTGCGGATTAAAGGCTGGGCTCTGCACATTGCCTGCGAAGACTATCTGCACGATAAAATTTCGGAAGAGTATCTGGACAGCTTTTTTCAACCGGTTAAACATTTGCAGTTAACCGGCGAGGAGATCAATGAATTATTCAAATCCAAAGCCACGGAGAACTGGGCCATCTCCTATCGTAAAAAGTGGCGTCTGGCCGAAAATGAAGGCGTGGCCCTGTTTGATCCAGGAGAACAATTTTTTGGCATGGCCATGCGTAAAGGTCATCAACTAAAGTATTTCGACTATTTTTCTACGCGCATTCTGGACATGCCGCCCAAAGTGCTGGACGCCGAAAATCAGCAGTACAATTTTGAACAGGCGGTTTGTATGCAGCAGGCCATGGACGACAGCATTAAGATTCAGATCATTATCGGCAAGGCCGGAACGGGCAAAACACACATCGCCATAGCTGCTGCGCTGGAAAAGGTCTTTAAAGAACGCAAGTACGATTCCATTAAACTGATAAAGCCCGTCATCACCAAAAGCCGCCTGGGCGAAGACATCGGCTTTTTACCCGGTTCTTTAAAACGCAAACTGATTCCCAAAATGCGCCCGTTTGTGGAAAAGCTGCGCCTGTTTACCAGTGAACAATCCGACGAGGGCTACCGAAAATTACTCGATTCCGGGGTGATCGAATTACTCAATCTGGCCGATATTCGCGGCGCCGATCTGGCCAACTCTTTTGTCATCTTTGATGAGGCGCAGAACGCCAACCCCTTTCAAATGCGCACCCTGGGCACGCGCCTGGGCGAAGACACCAAATTGATCGTGCTGGGCGACCCCACGCAAATCGACAGCGTGTATCTGGATAAATACAGCAACGCGCTGATCAACCTTTACGAAAACGCCCTGCAAAATCCCGCTCCCTTTATCGCGCACATCTGTTTAATTCAAATGGTGCGCTCGCACACTTCTCAGTGGTTTGAATCTCATATTCAAAGCGGCCGGTAACGAGCGGCGCGTTTTGTAAAGTTCTGTTTCTATTAAAAAATCCTCTGAAAGCAGTTCGTCTTTCAGAGGATTTTTAAATTTGCCCGCTTTTGATCATTGAATAGAAACGAGCGTTTCTGTTAATCTGGTTTTATTTAAGCAACATCATCTTTCGTACCGCTTTTTGGCCCTGGCTTTCCACCACTAAAAAGTACACCCCGCTCGAAAGCATACTACCTGCGTCGTTTTTTCCGTCCCAGGTTAGTTGATGCTCGCCGCCGTTTAAAGTACCGTGGAACAGGGTACGCAGCAGCTCGCCCTGTGTGGAATAGATGCGCACGCCAACATCGCCGGCCTGCGGCAGTTCGATGCGAATGGTGGTGCTGGGGTTAAACGGATTCGGGAAGTTTGGGTGTACCACAAACCGTTGAGGAACCATATCAGGCGTTTCGGATCGATTAGAAATCGTCGTTGGGCTTAATTCGGCCCGCCAACCGCTTGCATTAAAGATCAGGTTCGATGAAAAATAAAAGGTAAGGGCGCCTTCGCTGTTGGTGCTTTCCATTTCCGGCGGCAAGGTGGTTCCCGTAAACGGACTTCCCGGGAATTCAGGCGCACTGGTGGAGGAACCGTCGTACACGCGCAGTTCATCCCCGCTGCCCACATCAAAAGCCGTAAAAAGCACTTTTAGCCCGTCATATCCCTCGTCTGCTTTAAAGGTCATGGTCAATTGTTCGCGCGGCTGATAGTCGCCCTCTTCGCCGCCGCTGTCGTAAAAGATGGCATTGCTCACCGTAACGGTAGAGTTGCTCATGGTGTAAACCGGCACATCGCCGATGATGACCTCAAAGGTGTCCACTGCACTGTAGCTGCCGGAGCTCACCGTGAACTCAAAAAAAGCGGAAGTGCCCAGCGGAATGCTTTCGGAAGACTGCAGGGTAAAGCGGGCGTTCAGGGTGTCGTCGGCCATTAACAATCCCAGATCATCCTGATCGTCAAGAACCGTTACGTCCGCATGCAAACTGCGTAAACGGGCGACGGTGTTGGGCGCATCGGCATGGCCCTGATTGATGGACTCAATGACAAAATCGACGATTTCGCCCGCGTCAAATTTCAGGTCGCCGTTTCCCTGTTCAGTGTCGTCGATGGACAAATTACCGCAGGCCAGATCCGGTGCCTGAATGACAATGGAGATATTGGAACTCCAGGAGCCATCCGCTGTATCGGTAAAGGTTATTGTGCAGGTGGCGGTGTGTTGATCTGGCGCTTCATTAACGGCCTGCAGTTCAAAGGCGTTATCGCCCATTACAATCTGTCCGGAGTCGATGTTGCCGTAAAAGTGCGTATTCTGCAAAATTTGTAAATAAGAATCGCTGCTGGAAAGCGTGCCGGTAATCTGCATGGCGCTTTCTGATCCCAGATTTTTGGCCGCCACATCCAGGAAAAATCTCTCGTTAAACTCTGCCAGACCGTTGTTGTTGCCCTGCGTTTCGTCGTCAATGCTCCACGAAGAGACGGTTACATAAGCGCCGGACGCGCTGACCACTTCCACCGGCGCCTGGTAGCGGTAGTAATTTTGTTTGGTTACCGTAACCAGCATGGTGTCGCCCACCTGCAGTTCCGGAATGGGAATTTCCACCAGGTCGCCGGTGCCATCGGCGCTGGCAATCCACTCGCCGTTAACCGAAAGCCCAATCAAGGAGCCCTCGTCAGCCGTAACGCCAAAGGTTGAGGCGCCGGCTTCCACCACGGAATTGTGTGAAACAGTTAAAGACTGCGGCATTTCGGAGTAAACCATGGAAAACGCCCCGCCGTGGTGATGAAAAAGATAGTAGGTAATGGGCTTGTCGTCTTCGTTGTAAGGCCAGTCGGATTGTTGCAAAAAATATTTCCCGGCGGCATTGGCAAAGGCGGGCAAAATAAAACGCGTTCCGAACCAGGTCTCTTTGTCGGGCATAAATTCCGGCCACATGTTGTCGTACATGCCCCAGGTGTAGGTGTCGTTCACAAAGGAATAGCTCACCTGAGTGGCGGCAATAATGCCCAGCGCCCGGTTAGAATAACGGTGGAAGGCCTCGGCAAAGCATTCGCTGGACCAGTTAAAGCGTCCGGTCAAACAATTGACCGAAAAAACAAAGGTTAAATCGGTGTTGTGCAGGCCATCCATGTCGCTGATACTATAATCAGGTTCGCCCCAGCCTGTTTCGGAGCCGTGATCGCGGTGCTGAATCATAAAGGCGCCGCTGTTGATGTCGTTGTTCAGACGTGTGGCATTGCCGCCCCAGTCATTGAGATGTTCCGGAGTCTGGGGAATGTAGCCCAGACCGTTGGGGCCAAAATAATCCACTACGGTTTCCGTATTGGTGGCGGTTGACCATACGTCGCCCGGTGTGCCGGAATAGATGGCGTTTTCACGCACGGGCTGCTTGCCTAATTTGTGTTCCCAGAAACCGTTGACAACTTCCGCACACAATTGAAACCAGCGCTCGGTTTGCCAGCCCATGGCCGTCACCGGATGGCTGTAAAAGTCAGGGTTGGTGGGCGGGTGGCGTTCGTAATCGAGGATTTTACCCACCGTATTGCGTAGTTCTTCTTCATCCCGGGCGGTAATGCGGGCGAACACAATGTCCGGCAAGTCGTCGCCGTCAACATCGGCATAGTAGTTGTCAGAAATGTAAGTTCCACTGTAGGGATGCGGCTGCTCGTCAGAAGAGATGATCGTGCTGCCTGAGCTGCCATAGTCGGCCAGCAACAAAACAGCGGACGGCGGCGTTTCCCAGTTGTAATAAGCGTTGTTCACATAGCTCTCGATGGCTTCGAAGGTGTTGCCGCCAATTTCTGTAGTGGTAACGACTCCGCTTTTGATGCCCTGTTGATTGCGAAACACGCGCAGGGAATCGCCCCAGGCCTTAAACACCGGATCGTCCGGAACGATTATGAGGTATTCCACGTTTTCCACCGTGGCCCGGCTACTTTGTACTTCGGGCGCGCTGGCCGTAAAGTTGGGCGCAGGAAGGCTGCTGTAGTTGAGCAGCATATCGTGCACAATGGGTTCCCACCAGCGGCTGCGCAGGCGCTGGTCGCCGAACACATCCTGGCCGCCGGTAAAGGTGATCTTTAAACGGACGTCGCGGTACACTTTGAGCTCGCGGCTGACGGGATTGTACTGAAACGGCGTAACGCCGATCAGCACCGCATCCACGCCGCGAATCTGACGCGGCTCGGAAACGCTGACGATATTTTCCGGATAAAAGGCGTCGTTCTGGTAGATGTTTTCATCCTGCGGATATTCCAGCGGGCCGTCCTGCGTGTCAAACGGGATAACGGGCGCCGGGGCAATATCTACATCGCGGAATTCATCGATCCGCGTTTCCAGCACTTCCACCTCTACGTTCGCGCCCTGGGGTATGGCCACAAAGCGGCTGAGCGCCGGCAGGTTGGGCCGGCCCGCATCGTGGGGCAAAAAAGTGCCGGGCAGTTGAATCACGTCGCGAATACGATCATTAATCTCTTTTTGTAACAATGAAAACTTTTCAATGGAAACGATCAGCTCCACCTCACGGGCGTCGCTGTGGATCAGGTTAAAGCCCTGCTTTCCCCAGCTGTCCGTGTAGCGGATCTCTTCAGCCCACAGGATCGTTAAGCCCAAAATCAAAAAAAACGTAGCAATAACAAAACGCTGCATCACACCTCCTTCATGGTAAAACATCTATATTGAAGAATCTTGATAGCAGAGTGTGAATGAATTCGCTACAAAAAAGTGAGACTTACCAGCTTTGATCTGGATTTGCAGGAGGAAAATCCAAATACATAAACTGAAACCAGTGTTTCAAAAATCTGTTTTAGATCGACAACTCAAAGACCTTTTTAAAGAGAATTCATAAAACATTTGCAAATTAAGGAATGAAATTGCGCCGGGCAAGCCAAATATCACAAAACAACATATTTTTTCATCATCCATTTTGCCGGAGGCCTAAACCTGGCAGATGGTTTGACGATGAATGGTTTTAACTTTATTTCTGTCTTTTAGAATGGTAGGATCGTCTGGCAGCCATTGGCTTAGAAGAGGCAGCAATTCATTAACGTAGGATATGTTTCCCTGGCGATTGAGCCGATAGTTGACCCATTTCCCCTGTTTTTCGTCCGTGATTAACTTTGCCTCGCGTAAAATGGACAGATGTTTGGAGACGGTGGATGTGGCCAGTTGCAATACGGCGGTGATTTCGCAAACGCACAATGGTCGGACTTCCAGCATTTTTAAAATCCGCAAACGATTTTGATCGGACAGGGCCTTAAAAATTTTTACCAGTTCGCGCATTTTTTCTCCTTTCTGAATTCTAAAAATATCAATCTTTTATCAAGTTGTCAAAAATCTCTGGTGTAAATTTCTGAATGTCCCCCAAAATTTCAAACAAAGACCTTATAATCTATTGATATTTAAGGGAATACATTAGCTGAATGTATGGAAAACTCACCCCCTTAATCCCCCTCTCTTTTTGCAAAGAGAGGGGGATAAGAGCATACCTAACGTGTTAGTAAGTATGAAATTAGGGGGTGAGTTGTAAAAATGATTTTAGAAAAAATATTGTTATCTTAAAAAATTTGGGGGCCATTCAGTCTGGTGTAAATTTCCGTTGCATGTAAGCGACAATTTTTTAAATTAGCAGGGCTGTAGAAAATGTTAAACCATTAATCGTACAGAGGAGTTATGACAGAGATCGAAATGATTCAACTGGTAGCCGAAGAGCTTAATCTGAAGGCTTTGCAGGTAAAAAATACCATAGAACTGTTAGACACCGGCAACACGGTGCCCTTTATTGCTCGTTATCGTAAAGAGGTTACCGGATCGCTGGATGAAAACCAGATTCGGGCCATCCAGGATCGCATGCAATATCTGCGTGCGCTGGAAGCTCGCAAGGAGACTATCTTAAAATCCATTGAGGAACAGGGCAAACTGACGCCCGAGTTAAAAGAAAAAATTCTGAAAGCCACAAAACTGCAGGAAGTGGAAGACCTTTACCTGCCATACAAACCTAAAAAACGCACGCGCGCCACCGTTGCCAGAGAAAAAGGCCTGGAGCCGCTGGCTGAAATCATCTTGAAGCAAGAAGTTACAGAAGGCTCCGCCGAAGAGATCGCCGTAAAATTTGTCAATGAAGAAAAAGAAGTGCGCACGGTTCAGGAAGCCTTGCAGGGCGCCATGGATATTGTGGCCGAGGTGATCAGCGACGACGCCGAAGTGCGCAAACAAATTCGTGAAGCCACGTTTAAAACCGGGCTGTTAGAAAGCGCCGTTAAAAATGCGGAAGAACGAACGCCCTACGAAATGTATTACGATTACAGCGAACCGGTGAACAGCATTCCGCCGCATCGCATATTGGCCATTAATCGCGGCGAAACCGAAGGCGTGCTAAAAGTTAGCGTTGAGGTGGATTCTCAAAAAATGATCGGTTTAATTGAAGCGCTGTATGTTAAAAATGAAAGATCGATTTTTATTGATTATCTGCGGCAGGCCATTGCCGATAGTTTTACGCGACTGATTTTCCCTTCCATCCAGCGCGAAGTGCGCAGCGCTCTGACCGAAAAAGCGGACGAACATGCCATCGCCGTTTTTGCCGAAAATTTGCGCAACCTGCTGCTGCAACCGCCCGTGCGCGGCAAAATGATTATGGGCATCGATCCCGGCTTCCGAACCGGCTGTAAGGTGGCGGTTATCGACCAGACCGGAAAATACCTGGAGGGGGCAACCATCTATCCCCATCCGCCTCAGGAAAGATATCTGGAAGCCAAATCCATTGTACGCGCACTGGTTAACAAATACCAGGTGGACATCATTGCCATTGGCAACGGAACCGCCAGCCGCGAAACGGAAATGATGGTGGCCGAACTGATTCGCGAAATGAAAGACGAGCGCAAAGTGGAATACATTATTGTGAATGAAGCGGGGGCTTCGGTTTATTCCGCCTCAAAGGTGGCGCAGCAAGAGTTCCCCGATCTGGAAGCGGCCATGCGCGGCAATATTTCTATCGCCCGACGCTTGCTTGATCCCCTGGCAGAACTGGTCAAAATCGATCCCAAACACATTGGCGTCGGTCTTTACCAGCACGATGTCAATCAAAAACGACTGGCAGAAGCGTTGCAACAGGTGGTGGAGTCCGCCGTGAACATGGTGGGCGTTAATGTCAACACAGCTTCCGCTTCGTTATTGAAATATGTATCCGGCCTCACCAGCCGAACGGCCAACAGCATTGTTAAGTACCGCGATGAACACGGCCCCTTCCGCAATCGTGAGGAGATCAAAAAAGTCGATGGCATCGGCGAGGTGGCTTATCAACAGGCGGCGGGATTTTTGCGCATCCCCGATGGCGATAATCCGCTGGACAACACCAGCATCCATCCGGAATCGTACGAAGCCACACGCAAGCTGCTGGAAAAATTCAAGGTTGACGATATTCACCAGGGCGGTAAACTGTTGCGGCTGAAGATCAAACAGGAAAAGGTGGACATCCCCGCTTTACTCGAGGAGCTGGGCATCGGCGAGCCGACCTTTAATGATATACTGGACAACCTGGAAAAGCCGGGGCTTGACCCGCGCGACGAGCTGCCCAAACCGATCTTTAAAAGCGATGTGTTGAAAATGGAAGACCTGCGCGAGGGCATGATTTTAAAGGGTACGGTGCGCAATGTGGTGGATTTTGGCGCTTTTGTGGATATTGGCGTAAAACAGGACGGACTGGTTCATGTGAGCCGCATGGCAAAAAAATTCGTCAAAAATCCTTACGAATTACTATCCGTTGGCGATGTAATCGAAGTCAAGGTGGTTTCTATTGATCTGGAACGGGGGCGCATCGGGCTGTCCATGGTGCTGGACGAATAACGCGGCGTGGAAGAAGTGCGCGCCGCAAGAGGTCTTGACCCAACGCAAGAAAACCGCTCCCTTCGATTTCACTCAGGGAGCGGGAGTACGGTTGTTGAGCGTAGTCGAAACAACCGTTGATTGTGAAGGAACTTCCATCGGCTGCGCTCCCTTCGACTTCGCTCAGGGCAAGCCTTCGACTTCGCTCAGGGAGCGAGAGTACGGTTGTTGAGCGTAGTCGAAACAACCGTTGATTGTGAAGGAACTTCCATCGGTTACGCTCCCTTCGGCTGCGCTCAGGGCAAGCCTTCGACTTCGCTCAGGGAGCGAGAGTACGGTTGTTGAGCGTAGTCGAAACAACCGTTGATTGTGAAGGAACTTCCATCGGCTGCGCTCCCTTCGGCTACGCTCAGGGCAAGCCTTCGACTTCGCTCAGGGAGCGAGAGTACGGTTGTTGAGCGTAGTCGAAACAACCGTTGATTGTGAAGGAAGGAAAAATGACGGGGACGCCGGCGGCTTCGCCCTTACAAAAACGTCTAAACCGCTAAACTCTTACGCTCTTTTCCCCTCCGCCTGCCTTTCGGCGGTTGATTTTTTCCAGCTTACTGCGCAGGGTGGTGCGGGGCAGCTTTAATAAATCCGCCGCCTTTGAAATATTGTTGTTGGCCTGTTTCATGGCCCAGTCGATGATCTCTTTTTCTTTGGCCGCCATAAAATCATTAAAAGAATGGTAAGAAAAAAAACTACTGCTTTCTGGCAAGGGCTGTTCTTTACCGCTTGTCACGCCCGGCAGCAGAGCAAAGGGATCGAAAGACTGCATGCCGGAAAAGGCCACAAAGCGTTCCACAAAATTTTCCAGTTCGCGTACATTTCCCGGCCAGTCGTACTGCGAGAGACGTTCCAGCAGTTCCGGCGAAAATAAACGCCAGATGTGCGTTGCATTCTGCTTTTGCAAAAAATGTTTGATTAATTGCGGAATATCCTCTTTTCGTTCGCGTAGCGGCGGCAACACGATGGGAATGATATTCAGACGGTAAAATAAATCTTCTCTAAAGCGGCCTTCCTTCATGCGTTGTTTTAAATCAACTTTGGTAGCCGTGATCACGCGTACATCGATTTTTACCGATTCCCAGCCGCCAATGCGAATTAATTCCTGCTCCTGCAAAACGCGTAACAATTTAACCTGCATTTTCATGGGTAAATCATCAATATCATCGATGAACAACGTGCCGTGATTGGCCCGTTCAAAATAGCCGAGATGGCGTTTGGCCGCGCCGGTAAAGGCCCCTTTTTCATAGCCGAACAATTCGCTCTCCAGCAAGGTTTCGGGGATGGCCGCGCAGTTAACGGCCCAAAAAGGCTGATCCTTTCGCCAGCTGTTCTCATGCAAAGCGCGCGCCACCAGTTCCTTGCCCGTGCCGCTTTCGCCCACAATTAAAACCGTGGAATCGTGCCGCGCCACATGATGAATGATCTCCTGAAGGTGGCGCATGGCCGGCGAAGCGCCGATGATCGGTTGTTTTTCAATAATTTCCAGACGTTTTTTAAGCTGTTGATTCTCATCCAGCACGCGCTGCAATTTTTCTGCATTGCGCAAAATATTTAGCAAATGATCCGGGGTGAAGGGTTTGGTTAAATAGTCATAAGCGCCCATCTTCAGCGCCTGCACCGCCGTATCCACTGTACCGTAAGCGGTCATCAATACAACCACCGTTCTCGGCTTTTTCGATTTGACCTGCCGCAGCACTTCGATGCCGTCCGCGCCGGGCAGGCGTAAATCGGCCAGCACCAGGTCAAAGGCTTCCCGCTCGAACAGCTCCAGCCCCTCCGTGCCTGTTTCGACGCTGCTTACGTCATAGCCTTCTTTTTTCAGCAGATCGTTTAAAGTAATGCGTGATATTTTCTCGTCTTCAATAATCAAAATTTTCATTGTCTTTCTCCATACGGCAAAATAACTTCAAAGCGCGTTCCTTTGGCGGGTTGACTGTGTGCCACAATCTGCCCGCCGTGGGCCTGAACGATGTTCAACGCCACCGAAAGCCCCAATCCCGTTCCTTTGCCAGGCTCTTTAGTCGTGTAAAACGGTTCGAATATTTTTTCCAGATCGGTTTCGTTTATGCCCATTCCGTTATCTTCAATCGTTAAACGTACCTGGTGGGAGGGTAAAGCTTCCGTACGTACAATCACCCGCCCCCCATCTTCAACCGCATCATAGCCGTTCAACAGCAGATTCATGACCACTTCCTGCAGAAGAGAAGCGTCTCCATACACGGGCGGCAAATCCGCAGCAAGCTGAAGTTGCAGGTCAATATGCCTTTGATTTAGACGGTAAGCAAGCAGTTCCACCACCTGTCGCACCACCTGATTCAAGTCGACCCACTCCTTATCCCGGGCCGATTTTCTGGAAAAGCCAAGCAGTTTGCGCACCACCGATTCAATATGCTCCAGGCCTTCGTTGATTAAAGCCAGGTATTCTTTTAACTGCTTTTGATTTTGCGGCTCCTTTTCAATGGCATAAACACAATGTTTGATGCCGTTTAAGGGATTGTTGATTTCGTGCGCCACTCCGGAAGCCAGGCGGCCGATCGAAGCCAGCTTTTCCGCGTGGTAAATCTGTTTTTGCGCTTCGAGCAGTTGCGCTTGCGAGTTTTGCAAACGTTGACGCAAAAGTTCAAAGTGGCGCGTTAAAGCGCCGATTTCATCCGCACGTTCCGGCAATTCCAGCGGCGCTGAAGAATCCAGCTCCATGGAATCCATGGCCTGCACCAGCAGCATAAGCGAACGCACCGTATGTTTGATTAAATAATTTAAAACCGCCAGTACAACCAGCGTTAAAAGCAGCGTAATCCCCACCAGCAGATAAAACAGGCGGGCAATTTCTCGCCGCGTCGATTCCGCTTCAAAGGCAATGCGTAAAATTCCCCAGCGCTTTCCGCCAACCTGCAGAGGCAGCGCCGTTTCTATAAGCCACCCGAACTGCGGCGTGCGATAAATGCCGCTGACCAGCCCCGTTGTTTTGGCCAGTCGCCCGGAAAGTTCATCGGTCAGCAGGCGATTGTACATGCGCGGATCCGTATGGGCGATGACGCGGTTATGAGTATCCGTCACCACAATGTATTGAATTTCGGGAATCTTTTCTTTAAGGCCCAGCATGTACGATTCCAGTAAATCTTCCACCTGAAAGTTTTCATTTTCCGAATAGATCAAAGCGTCCAGCACAGAAATGCCAAAGGCGCTTGTTACGGCCTCCGCTTTTTGTTGCAATTGCTGCAAGATCATGGAACGCCAGTGCAGCGCAATGCCGATGGAAATAAAAACCATAAAAACCACGACCACGCCGCCCACCGCCAACATCATTTTTAAGCGCAGGGTAGCTGATTTGAACAAAGGACGCATTACGGAGCCTCCCTTGCATTTACCAGTGGCAGCAGCAGGTCGTAATCTTCATTTTGGGCCGGCGCAAATCCGTAGGCAAATTCGGCATCCCATTCAGAAAGCATCTTCTGATAGCGGGGCTGACTGGCGTCAATTTTTAGCAAGGCCGTTTGTATGGCCTGCACAACCGCCTGCGGAGATTGATCGGAAACCACCATCGGCGAGCTGGGAATGGGCTCGGAACGAGCGAAAACACGTATCCCGCGATTTCGAAATTCATTGGCCACGCGATCTTTGACAACGCCGGCGTCAAAATTGCCCTTCAGAACTTCGTAAACCACCGTATGGTGGTGGGCAAAATGGTGAACGGAGTCCAGTTGCGATTGTGTAAGACCGTTTTCGGGCAGGGCCCTGTTCAAAAACCAGTTGCTGGAAAAAGACAGGGCAGAAGGAAGGGCCACCTTCTTTCCTTTCAAATCGGCAATGGAATGCAGGCCTATTTCCGCTTTGCAGATGACAACCGCCTGCAACAGCGGCCTGCCCCCGGCAGACAGCGGACGTAGAATGCATCGAAGACGGTGATTTTGCGCTTCTCTGGCGAAAATGAATGATCCTAAAAAAGCCGCTACCACTTCGCCGCTGACCAGTTGCTCCACCGTTTGTTTGTACGATTTACTCAACTGCAATTCAAAACGATAAGGCGTGTTTAAAGTAAGGTAATCCATCACCGGCTGATACCCTTTGTAAATGAAGGTGGGCGGAAAGCGCGAAACGACCCCGATTCGGAAGACGGGTTTTAAAGATTCGGTTGATGAGGTAGACTGCGACGAAAAAGAAGGAAAGGGACGCGAAATGTCGGTCATTTTGTGAAACAAAAAGACCAACAATAAAGCGGACAATAAACCGCTCAGGAACATTGCCCCCCAAAAGATGTTGCCTTTTAAATTTTTCTCCTTCAAACTTCATCCTGACTATAATTATTCAACGCTTCTGTTTCAGGAAAACGTAAACATCTTTCCCACACAATTCAAGCCTAAAAGGCAATATTTCGTCATTTTAATCGACGAAATTTCGTCAACCGGCTAGATTTCGACAGCTGTATTTTGCAAATTTTTGAAGACCGTCAATCCCGGAGCGTGAAAAATCAATGAGTTAACGACCTTTTGCCATAATACAATGAACTGGCACATTTCTTGTAAAAAAAGGCGCGATTGATAAAAACGATTTTAAACGCTTTAAATGAAATCGGGAGGTGCGACCATGGAAAAGATAATTCCTCGCTGGGAATGGCGGACATTTGGCCAGGATCTCAGGCAGGGCATCAAAGCCATTCAGGCCTATCCGGAAGGTAAAGTGCGCAAGAGCGGCGAAATCTACATCCTTTCGGAAAAAAGCAATGACAACACAAAGATTCGCGACGAACTGATGGACATCAAAACTCTTTTGCGCGTCAATCAGGATGGCCTTGAACAGTGGACGGTGTTGCTCAAAGCCGGCTTTCCCATTCATATCAACGAGCTGGCCATAGTGTACAAGGCTTTTAATTTACCGCTTCCTTATTTAAAAAAGGACGAGTACTCCTATGATGAGTATCTGAATAACCTGATTAGCCCCAACAAGGCGTTGCACATCGTCAATGTGGTTAAAGAACGGCACGGCTTTACCATTAACGATTGCATTGTGGAAATCGCATACGTTACCTTTAACAATCAGCCCATTCAAACCATTGCCGTTGAACACGCCGATCCCGAATTGGTGATAAAAACGGTGAAAGAGCTGGGATTGGATCATTACGAAAACGTTAACTACATTAAAGCCATGAAGCGCTACGTGGGACTGGTATATTAATTTGCCGATCGGGGCAGAAAATGGCACGGGCTCGTCGGAATAAACGGCCGGAGGAAAGGCGAAATGAAAACCTATCGTTTTTCACAGGGGCCCATCGAAGAGGTTTCCTGGGGAAAATTTGTAATCAACGGGCGCGCCCACTTTAAAAACAGCGACGGCACGCTTACCGGCGCAGGAAAAGACATCTGCCTCATTGGAAAAATGTTGTCTCCCTGGCGGGAGCGAAAGGGGCACCTGCTTACCCAGGATATGGTGCGCCGCGTGGCAAGCGCAGATGTGGACACGGTGATCATCGGCAACGGTTTTAACGGGGCTTTACAGGTCCCGGATAAGGTTAAAGCTTTTTTAGAAGAAAGCGGCAAAACGGTGATCATCGAAAAAACGCCGCAGGCCTGCGAGCGCTTTAATCGCATGTTTCGTCAGGGCGCAAAAGTAGCCTTGCTGGCTCATGGAACGTGCTAAGATCATTTTACAGCGGATTTGTAGAAATTTTAAAATGTGATGCGGACCATCGGCCGGATCATGGCCGCCGCGTCGCAGGTGTAAAATCATTCGTTAAACATCAAGCATTGGAGAAGCAACCATGGCTCAGGAAATTGAACGTAAATTTTTGGTCAAAGACGATTCGTTTAAACGGCAGGCTTTTAAATCAACGCGCATTGTTCAGGGCTATCTTTCATCCGTGCCGGAGCGTACGGTGCGCGTGCGCATTAAGGGCGAAAAGGGATATTTGACGGTAAAAGGCATCGGCAATGCGTCCGGCGCCAGCCGTTTTGAATGGGAGATGGAAATCCCCAAAGAAGACGCCGAAAATCTGCTGAAAATTTGCGAGCCGGGCGTCATCGATAAAACGCGCTATCTGGTAAAAAACGGCGACCTGACCTTTGAAGTCGATGAATTCTACGGCGAAAACGAAGGGCTGGTGATTGCCGAGATCGAATTAAAATCGGAAGATCAGGCCTTTGAAAAACCGGCCTGGCTGGGCAGGGAAGTAACCGGCGACACGCGATTTTACAATTCCATGCTCATGAAAAATCCGTTTAAAAACTGGAAAGATCAACTTTAATTCGGAAGAAACGATGAACTACCCTTCAGCGCGCTCGTGGTTTTACACCTTAATTATTCTTTTTGCGACGGTTTCGTTGAGCATGGCGTCCTTCCCGGAAAAGCCCATTACCATTCTGGTGCATTCCAAGCCGGGCAGCGCCATCGACATCACCTCGCGTCAAATTGCCAATATCGCCCGCAAATACTGCCCGGCGCCCATTCTGGT
Organism: Caldithrix abyssi DSM 13497; assembly: GCF_001886815.1. Lineage (GTDB taxonomy): Bacteria > Calditrichota > Calditrichia > Calditrichales > Calditrichaceae > Caldithrix > Caldithrix abyssi. The sequence goes on from NZ_CP018099.1 coordinate 728,305, forward strand.
GGAAAATAAAAGCGGCGGTTCCGGGGTTATTGCCATGCGCACGGCGTTAAATCGCAAAGCGGACGGGTACACGGTTTTAGGCGTAACCAAATCCTTTATTTCCACCATCTTGCTGACGCAAAGCGGCATTACCATGGACGATTTTTACTTTCTGGCCTGTATGGCGGAAGACCCCGAGGCATTGATTACCAACCGCCGTTCTTCGGTGCGCACATTGGAAGAGATTATCTCTGACGCCAGAGCTAAAGGAGGAAAACAGCGCTGGCTCGGCCCGCTGGTTGGCGGCGTGGATCATCTGATGGCTTTGCGAACCTGGGATATTTTAGGCATTAAGGCGGAGTGGATTCCTTACGAAGGGGGCTCGGACGCTCTGGCGGCCTTAATGGGCAAGCACGGCGTGGTTTATGTCGGAAATCCCGGCGACATTCTGGGCAGGCCCGATTTGATGGTCGCGGCCGTGGCTTCGCCGCACAGACTCTCCCGCTTTCCCCAGGCGCCCACGTTCGTTGAAAAGGGATACGATCTGACCAGCGAGGTTCTGTGGCGGGGATACGCCGTGCGCAAAGGAACGAACATAGAGGCCGTTAACTACCTGACGGACCTATTCCGCAAGGTCAGCAGGGATTCGGCCTGGTTGAACTTTGTGCATGCCACCGCCGCGCGACCGGTTTTTTACGATCATCGAGAATTCACGCGCATGGTCAATCGCGATCAACAGATCGCCATTAAATATTTACAAAAAGCGGGCATCTTAAAGACCAACCGCGGCGATAAGACGGCAAGTTACCGTCTGTCCGCATTCGTATTAGCCGGAATCTACCTGCTGATTTTACTTTTCACCTATCTTTTTAAACGCCGTTGGCTAAGCGGCGACACCGTAATAGCCGGTTTTTTTATCTTTACGGGACTTTTCCTTTACTGGCAAACCTTTAACTTTCCTGCAGGCAAATTGACCTCGTCGGTCGGGCCGGCTTCCATTCCACGTTTGTGGATTTACGGCCTGTGGTTTTTCAACCTCTGGCTTTTGATCAGCGCCGTCAAACATCCCCCCGAACAGAAAGCCAATTCCGGCAAAATCGTCGTGCCATTGCGCCTGGTGATTTTAATGTTTGTGTACGTGGCGGTGGTTCAATATCTGGGCTATTATTTAAGCACGCTAATTTTTCTGGTTCTGGGCGCCTATCTTTTAGGTTACCGGAACCACCTTCTCATTTTTGGCGTGTCGTTAGGCTACATTGGCTTTGCTTATTTTGTTTTTTACAAGATGCTGCAGGTGCCGTTACCCGAACTAATCTGGTTTCATTAAACGAAAGTCTTGAAGTTTTATGAACATCTTTACGGAACTAATAAACGGATTTCATCTCATCCTTTCCTGGACGCCCCTGTTCATGGTTGCGCTGGGCGTGATGCTGGGCATCCTGGTGGGCGTTATCCCCGGATTGTCGCCGGCCATGGGCGTGGCCTTGTTGGTGCCGTTCAGTTATGGAATGGAACCGCTCAATGCGCTCATTTTGCTAACCGCTGTTTACGCAGCGGCCAACTATGGCGGAACCATTACGGCCATTGCCATCAACACGCCGGGCACGCCTTCGGCCATTGTTTCTACCTTTGACGGTTACCCTTTAACGCGGCAGGGAAAGCCCGGCAAGGCGCTGGGCGCCTCGGTAATTGCTTCGACCTTTGGCGGATTTTTAGGGGCCGTGATTCTGGTTTTCTTTTCCGAACCGCTGGCCCGCGCCGCCTTAAAGTTTGGCCCGGCCGAATACTTTTCGCTGGCCATTTTTGGTTTGACCATTATTTCTTCTCTCTCCAGAGGCAACTGGATTAAAGCGTTTATTGCCACGCTGATCGGGCTGCTTTTGAACACGGTGGGCATGGATCCCTTTACGGGCTATTTGCGCTTTACCTTTGGCATTCCGGAGCTGGCGGACGGCTTCGGTTTTATTCCTGCCTTAATCGGCTTGTTTGCTCTGGGCGAAATTTTTCTTTCGCTGGAAAAATCGGAGACTGTTCAATCGGCCGTGCAAAAGATTTCTTCGGAAATGCCCAAGTTAAAAGAGATCTGGGCTATCAAACGCACCATCTTGCAGTCTTCTTTACTGGGGACCCTGATTGGCGTCGTTCCCGGAGCCGGCGCAACCATTGCGGCTTTTATCGCTTACGGAGAGGCCAAACGCATCAGCAAAAATCCGGAGCAGTTCGGAAAGGGCGCGCTGGACGGAGTGGCGGCTTCTGGCGCGGCAACCAGCGGATCGGTGGGCGGCGCCCTGGTTCCGTTGTTAACCCTGGGCATTCCCGGCAGCGCGGCCACGGCCGTGTTGATCGGCGCGCTGATGTTGCACGGCCTTACACCGGGCCCCGAATTGTTTAAAAGCAATGCCGCCATTATTTACGGACTGTTTGCCAGTCTGTTTTTAGCCTACTTTGTCATGTTCTTTCTGGGCTATCTGGGAAACCAATTATGGATCAAGATCATTTCCCTGCCCCGGGAGCTTTTGTACCCGCTCATTCTGGCCATTGCCTTCATTGGTAGCTATTCGGTTAACAATTCCATGTTTGATGTGTGGAGCTGCCTGGGTTTTGGAATACTGGGCTGGATTTTACGGCGCTATCATTTCCCTACGGCACCGGTTATTTTAGGACTTATTCTGGGCTTTTTAGCGGAAACCAATTTCCGGCGCGCTTTATTGATGGGCGATGCGCGCATCTTTTTTACGCAGCCGGTCAGTCTGGCGCTTTTAATTTTAGCGGTATTATCCTTTTTCTATCCCATTTTAAAAGCTAAGTTTAAATTTTTGAACAATAATAACAATAAAAAATAGAGGTGCACCATGGCCATATTATTTAAAAAGACAAAATTGCTGGAAGGACAAATCGAAGAATATCTGGATTGCGTTATTCAGGGCGCTTTACTGTTCCGTCAGGGCGTTAAATATTATTTACAAAACAGAATGGACGACTTTGAAGCGCGCCTGGAGGACCTGGATAAGCTGGAAAGTCGGGGCGATCAACTGCGCCGCCAGATTGAAACCAGTTTGTATGAACACACGCTGATTCCGGAATCGCGCGGCGATGTGCTGGGCCTGCTGGAAAGCACGGACGCCGTTTTGAACACCATGAACGAAACGTTAATGCAATTTTCTGTGGAGATTCCGGAAATAATCCCCGAACTGCACCAGATGTACATTGAACTGGCGGAGATTTCCACCGCCGCCGTGGAGGCCATGGTTCTGGCCATCCGCTCTTATTTTCGAGATTTAACCGCGGTGCGCGATCACATCAACAAGGTGCAGTTTTATGAAAACGAATCGGATAAAATCGCCCGTAAAATCAAACGAATCGTGTTCCGCAAAGACTTACGCCTCAGTCATAAGATTCACATGCGCTATTTTGCCTATCACATCGAAAATATTGCCGATGAGGCTGAAGATGTTACGGATCGTCTGGCCATTGCAACCATCAAACGCTATTTGTAACGGGGGCCGAAAATGATCTGGTTTTATTTACTAAGCGGATTGTTTTTGGGCTGGTCGCTGGGCGCCAACGATGCGGCCAATGTTTTCGGCACCGCGGTGGGCTCTAAAATGGTGCGTTTTAAAGTGGCTGCTCTGGTGGCCAGCGTGTTTGTCATTTTAGGCGCGGTGATCAGCGGCGCCGGTGCGGCGCATACCCTGGGAAAATTAGGCGCAGTTAACGCCATTGCCGGGTCTTTCACCGTGGCGTTGGCCGCCGCCGCAACCGTGGCCTGGATGACTAAACTGTCGCTGCCCGTTTCCACCTCTCAGGCCATTGTCGGCGCCATCATCGGCTGGAATTTATTTACCGGCTCGCCTACCGACCTGAACTCACTGGGCAAAATTTTAAGCACCTGGGTCATTTCTCCGATTCTGGCGGCCGTCTTTTCCATTTTGCTTTACAAATTGTTTAAATTTTTTCTGGGCAGAGCCCGAATTCACTTACTCGAACTGGACGCCTACACGCGGGCCGGACTCATTCTGGTGGGCGCATTCGGCTCTTACAGTCTGGGCGCCAACAACATCGCCAATGTAATGGGCGTCTTTGTTCCCGCCTCGCCCTTTAAAGATTTGAATATTCTTAATGTGATTCATTTTACGGGCGTTCAGCAATTATTCCTGCTGGGCGGTCTGGCCATTGCCGTGGGTATTTACACTTACTCCTATCGTGTTATGACCACCGTGGGCAACGAAGTGTTCAAGCTAACGCCCGTGATGGCGCTGATTGTTGTTTTATCCGAATCGCTTGTGCTCTTTTTATTCGCCTCGCAAAGCCTGGAACGCTGGTTGATTGCCCACAATCTTCCGCCGATTCCCCTGGTGCCGGTTTCCAGCTCGCAGGCGGTAATCGGCGCGGTGATCGGGATCGGGATTGCCAAAGGCGGTAAGGGCATCAACTTTAACATTTTAGGAAAAATCGCCTCGGGATGGATTTCCACGCCCATTGCCGCAGCCATCCTTTCCTTTGTTCTGCTGTTCTTCATGCAAAACGTTTTTGAGCGCGAAGTGGTGCGTCCCGTGACCTACGAAATTTCGCAGGACGTTTTAAATAAATTGGCCGCAGAAAACATTCCCGTGCGGAATTTACAGAGCCTGAACGGCAAACAATTCAAAAATATGTACAAATTCAGGGAAAGCCTGCAGCAGCGGGAAGCGTTGAACGAAAGCCAATTGTACAAAATTTTCGAACTGGCTGAGGTGGATAGTTTTTACATCGATTCGACGCTGGCCAGCACAGAACTGGATGCGGAAATGTTCAGCCCGGAGCAGATTGAAGCGGTTAAAAAATTACACGGCCGGCTCTTCATTCATAAGTGGCAGCTGGATGACGCGCTTGCGCAGTTAAGCCCGGCCTGGCGACTAAAACCGAATACCATTAGAAATAAATTCTTTAATAAAAACATCCTTAAAAAACGTCAGATTCTTTATCAAGTTTTCAAGAAACGTCATCTTTAACAGGAGGTACTAAAGAATGAAGATGAAATTAGTCCGATCAGGAATGTTGTTGCTTTTACTATTGCTTCCCGGCCTGGTTAAGGCCCAAAGTCAACAGCAAGAAACAAAGCACGCCCATAAAATGGCGCATCAGGGTGTTTCAGGAGAAACAACCTATCAGATATCCGGCGTTTCCGAGTGGAAGAATGGCATCTATTTCTGGGAATCGCAGGACGGCGCTTTCTGGGGTCGCTTTGATACGCGAATTTTTATTAATGGCGCCTATTTTTTTGAAAACAAAAATAAGTTGAGCAACGGCACCCATCTGCGCAAGGGACGCTTTGCCGTTAAGGTTAATTTATGGCGCGTATGGTACATGGAATGGGATATGGACATGGCCGAAGGCGTCGTGGAAGCCAAGGACATGTTTCTGGCGTATCATGGCTTTAAAAATGCCTATCTTAAATTCGGTCATTTTAAGATGCCGTTCGGTTTAAATATTTTAACCTCGTCGCGTTTCATTCCCTTTGCAGAACGCGCTTACAATGCGCTGGCTTTTAAGATGGGACGTCGTATGGGCCTTGAATACGGCCGCTGGACAGATTGGTGGAATTTTCGGGGAGCCATTTACGGCCAGACCTTTGATACGAACAAAAACAAAACCAAAGATGAAACCGGTGGGGGCGTTGCAGCCAGGCTGGCAAGCGCTCCGCTGCAGAACGCAACGACCATACTCCATCTCGGTATCTCCGCAGCCTGGACCAAACCGGACGATCAATCCAACATCGTTCAGTTTGACAGCGAACCGGAGACTAAAATCGGCGATGTGGAAATTCTGGACACCGATTACATCCGAAACGTGGATTACACGACGCGTCTGGGTTTAGAAGGCGCCGCCGTTTACCGCAATTTTCACTTACAGGGCGAATACAACCTGGTGCGTCTCAACCGCCTGCAAAACCTGCCGGAGGCGCAATTTTCCGCCGGCTACGTGTATCTGCTCTGGAGCATCACGGGCGAATCGCGGCGCTGGGACAAAACCCAGGGTGAATTTTCGCAATTAATCCCCAGAGATGTAAAAAAAGGCGCCTGGGAGGTCGGTTTACGTTACAGCCATTTAAATCTTTCCGATACCGATGCCGGCATTTTGGGCGGCCGCGCCAACAACTACACTCTGGGGCTCAACTGGTACCCCAATCCCAACATGGTGTTTCAGCTCAATTACACTTATGTCTCAACTTCGCCCAATGCCACGGGCAACGGCTTTGTGGGCGACGATCGGTTCTCTTATGTTCAGTTTATGACAAAATTCTTTTTTTAAAAGGAGGCTCTGATGAAAACGCTTCATATCATTTCGACGATTATTCTGGCTATCATTTTTGCAGTGGCGGGGTGTAAACTTGACGATACCGTTTCGGCCGACCAGGAAACGCCGCCGCATCAAAGCGCTTACCAGCTCTTTATTAATGAATTTATGGCCAGCAACGACGCCTGCTGCACAGATGAAAACGGCGAATACGACGACTGGATCGAATTGTACAACGGTAGCGAAGACACGGTTTCTCTGGCAGGATTTTATCTCTCCGATGACAAATCCGACCCCAAAAAGTTCCAGATTCCGCTTACGGCCGATCTTAGGATTTTGCCCCATGGCTTTGTTGTGCTGTGGGCCGACGGCCAGCCGGAGCAGGGCGTTACGCATCTCGATTTCAAACTGTCCAGCGGCGGCGAGGATATTGTGCTCACGGAACCGGACGGTTACACTGTTGTTGACGAATACACCTTCGAAGCGCAGGAAACCGATGTTTCCATGGGACGCGTGCCGGATGGTGGAACAGATTGGCAGAGATTTACCACCCCCACGCCCGGCGCGCCCAATGTGCAGGGAGAGACCTCCGTTCCGCCAACCATCAAAACCATTCAGGTGTTGCCAGACACCATCAACGCCGGAGATGTGGTGACCATCCGGGCGCAAATTGTCGATGAGGACGGGGATCTGGCGCAGGTTTCTTTGACCTATGGAGCGGCAGACTCTTTGAATACCACGGTTAATATGACGGCTGAAAACGACTCGCTGTTTTCGTCACACTTAGGCCCTTTTGCCGATGGCACACGCGTCTTTTTTTACATCGTTGCCAGCGACGATGCAGACCATTCCACCCGGTCGGATACGCTTTCCTTTGAAGTGGGCTATGTGCCGCCCGCTCTGTACATTAATGAATTCCTGGCCAGCAACGATTCCAGCAACGCCGATGAAAACGGGGAGTATGACGACTGGATCGAAATTTATAACGCCGAATCCAGGCCCATTAACATCGGCGGCATGTACATTTCGGACGATAAAGGCGACCTTACCGCCTGGCAAATTCCGACCAGCGATTCGGCGGCCACCACCATCCCCGCCGGTGGATTTTTACTGCTCTGGGCCGATAAACAACCCGAACAGGGCGTTTTACATGTTAACATTAAACTTTCAAGCGGCGGAGAAGATATCGTCCTCACCGCGCCCAATGGCACAACGGTTATCGATTCTCTGACTTTTGGCGAACAGACCACCGACGTATCTATGGGCCGCCTGCCGGATGGCAGCGACAACTGGGTAAGCTTTACGAACCCAACTCCGGGAGCATCAAACCATCAATGAAAATACAGAGAATCTTCAGGCTAATGGCGATGTTTTTGGCCTGTGGAAGCGTCTTTCTTATTCAATGCTCTCTGACTGAGCCGGAGGACACAACCCCTCCGGTTCGGTCTTTAACATTGGTAAACAGTTACGCTCTGGATGTTGCGGAGCCTTCCGGTCTTGCTCTAACGCCAGACGGGAGCGCATTGTGGACGGTGAGCGACCACAGCAACCGCATTGTTCAAATTAGCCTGACCGGAAAAAGACTGAAAACGCTTTCGTATCAGGGGAACGATCTGGAAGGCGTTGTCATTGATCCCACTGCACACACCTTGTGGGTGGCCGAAGAACGTTCGCGCGAGCTGGTAGAGGTGGACTCCACAGGAAAAGAATTACAGCGTCATCGGATTTTAGATGGGGACGACAACAGCGGATTGGAAGGCGTTTGCTTTGATGTTCTGCGCCGTTTGTTTACCATTAAAGAAAAACAGCCGGGACTATTAATGGCCTTAAACGCAGATTTTTCGATTCGATGGCAAAAAGAGCTATCATTTGCCGGCGACTATTCGGGCTTATGCGCCGATACGCTTTTGAACCGTTTCTGGATTTTGAGCGATCAGGACGAGAGCCTGTTTTTGTGGGATACTAACGCTGGTCTTGTCGGGCAGTATAAACTGAATATTGTCGGGCCGGAGGGTATTGCCATCGATTTTGCGAGGGGGTTGATTTACGTGGTAAGCGATCCACAATCGCGGTTGTATGTGTTTAAATTAGAAAAGTCCTTTTAATTTTTTACCAGTCAATCAGTCCGTTCGGTCAAAGTTCTGCTTTCTTACCCTCCCTCGCTCAACCTTCCTCATTTTAATCCCGTTGTGTGCGGCGCTTCTTGAAAAACAGGGAACCTGGGCGAGCATTCCATAGTTGCTTTTATTCTTTAATATAAGTAACTTAAAAGTTTTGAAAATAACAAATTGGAATACAATGGATCAGAAATACATTCGCAATTTTTGTATTATTGCGCACATCGATCATGGCAAGTCCACGCTGGCCGACCGGATGCTCGAGTACACGCACACCCTTTCGCAGCGTGAGCTTAAGGCCCAGGTGTTGGACAACATGGATCTGGAACGCGAGCGCGGGATCACCATCAAATCGCATCCCGTGCGCATGAGTTACCGCGCTAAAGACGGGCATGACTACATCTTAAACTTAATCGACACGCCCGGTCATGTGGATTTTACGTACGAGGTTTCGCGCAGTCTGGCAGCCTGCGAGGGCGCTTTGCTGCTGGTGGACGCCGCCCAGGGCGTAGAAGCGCAAACCATCAGCAACCTTTACCTGGCCATTGAAAATGATTTGCACATCATTCCGGTTATCAATAAAGTCGATCTGCCCAGCGCCCAGGTGGAGGTGGTTAAACATCAGTTAATAGAGCTCATAGGCTGTTCAGAAGATGAAATTTTATTGACCAGCGCCAAAACCGGTTTAGGCGTTGAAGATTTGATGGAAGCCATTGTCCAGCAGATTCCTCCGCCCGATGGCGATCCTGATGCGCCTTTGCAAGCGCTGGTTTTCGATTCGCTTTTTGATAACTACCGCGGCGCCATTAGCTACATCCGCGTTTTTAACGGCAAACTGAAAAAAAACGACGCCATTCGTTTTTTTAACTCCGGGCGTGATTATCAGGCCGAGGAAATCGGTATTCTTAAATTGCGTCGTCAGCCGGTTGACGAATTGCATGCCGGCGAGGTGGGCTATCTGGTTTCCGGCGCCAAAAACATCAAAGATATTCGTGTGGGCGACACCATCACGCACGTTAAAAATCCGGCTAAAGAGCCATTGCCCGGTTACAAAGAGATCAAACCCATGGTCTTTTCCGGAATTTTTCCCATAGATTCTGACGATTTTGAGGATCTGCGCGACGCGCTGGAAAAGCTTTCTCTCAACGATTCGGCTCTGATTTACGAGCCCGAAACGTCCAAAGCGCTGGGCTTTGGTTTTCGTTGCGGCTTTTTAGGGTTGCTGCACATGGAGATTGTACAGGAACGTCTGGAGCGCGAATACAACTTAACCATCATCAACACGGTGCCTAACGTGGTTTACCAGGTTCACCTTAAAAACGGCAAGATCATCGAAATCCATACGCCGACCGATCTGCCCAACCTGGCGGAGGTGGATCATATTGAAGAGCCCTATATTTCAGCTCAGATCATCACGCCGTCCGAGTACATTGGCAACGTGATGAAGCTGTCGCAGGAGAAACGCGCAGTCTTTAAATCCACCTCTTATCTGGATCCGACGCGCGCCGACCTGACCTTTCTTTTTCCGCTGTCCGAAGTAATCTTCGATTTTTACGATCGGCTTAAATCCGTTTCGCGCGGTTACGCCTCTTTTGACTATGAGTTTGAAGGGTATCGCGAAAGCAAGTTAGTGAAATTAGATATCCTGATTAACGGCGAGCCGGTGGACGCTCTTTCCACCATTGTTCATGAAAGCAAGGCGTACGAGATGGGGCAGCGTTTATGCCGCCATTTGAAGCAGCTTATTCCCCGCCAGATGTTCGAAGTGGCCATACAGGCGGCGATTGGCAGCAAGGTCATCGCCCGCCAGACCGTGAAACCGCTGCGTAAAAATGTTACGGCCAAGTGTTACGGCGGCGATATTACTCGTAAGCGCAAGCTGCTTGAGAAACAAAAAGAAGGTAAAAAACGTATGAAACAAGTCGGTCGGGTTGAAATTCCTCAGGAAGCCTTCCTGGCCGTTCTTTCGATGGATAAAGATGATTGAAAAAATCAAGGAGGCATTTTGTCTAAACCGGTTGTAAAACGGAAGAGTCGTTTTAAAAGTTTTACCGAAGGATTATTCTCGGCATTAATCGCTGCATTAATCATTCGCCAGTTTGTTGTACAGGCTTACACCATTCCCACTTCTTCCATGGAGAACACGCTGTTGATCGGCGATTTTCTGCTGGTTAATAAATTCAATTACGGCATGCGTACGCCAGACTGGATTGGCATTCCTTACACCAAAATCGGCGTGGATTTGCCCTGGTTCCGATTTCCGGCCCTGCGCGATCCGCAGCCTTTTGACGTGGTTATTTTTCGTTACCCGCGCGATCATTCCATGGATTACATCAAGCGCTGCATCGCTGTCGGCGGACAAACGGTGGAGATCATCGACAAGGTGGTTTACGTGGACGGTAAAAAGTTTCCATTTCCACCGTACGGAAAATTTACAGATCCGCGCATTTTTCGCAGAGACGAGGGACGTTTTTTCTTCCCCACCTTTCGCAACCTGGGCAGTCGTGACAACTACGGCCCGATCACGGTTCCCAAAGACAAGTATTGGGTGATGGGCGATAACCGCGACAATAGCTCAGACAGCCGCGTGTGGGGGTTTGTCGATCATTCGGAGATTGTCGGGCAGGCGTTGATCATTTATTTTTCGTGGAATTCCCACGTGCCGTTGTCGCAGTTTTTCAAAAAAATACGTTTTGGCCGCATTGGCCGCGTCATTCGATGAGCGGTGAAAAAGCAAACATCTCCTTTAATCCGGGTATTTACCTGCACATTCCGTTTTGTGAACACAAATGCGGGTACTGCGATTTTTACTCGATCACCAATCGATCGCAGCAAGCCCTGTTTGTAGAAGCCCTCTGTCAAGAAATGGAACAGGTGGCGGAGCAAATCCGGCCTGCCGAAACTTTTGACACCATCTATTTTGGCGGTGGCACGCCTTCTTTACTGCAGCCCGACCAACTGCAGCGCATTTTGTCTGTCATTCAACGCGTGTTTGCCATTTCAAGCGATTGTGAAATTACGCTGGAAATGAATCCCGGCGCCACGGAAAAAGAAAAATTACCCGTTTTTAAACAACTGGGCGTTAACCGTTTGAGTATTGGCGTGCAAAGTTTTGACGACCGTGAATTAAAATTGCTGGAGCGCATCCACAGCGCACGGCAGGCCGTCGAAACCTTTGAGGCGGCCCGCAAGGCCGGTTTTACCAATCTGGGCATCGATCTGATCTACGCCCTGCCCGGTCAGTCTTTAAATTCATGGCGCGCTACCCTGCAGCAGGCGTTACATCTGGCGCCGGAGCATATTTCGGCCTACAATCTTATTTTTGAACCCGGTACGCCGTTTTACAAATTGCGGGAAAAAGGACAATTGAATCCGCAGGAAGAAGAGGAGGAGCTGCGCTTTTTCAATTTTACTCATCAATTTTTAAGCGAGCGTGGTTTTTTGCACTACGAGGTTTCCAACTTTGCCCGGACAGCATCATTGTACTCGCGCCACAACTACAAATACTGGCTCCATGTGCCCTATCTTGGTTTTGGCCCTTCGGCGCATTCATTCTGGAACGACCGTCGCTGGGGAAACGTCCGTTCACTCAACGCCTATCTGCAACAGCTCAAACAGCAACGTTTGCCCCGCGCCTTTGAAGAACAGCTTTCCGCGCAGACCAAAGAATTTGAGCACATCTTTTTGCGATTACGCACGTACGAGGGAATTAACCTTGCTTATTTTGAAAAGACTTTTCATCGATCTTTTTTAGAAACGTATCGTAAAACAATCAATACTTTGATCGATCGGGATTTTGCCGTAATCGACGCACAGATTTTTCGTTTAACACAGAAGGGAATGGCCGTTTGCGATGAAATTTTACAATATTTTGCCTGATTTAAAAAGAACGACCTTAATTTTACTACTTCTGGCCCTTGCCGTCCAGCTGTCAGCCCAGACCGACAGTCGCTTACGCATGGCAATGCTGTTTAAGAACAGCGGTAGCTACGAAGAAGCGCTGGAACTTTACCTGCAAATTTACAAATCTGGCAGAACCTCCAACCAGGTCATTAATGATATTCAATTTTGCTATGAAAAACTAAAGCGTTATGATGATCTGATCGCCTTCTTACAAAATCTGATAAAAAAATCTCCCGCCAGGCTGGAATACCAGGTTAAGCTGGGCAAGGCTTACTATCTGAGCGAAAATCGCGAACAGGCCTTTGCCCTCTGGAACGGCCTGTTGCAAGCGCACGGCCAAAATGCGCACCTGTACCGACTTTTAGGCAATGTGTTCATCGAGTTGCGCCTGTACGACAAAGCCATCGAAACCTACCAGCTTGGCATCCGGAAAACAAAAAGTTTGTACAGCCTGTACCGCGAGATCGCCCTGCTTCACCGGGCGCAGTTAGATTACGGCCAGGCGGCGGTCAGCTACCTTAAATATCTGGAACATTTTCCAAAGCAATATTCGTTTGTTAACGGTCAAATTATTGCCATGTCTTCGGACAGCTCGGCCGTCCAACAGATGATTGAGGCCATTGAAAAGTACTTGAAAACGCGCGGCGATCAGGCCGGCGTTCGGCAGATTTTAGCGGATTTATATTTACGCAACGGCGATTTTAAACATTCCTTTGCTATTTATCTGGATTTGCACAAAAAGGCGCCCAGAACCAATTACCTGCTGCAATTTGTCCATAAAGCCAGCCAGAATCAGGCCTACGAATTTGCCGTTAAGGGCTTAAAATTATTGATGGAACAGGCCTCTCAGCCAGGGCAAAAACAACAATACGCCTTTCAACTGGCCCGCAATTATTTTGCCTGGGCTAAAAAACTTTCTGCCCGGCAGCAGGAAAAGCAAGCCCGGCAAACCATCCAACTGGCCATGCAGGTCATCGACGGCCTGCTGCACAGTAAAACAAAAACCAGCTACCGCTGGAACGCTCTGGAACTGCGCGGCGATATCTATTTTAACTACTTCCAGGATATCGATCAGGCCATTAAAGATTATCAAAACTATTTACAGGCGCCTTTAAACGCCCAACAGCTCGATCGCGTGCGCTTTAAACTGGCCAAAAGCCACCTGGCCAGGGGCGATATTGCCGCAGCCGAAAGACTGCTGCGACAAATCCGAACTAAAAAATTGCGCTCGTTGGTCGAGTACACACAGGCAGAGCTTCTGTTTTATTTGGGGGAATTAACGCCCGCTCAAAAGGCCTTTGCCGATCTTTCGGTTAAACTTTCGCCGGGAGATTCTTTAAAAAACAACGTATTGCAACGTTTGTTGCTGTTAAACCACATTCGACAGGATTCTTCCACATTGGCCGAAATGGGTCGTGCGGAGTTTTTAATCGCTCAAAAAAAGCTTTCGCAGGCGGCGAATATCTTTAAAGAACTGGCTTTAAAGAATGGGCCGCTCAGCCCGCAGTGCGCCGAGCGTGCCGTGCATTTATTCATCAAACTGGAAAAGTGGGAAGAGGCGCAGAGCCTGATTGCCCATGTGCTGCAGCATTCGCCCGATTACGTTAATATGGATCGTTTGCTGTTTACCCTGGGCGGAATCCAGGAAAGGCAAAAACAACTGCAAAAAGCCTTTAACACCTATCGTCTGATTATTACGCGCTATCCGGACAGTTTTTTTGTGGAACAGGCCAGAGAGCAGGCGCGTTGGTTAAAAGAAAAACTCAAACAAGAACAGGTGCCATGATGAGCGGTTTCAAAAAAATAGTTCTCTGGATCTTTTTACTGACAGGCCTGGTACGGTCGCAATTCATTCTTATTCCGATGGACCTTTCGCAAAATGATCATCTAAAGGCCTATGGCGTGGCTTATTGGATACTGACTCAGGGCATTAATGTGGAATGGCTGCTCAATTACCGTGGCGGTTCTTTTTTGTTTACGGACACGCCTTTATTCCGGGAGGAATGTCAGCTGCGCGGCGTGACCTTTGAGTTAAAAAACGGCGCACAGGTCAATCAAATTTACGCCGAAATCGAAGAGAATAACATGGAACGCGTTCTTCTGGAAAAAGCGCCTAAAATCGCCATTTACACGCCGCCCACCACTCAACCGTGGGACGATGCCGTAACCCTGGCCATGAATTACGCGGAGATCAAGTACGATAAAGTTTACGATCGCGAGGTGCTGGACGGTAAGCTGGCAGAGTACGACTGGCTGCATCTGCATCACGAAGATTTTACCGGTCAGTACGGAAAATTCTGGGCTTCTTTCCACAACCAGCCCTGGTACATTAAACAACAACTGGAAGCCGAAAAACTGGCCAGAGAGCTGGGCTTTAATAAGGTGAGCAAAGAAAAAGCGGCCGTGGCCATCGAAATACGGCGCTATGTGATGAAAGGCGGATTTTTGTTCGCCATGTGTTCGGCCACCGACGCCCTGGACATTGCCCTGGCCGCCCAGAATACCGATATTTGCGACGCGGTTTTTGACGGCGACGGCATCGATCCCGATTACCAGAAAAAACTGGATTTCAGTCAGACCTTTGCTTTCCAGAATTTTAAATTGATTACCGATCCGGCTATCTACGAATTTTCAGATATCGACGTGCCGCCCAGCAATATGCCCCGTTTACGCGACCCGGAAACGGATTATTTTACGTTGTTTGAATTTTCGGCCAAATACGATCCGGTGCCAACCATGCTCACGCAGAATCATGTAAACGTCATCAAAGGCTTTATGGGGCAGACCACCATGTTCCGGGAAGAAAAAATCAAACCCAATGTGACCATCATGGGCAAGATCGAAGGCACCAACGAGGTAAAGTACATCCACGGCAATCTGGGGAAAGGCACGTTCACTTTTTACGGCGGGCACGATCCGGAAGATTACACGCACCGCGTGGGCGATCCGCCTACCGATCTCAGCCTGCACAAAAATTCGCCGGGCTACCGCCTGATCTTAAATAATGTTTTGTTCCCGGCGGCCAAAAAGAAAAAGTTGAAGACATAAAGATCCGGAGAGTTGAATTTACCATTGTTAAAAAAAAGCGCAGCAGACTTCATGGGCAAATTGAGGAGAGACGAACATGGTAAAACTGGATATTCGCAGCACGAGCCGCACAGAAATGATCGACATCACGCATCAGGTTCAAAAGGCTGTAACCGACAGCGGTTTGCAAAATGGACTGGCGGTGATATTTGTGCCGCACACCACCGCCGCCGTAACCATTAACGAAAATGCAGACCCGACCGTTCAAAGAGACATTTTGTACGAAATCAACAAAGTCATCCCATTCGAAGACGGTTATCACCATTTTGAGGGCAATTCTGCGGCGCATATCAAATCATCGCTCTTTGGCAGTTCGCAAACCATTATCGTAGAAAACGGACAATTGCAGCTGGGCACCTGGCAGGGCATCTATTTTTGTGAGTTTGACGGACCGCGCAACAGAAAAATTTGGATACAACTGGTTCCGGGAATTTAGGACTTATTTTTTTCGTCTAAACGGACGATAAGAAACATTAGTTTGCGGTTTTAGCCTGGAATTTTTTGATTTCAAGCTAAAACAATCTTTTCCCGTTTTCCTGCAATTCAATGAGAAAAGGGTGATGTGTAACAAGAATTGTTTCATTGAAAATTGTAAAAGACTCTTTGACCGTATTTAGATTTGAAGTAAAAGGGTTATTCTTTTATTTTTTTGAAAAAACAAAAAAGAGGAAGTCTCCATGTTAGAAGACGTAATGGATGTTTTTATCGAACGAATTCGCAAGAAAGTTCTGGCCAACCAAAAAATGAACGAAATCCCTCTGGCTTATTTGATGACGCTCGACATTCCCCAGTCCATCAAACATTTTTTTGATCAGGAAGTGGAACTGTGGATTCGTGAAGAGGAAGAGAAATTTACCAGCAGCGATCGTTTTGACTATGACCTTCCGGAAGTGCGCGTTTTGATCGACCGTATCTTTGACATCCTGAAACAGACTGCGCGTTTCACCATCCCCAAATTCAATCAATTACTGGAGCGCGCCGTTAAGCTGCAAATGAATTTTGTGATTGAACCGCACCGGACGCTAACACAATTTCTATTTAAAGACAGCAATATCATTTCTACCATCGAAGTGTACGACACTCTGAAATATTTCTTTCAGTTTGAATATTACAAGGAAGCGATCTCCGATTACTTTAATAACAAGTACATGAAGGAGATTTCGCAAGATCAGTTTGTCACTTTGATCAACAAAATTGATGAAAAAGTATTTGCCGAAAATCGTGTTGAAATGGCCTTAAAGGTGATCAAGACCATTATGAATTTTTTGAGCGAGGCGCGGGGTACAGAAGTTACCTCGTTGTCGGCAGACGTTTTGCTGGCCGCTTTAAAAGATCGCAACCTGCACGATCTGGTAAAACGCTTCGAAAACGCTCAACAGCAAATTCAACTATCTGAGTTCTCTTTTGACGAAATTGAAAGCATTCTTTTTGGACGTTTTGAAGAAGCCCTTGAGTCGCCCGCAGAAAAATTGCGTTTTGAAGACATCGAAAGTATTGAGCAGGAAGAGCTGCGTATTGAGGTGGATGATATTGAAGTGGGAGAAACGCCTCTTGAACAGCAAATCGCAGACGCTGTGGAGGAACTGGAGAAAGTAGGTGAAAAAATAGGGGCGCCTGAACTGGAAACGGATGATATTGAAGAGGAAGAAGACGAAGAAGAATTTGAAGAAGAAGAGGAAGAGCTTGAGCATGAAGAAATGACGACGCCCGAAAAAGATTTTGAATTGATCGAAGAGCCGGCGGCCGACATGTCCGGTGAGCTAATCGAAGAACAACCGCTTACTGTTGCCGAAGAACCAGGCGCCGAGGAGGAATCTTTTTCCATTGTGGAAGAACCTGTGGAGAGCGAGCCGCAGCCCGAAGTTGAAGAACAGCCCGTCGAACCGCAGATGCCTGCGGAAGAGCCCATGCTCGAGCAGCCTCCCGAACCTGAGCCGGTAAAGACTTCTAAAGTAGCCGACGACCTGGCCGATCACCTGGCCCGCCAAATTTCAGGCGAAGGCCCGTTGCAAGATTTACACACCATGATCAAGGGACGCACGCGTAAAAAGATCATCAAAAAACTCTTCCGCAAAGATGAAAAAACATATAATGAGTTTATTGATCGATTGAACGCCATGAGCTCCTGGAAAGAAGCATCGCATTTTATTGACGACACTTTTTACGAGTTAAATATCAACCCTTATTCAAAAGAAGCCATTACCTTTAGCGATATCGTTTACATGCGTTTCTTCCCGAAGGACAAATACATTGGACAGAACCTTGAGGAAGACAAATTCGATTAATGACCGCTTCAGGTTTGATGTTTAAAGGATCGCCATGCAAAACGCCCTGGTAATTGGCTGTGGAAAAGTGGGCAGCAGCCTGTTCAATCTGCTGGTTGCCGCCGGTTTTGAAAGGGTTTTTGTTGTAGACACCATTAAGCGTTTTAATAAGGAATGGGCGCCCTTTTTAGGCGCTGATTCCTTTTTTAATGATCTGGCTGCATTGCCCGAAGCCCATTTTGATTTGCTGGCCATCTGTACGCCTGACGATCGGATTGAAGAGGTTGTGGGGCAACTAAGCGCCCGTTCGTTAAAGGCGGAGAGGATTTTTCACACCTCCGGCAGCAAAACGGCCGATCTTTTGCAGCCTTTAAAATCCGGGGGCGCTATCATCGGCAGCCTGCATCCATTGCAATCTTTCACCCGCCTGTTTTTACCACCGGAAATCTGGCGGGGCATTGTTTGTACCTTTCAAGGCGATTCGCCGCTTTTCACTTATTTACAAACGATCCTGCAGTCTTTTGGTAGTAAAATCGTTCCCATCAACATCCGACAAAAACGTCAGCTTCACCTGGCCGCAACCATCGCCGCTAATTTCCAGGTTGCTCTTTACAGTTGGGCGGAGCAAATTTTAAAAGACGCCCAACTGACCGAAGGCGATTTAAACCAACTGCTTGGGCCGTTAATCCGGCGTGTGGGACAGAATTTAAATGAACAGCCGCTTTCCAGAATTCTGAGCGGCCCCCTGCAACGGGGCGATGAAGGCACAATCCACCAACATTTTTCCATTTTAAAAGAGAATAAGCGACCGCATGACGCACCATTGTACCGGCTGCTGTCTTTGAAGCTGCTGGAAAATCCGCAGTTTGAAATTTTACAGCGTGAAAAACTTAAAAAGCTACTGGAGAACTATGAAACTTGATTATCACATACACACAAAACTCTGTAAGCATGCCACCGGCGAGATGGAAGAGTACGTGGAACAGGCCATTGAAAAAGGCTTTAAGGAGATTGCCTTCACCGATCATATTCCACTGCCGCAAGCGTTCGATCTTGCGCACCGTATGGAATTGCGGCAAATCGATGACTATTTGAATTCGATAGAAAAATTACGCGTTCGCTATCCTGAAATATCCATTTTAACGGGCATTGAGGCCGATTTTTATGACGGCTTCGAAGATTTTTTAGATGCGTTTCTCAGCCGCCATCCGTTTGAAATCATTATTCTTTCCGTACATTTTGTTCGCCACTGGCCCAAAGGCAACTGGGCTTTCAGCTATTATTTTCCCGATCGCGCAATCGCCGAAATTTATTCAGATTATTTGCAGGCCATCATGCGCGGCATTCAAACCGGACTGTTTAATGTGCTTGGTCATCTGGATTTGATCAAGCGCGACGAAGCCCGCCTGCTCGACCATAATGAATCGGAAGTCAGAGAGCTTTTGCAACTGGCGGCAAGACAGCAAATGGCGGTTGAGATTAACACGTCCGGCTTGCGTAAGGAAATCGGCGAGCCCTATCCGCACCAAACTATCTGGCCGTTATTGGCTGAGTATCAGCTTCCGGTGGTCATGGGGTCTGACGCGCACGCACCCGGCCAGGTGGGCTTTGACTTTACAAACATGGAACGGGCCCTGTCTCAAATCGGCGGCCTGCAAAAAGTGCGCCTGATTAACGGGTGTTTTAAACCCGTCGAATGGGCAAAGGGGAAAGAAATGGTTAAACCAGTTTAAAGAGGAGAATTATGCAAGACATCTGGCAAAAGGTCAATAAAGATATCGATCAAATTTTACAAAACTACCGCAGGGTTGCAGTGGTTGGCGTATCGGATAAGCCCTACCGCCCCAGCTACGATATTACGCGTTATCTTTTAAATCGCGGCTTTACCGTTTTTCCGGTGAATCCGAAGCTGGAGAAGGTGCTGGACGCGCCCTGCTATCCTTCATTGAAGGCCGTTCCCGGACCCATCGAAATTGTTAATATCTTCCGTCGGCCTGAATTTGTGCTGCCCATTGTGGAAGAAGCAATTGAAGTGGGCGCCAGAGTGATCTGGATGCAATTGGGCGTGGCCAATGAGGAAGCGGCGCGGCTGGCTCTGGACGCCGGTCTGCAGGTGGTAATGGACGCCTGCATTAAAGTGGAACTGGCCTACCGCGGAATTTGAAAGGCGCGTCATGAAAAAAAATCTTTTTGGTCTGCTGGCCGTTCTATTATTTGTTAATATCCTTTTTGCGGGGCCGCAGCACTCCATCTGGGAAGTTATCGGCAAACAAAACAAAGTCTTTCTGGTGGGCTCTTTTCATCTGCTTACAGAAGATCAATATCCGCTTCCCTCTGTGTTCGATTCTGTTTACGACCAAAGCGCCGTTGTGGTTTTTGAAGCCGATCTGGACAGCCTTAGCTCGCCAGCAGTAGTTTCCAAATTTCTGCAAAAAGGGCTGCTGACGGGCGATCGAACTTTAAAAAACGTGTTGTCCGACTCCGTTTTTACAAAGTTGAAGAAAACTTTTGAAGAATTGGGGCAGCCGACTGAGCTGTACCTGAAAATGAAGCCCTGGCTGGTAGCGCTCACCTTAAACCAGTTGAACATGGCGCGATTAGGATTTAAGGCGGAGCTGGGCATCGAATTTTACTACGCCCGGAAGGTCAAAGAAGAAGCCAGGCCTGTGCAATCCCTGGAGAGCGTCGCCTTTCAGATGGGGTTGATGGAAAAACTCTCCGAAATCAATGCGGACGAGTTGATTTTACAGACCATCGAAGACATCGAACGTTCCGAGGCAACGATTCCGGAGCTGATCAACGCCTGGCAAAGCGGGAATACCCGTGCGCTGGATTCGCTATTGAACGCCAGTTTTAAGGACTTCCCGGAGATCGGAGTCTTTTTACTCATCAAACGGAATCAAGCCTGGTTTAAACAAGTCGAACGGTTTTTGCGGGATGATCGTAACTATCTGGTGGTTGTTGGCGCCGGGCATCTGGTCGGGACAGAGGGCCTGGTGGAACTTTTGCGCAAAAAAGGTTATCGTTTAAAACAGTTGTAAAGGGGAGCGTTTGTGCGGCGTTACAGGCTCTACATCGGAACTTCTGGCTGGTCGTACAGGGATTGGAAAGGGGGTTTTTATCCGGAGCAGATAAAGCCGGCTCAATACCTCAATCACTACAGCCGGCATTTCAATTCGGTAGAGGTTGACTCTACTTTTTACGGGATTCCCCGACTCACAACGGTTGAGAACTGGTTTGCTCAAACCCCGGAAGATTTTATTTTCACCTTAAAGGTTCCGCAAATCATAACGCACGAAAAGCGCTTACAAAATTGCAGAGCTGAATGGGAGGCCTTTCTGGAAACGACGACCGGTCTTAAACAAAAACGGGGGCCTCTCATCTTGCAATTTGATTACAAATTTAATTTTGGAGATTATTTTCGTGCGCTGGATGACTTTCTGGCTGAACACGCCGGGCAGGCAAAGCTGGCCGTGGAAATCAGAAACCGGCGCTGGCACAATGAACAATTTTACGGCATGCTGAAAGAGCGCGGTGTTGCCCTGGTTTTAAACGATTTGTACTACATGCCGCGCGTTGTAAAGTTGACCGCCCCTTTCACTATTGTGCGACTTCTGGGCAATCGTAAACAAATTCCGGATGATTTTACGCATGTGCGTGTAAACCGGGAACACGATTTAAACTGGTGGGCCGAACGGATCGAACAGTTTTTAGAAAAAGAACTGGAGGTGTACGTTTATTCTAATAATCGCTATCAGGGCCATGCTCCCTCTACCATTCGAACCCTAATGCAAAAGCTGGAAGATCGCAACCTGCACTTTTAAATCACGGGAGAACAACAATGAAGCCATTTTTACCTATCTTATTCATTTTACTGACTCTGGCCAGTTGTCAGGGAAAATCCAAACAAACGGTCGTAATCGGTCTGGATCGTGTCACGGAATACCAGCATCTTTTTGAAAATAAAAATCTGGGCATTATTGCCAACCACACCGCGTTTAACAGTCGGGGCGAATTTATCCTTAACGTGTTTCAGAACATTCCTGGCGCAAAAATCAAAGCGCTGTTCGGACCGGAACACGGTTTTAGAGGCAATTACGCGGCCGGTAAAAAAATCGATGAGCACTCGTTGCTGGATTCTATTCCCATTTACAGTCTTTACGGAAAGGACGTAAAACCAACGCCGGAGATGCTGGCCAATATTGATGTTTTAATCTTCGACATTCAGGATATCGGCGCTCGTTTTTACACATACATCTGGACCATGGCCCTGGCCATGGAAGCTGCCGCGGAGCAAAATATTCCTTTTGTAGTTCTGGATCGTCCTAATCCCATTAACGGAGAGGCGATCGAAGGGCCGTTATTGGACACTGCGTTTGCTTCGTTTGTGGGGCTTTTCCCTATTCCGGTGCGTCACGGGATGACGGCGGGCGAACTGGCCACGTTGTTTAATGAACAGGGCTGGCTAAAAAACGGCGTTAGAGCGAAGCTGCGGATCGTTCCTATGAAAAACTGGCAACGTTCCATGTGGTACGATCAAACCGGCCTAAAATTCATTGCCCCGTCGCCCAACATGCCCGACCTGGCAACGGCTACGGTTTATCCGGGAATGTGTTTGCTGGAGGGCACCAATGTTTCCGAAGGGAGGGGAACGGAAATGCCCTTTTTGCAATTTGGCGCGCCATGGATAAAGACTGCTGTTTTATTAAAAGAATTGCGCGCTTTAAATTTGCCGGGCGTGCAGTTTGATTCAACTATTTTTAAGCCGCAATCCATTCCAGGAAAGGCAGTTCACCCCAAGTTTGAGAATCAGCGTTGTTACGGGGTTCGTTTGCGCGTTACCGATCGTAACGCCTTTCGCTCTTTTAAAACGGGCGTTTTAGTGATTAAAGCTTTGCACGATTTATATCCCGATCACTTTGCCTGGCGTGTAGGGCATTTTGATCGTTTGTGCGGAACCGATGCTGTTCGCCTGGCTATTGAAAAGGGCGAACAACTGGATGTTCTTTTTGAGCAGTGGGAAAAAGAAGGCGAGGCCTTTCAGAAACAGCGTCAGCCTTATTTGCTTTATTAGAATACTGCCTTCGTAGCATCTATCCCGCCATGGAGGCTGTTGCATGGGGGGGAGGAATTAATGCTTATATTCTCCGATATTGATAATTTTTTCTCATTCTTAAGCGTTGGGCAAAATATAGAATTAAAAACGCCAAAATATTCTTTGAAAATAAAATTAATAGATCATCTTTTTCTTGTGATGCTGTTATAAACGCTGCTAAACGTTTCCCTAACATATTTTTAAATAGAACATTAATATTATGCCCAATACACATTAACGTAAATTCACTACGAACATTATTAAGACCAGATAAGGAAAATCCACGATAGCCTAAATTATGCTTCAAGTTACCAAAAACAGGTTCAACTGTCACCGAACGCTTTTTTAGTCGTTCCTGCGCCGCTGAAGTTTGTAACTTTTTCGCCATACGTTCGCAATAACTCTCATTAACTGAACGATGGATTTGCTTAACTTTCTTTTTACTGGAAATGCATAAATTAATTAAGGGACAGTCCTGACAATCATTGGAACGATATACGATCCGTTCGCTATTCCTCTCAACTGGAAAAAGCTTCTTACCCGCCGGACATTCATAGTAATCTCCCTGTTCATGATACACAAAATCACTTCGTTTTAGTTTTCTTTCTTCTTTTTGCAATTCTTCCTTGGAGGTCGGTGTCTCCTTTATCGAACGATTGGATAACTGGGGATCGGCTATTACGGCATCAATCTGCTTTTCTTCCAATTCTTTTAGGTCTGTGCTATTGTGATAACCGGAATCGGCCGTGTAAGATCGCTTATCATCTGAACCAAGATTCTTCTCTACTTGTTCTTGGATCGGTATGAATTGACCCTGGTCGTTGGGCTGGCTTACCACTTCATGGGCTACAATTAAATGACTGGACATATCTACGCCTAATTGTGCGTTATAACCCGGCCCATCCACCGAAGGCATCATGCGGGCATCCGGCTCTTTTACATTTATTTGATGTCTTGAACGATGTTCTGATTTGAGCTGTTTCTTACGCTCTTTCAATTGGGCTTTACGTTCTAATATCTCTTTCTCTAAGCGCTCAAGCCGTTCTTTCTCCGCTCGAAGAGTTTCTAAATCTAATTCATCCGTGGCCCCCTGTTCTACAAAATTACAGCGCTGCATGTATTGCTTGATCTCTGCTCTTAACTTCTCTATACGTTTGTCTAATTGATCCTCAGTGTAGCCATGACGCTTACTGCTGTGCGCTTTGATTTTCGTGCCATCTATGGCTATCTGGTTGAAACTACTTATGCCTTCGGCCTGGGCAATTAAAAGTATCTCTACAAAATATTGGTCTAATAAATCCAAATGTGCCTTGCGAAAACGACTTAATGTACTATGATCCGGATGCTGATTCCCAGTGATATAAATGTAGCGCGTATCATATTTACACAATTCCTCCAGCTTACGGGTGCTGGTAATGCCGTTACTATAAGCATAAAACCATAAGGCAAGCATCATGTCTGGGGCATAAGAATCACCGCCTTGTGAACTATAACGGGAATAAAGTGCACTTAAATCAAGGCGCGAAACCAACTCCACTACAAATCGACTCTTTGGATCGTCTCTGGCAAAATCTTCCACACTATAGCCAAAGAGATTCATTTGTGAGCGATTATAAGTAATAAAACTCATGGAATTCCTTTGTTATTACTTGTTTTATCTGTCGCCCAGAATTTACAAATTTTTTGAATTTTACTCAAACTGAATTTGCAACAGCCTCCATGGCTGGATTGGTTGAATGGTTGAATGGTTGAATGGTCGCCGGGTGTCATTCCTGTTCCAGCACTGGAGGCTGTTGCATGGGGGGGAGGAATTAATGCTTATATTCTCCGATATTGATAATTTTTTCTCATTCTTAAGCGTTGGGCAAAATATAGAATTAAAAACGCCAAAATATTCTTTGAAAATAAAATTAATAGATCATCTTTTTCTTGTGATGCTGTTATAAACGCTGCTAAACGTTTCCCTAACATATTTTTAAATAGAACATTAATATTATGCCCAATACACATTAACGTAAATTCACTACGAACATTATTAAGACCAGATAAGGAAAATCCACGATAGCCTAAATTATGCTTCAAGTTACCAAAAACAGGTTCAACTGTCACCGAACGCTTTTTTAGTCGTTCCTGCGCCGCTGAAGTTTGTAACTTTTTCGCCATACGTTCGCAATAACTCTCATTAACTGAACGATGGATTTGCTTAACTTTCTTTTTACTGGAAATGCATAAATTAATTAAGGGACAGTCCTGACAATCATTGGAACGATATACGATCCGTTCGCTATTCCTCTCAACTGGAAAAAGCTTCTTACCCGCCGGACATTCATAGTAATCTCCCTGTTCATGATACACAAAATCACTTCGTTTTAGTTTTCTTTCTTCTTTTTGCAATTCTTCCTTGGAGGTCGGTGTCTCCTTTATCGAACGATTGGATAACTGGGGATCGGCTATTACGGCATCAATCTGCTTTTCTTCCAATTCTTTTAGGTCTGTGCTATTGTGATAACCGGAATCGGCCGTGTAAGATCGCTTATCATCTGAACCAAGATTCTTCTCTACTTGTTCTTGGATCGGTATGAATTGACCCTGGTCGTTGGGCTGGCTTACCACTTCATGGGCTACAATTAAATGACTGGACATATCTACGCCTAATTGTGCGTTATAACCCGGCCCATCCACCGAAGGCATCATGCGGGCATCCGGCTCTTTTACATTTATTTGATGTCTTGAACGATGTTCTGATTTGAGCTGTTTCTTACGCTCTTTCAATTGGGCTTTACGTTCTAATATCTCTTTCTCTAAGCGCTCAAGCCGTTCTTTCTCCGCTCGAAGAGTTTCTAAATCTAATTCATCCGTGGCCCCCTGTTCTACAAAATTACAGCGCTGCATGTATTGCTTGATCTCTGCTCTTAACTTCTCTATACGTTTGTCTAATTGATCCTCAGTGTAGCCATGACGCTTACTGCTGTGCGCTTTGATTTTCGTGCCATCTATGGCTATCTGGTTGAAACTACTTATGCCTTCGGCCTGGGCAATTAAAAGTATCTCTACAAAATATTGGTCTAATAAATCCAAATGTGCCTTGCGAAAACGACTTAATGTACTATGATCCGGATGCTGATTCCCAGTGATATAAATGTAGCGCGTATCATATTTACACAATTCCTCCAGCTTACGGGTGCTGGTAATGCCGTTACTATAAGCATAAAACCATAAGGCAAGCATCATGTCTGGGGCATAAGAATCACCGCCTTGTGAACTATAACGGGAATAAAGTGCACTTAAATCAAGGCGCGAAACCAACTCCACTACAAATCGACTCTTTGGATCGTCTCTGGCAAAATCTTCCACACTATAGCCAAAGAGATTCATTTGTGAGCGATTATAAGTAATAAAACTCATGGAATTCCTTTGTTATTACTTGTTTTATCTGTCGCCCAGAATTTACAAATTTTTTGAATTTTACTCAAACTGAATTTGCAACAGCCTCACTGGCGGGATAAGGACCAGTCTTAAAAAAAATCCTTACTTGCACTGGTTGCCCGCACTGGGTGCCTGCGCTGGGTGCTTCCACTGGGTGAAAACTACTATCCCTTTCCCAGAATAAAAGTCTGGGTGAGGGGACGTGGCCGATGGGGGATTTTTCCCGTCGGTGTTCAGGATTTCTGGCACGGGCAATAAGCGTTCGGCGTGAAAGTAAAGGGCCTATTAATGGAGGATGTTGTCCCGTTGTTCAATCGTGTAAACCGTTGAAACGGTGGGCTATAATCATGTCATCCCTTCGGGATTTTTAAAATAACCATTCATCTGATCGGCTATAATCATGTCATCCCTTCGGGATTTTTAAAACAAACCATTCATCCGATTGGCTATAATCATTTCATCCCTTCGGGATTTTTAAAATAACCATTCATCTGATCGGCTATAATCATGTCATCCCTTCGGGATTTTTAAAACAAACCATTCAACCGATCGGCTATAATCATGTCATCCCTTCGGGATTTTTAAAACAAACCATTCAACCGATCGGCTATAATCATGTCATCCCTTCGGGATTTTTAAAATAACCATTCATCTGATCGGCTATAATCATGTCATCCCTTCGGGATTTTTAAAACAAACCATTCATCCGATCGGCTATAATCATGTCATCCCTTCGGGATTTTTAAAATAACCAATCAACCGATTGACTATAATCATTTCATCCCTTCGGGATTTTTAAAATAAACCATTCAGCCGATTGACCAATCAACTCTTACACTTATTTCGTCACCAACGTTGGCGTCCATTTTCCTGGGTAGCCCTCATCCCCTCATTCTCCCTCTTCCAGAATAAAAGTCTGGGTGAGGGGACGTGGCCGATGGGCGATTTTTCCCGACGGTGTTCAGGGTTTCTGGCACGGGCAATAAGCGGGAAAAGATCATATTATCCTTCCGGGGATTTCCGGTCATTCATTCCACCGATCTATCAATCAAAAAAGACGCTGATTCTCATCATTTTTCAATCGGATAAAAGCGAATGGCCGTACCGCCGCCGGGCGCCAGGCGTAGAGTAAGAACAGTATTAGCGTCAACAATCTTTTTCTCAATAAAATAATCGAGCGGAGCGCTTTGCCAGTCTGCGTGATCACCGTCCCGATAGATTTCTGCCATATACTTACGGTTTTGATCCAGAAAATATAACGGGGCTTTCAAAATTCGACCATGTTCATCGGTGATTGAACCAAGGTACCATTCGTCGCTGTGACGATCCTTACGCACGATGGTAACGTAATCGCCAATACGCGCATGCAAAACTCTGGTTTCTTCCCAGTCCACCGGCACATCGATAATGAACTGAAACGCATCGCGATGGGCTTCGTAATTTTCCGGCAGATCGGCCGCCATTTGCAGGGGGCTAAAAATGATCACATACAGAGCTAACTGTTTGGCCAGAGTGGTGTTGACGCGATTATTTGGTCGGTACTGACTGAGCATGATGTCAAAAATGCCGGGCGTAAAATCCATTGGTCCAGCCAGTAAACGAGTAAAGGGCAGAATGACGGTATGTTCCGGAGGATTCCCGCCGTCTGCGCTCCAGGCGTTAAACTCCTGGCCCCGCGCCCCTTCGCGTGTCATCATATTGGGATAGGTGCGACGAATGCCTGTGTCCTTAATCGGCTCGTGAACATCAAGCATAATGTGATATCTGGCGGCGGTTTCCACGACTTTGCGATAGTGGCGAACCATAAATTGACCGTGGTGCATTTCGTACTGCACCTGACCGTTTTCATCGATTCGTTTGATCTCTCTTCCGTGGGCAACGTAGCCGGTTTTTACGATATGAATGCCCAGTTTCTGGTAAAAGCGGAAGGCGTCTTCCATTTGGGCTTCGTAATTTAGAACGCTGCCGCCGGTTTCATTGTGACCGATTAGCTGAACGCCTTTTTTACGGGCGTAGGCGGTAAGTTGTTTGATGTCGAAATCGGGATAGGGCGTGGTAAAGTTGAATTTTTCGCCGTTTTTAATCCAGTCGCCATCCCATCCCGTATTCCAGCCTTCCACCAGTACGCCGTCAAATCCGTATTTAGCAGCAAAATCGATGTATTTTTTGGTGTTTTCCGTGGTCGCTCCGTGTTTAGGGCCGGAACTCCAGGTAGATTTTCCAATGTGCATTTCCCACCAGATGCCCACATATTTACCCGGCTTAATCCAGGAAACATCTTTTAATTTATTGGGCTCATTGAGATTCAAAATTAAGTAAGAAGTAATTAGATCGCCTGGTGTTTCAGCAATTTGAATGGTGCGCCAGGGACTTATCATGGGCGTTTGAGCTTTAACTTTTACGCCGTCGGACCAGGGCACCAGATCGGCTTCTAATTTGTACCGACCTGTTCGAGCCAGGGTCATGCTGGCAAAATCGGTTAAACTGGCCTCATGTATGCTGATGGCCAGGCCGTCATTACCTTCCATGGTAAAAGGTGTGTGAACCGTATCGATTTGACTTAGCGGGCTGTTCTGGTAAAGATATTCGTAACGATTCCACTGGTAGGCTTTAATCCACCAGGCGCTATAATCGTGCGTAAAGTTAAACTCGGTGCGTTCGTCCATAATTGCGAATTGTTTTAAGTTTTTTTGATCCGGCAGTTGATAACGGAAGCCAATGCCATCATCATAAACGCGAAATACAATGTTAAGGCGGCGTTGAAGGCCGGATTTCTCCTGGAGGCGGACGATTAGTTGGTTGTAGTGGTTGAGAATTTTTGCTGCTTCGCCCCATACCTGTTCCCAGGTTTGATCAACGCTATCTGTTGTCAGATCGGTTATTTTAAAATTGGCGTCTAATGGCGGTTGGTTTTTTAATACAAAGCCCAGCCTTGAAGAATCGATCAGGATTTCGTTAAAACGGTAAACCTGATAGTAAGGGCGTCCCTGGTCTAAAATGAAATTTACTTTTAAAATGCCAGAAGGCGATTGAAGGGTGATTTGTTGCGCAGATAAGGGAAGGAAAAGACAAAAAAACAAGGGCCAGATTCGTTTAAGCATTAGTTTCTCCTATTAAAATTTTTAGACAAAATACGAAAATCGGGAGAAAAGTAACAAATTTTTTAAATGTTTCTAGGGGGTAGCCCTCATCCCCTCATTCTCCCTCTTCCAGAATAAAAGTTTGGGTGAGGGGACGTGGCCGATGGGCGATTTTTTTCAAACGTTGTTCAGGATTTCTGCCACGGGCAATAAGCTTTTCCTGTGAAAGGGAAGGGCCTATTAATGGAGGATGGCGTTACGTTGTTCAATCGTGTAAACCGTTGAAACGGTTTCCCTCTGGTTCCATCCGGGATGACCAGGCGATGGTGCGTTTTGGATTCCCGCCGTTGAAACGGCGGGCTATAATCCTTTTATCCTTTCGGGATTTTTAAAATAACCATTCAGTCAATCGACCAATCAACCAATCAACTCTTAACCTTCTACCTTCCCCTTCCTTTTAACCGTTAGCAGGGTAATATCATCGCTCTGTGGCATCTGGCGGGCAAATTGATTTAAACGTTCGACGATGCGCTCATTTAACGCACGGGCAGAAAGTTGAGCGCCGTTGTAGCGAAGAATTTCTTGCAGTCTCTTTTCGCCGAACTCTTCGTCGGCGATATTCATGCATTCGGTAACCCCGTCGGTGTACATGGTAATCAGTGCGCCGGCTGGCAGCAATCCAGCGCCCGCTTCGTAGCTGGCCTCGGGAACAACGCCTAAAAGCAAACCACCTTCCGTTAATTGTTCAAGCTTTCCGTCCGGTGTGATTAAAAAGGGCGGATTGTGGCCGGCATTCACATATTCAAAGGCGCCTGTTTGCGGGTTCAATTTTAAAATAAAAAAGGTAATGAAATGTTCAATAGAAGTATTTTTGTAGATCAGTTGATTGAGCTTCTGCGTTATTTGCGCCAGAGAGTAGCGTTCGGCGTACAACGTGTGCAATCCGGCCTGTAGATTGGACATTAAAAGCGAGGCGGGCATGCCCTTGCCAGAAACATCGGCGATGGTTAAAATGATCTGCCCGTCGCTTAGCGGAAGGATATCGAAATAATCGCCGCCCACCTGTTTGCTGGGAATGTTCAGACCGTGGATATCCAGACCGCTGATTTCAGGAAAGGAGCGGGGGAGTAAGCGATTTTGAATGTCTCTGGCAATACTCAATTCTTCTTCCATGCGCTCCTTTTCGATGGTTTCCTGGATGAGACGCGAGTTTTCAAGAGAGATCATGGCAATATTAGCCAGAGTGGACACAAATTCCAGTTGTAAAGGCTCGTAAGGTTTTTGATCCATGCGCGCGCCTAAAAAGATGAAGCCGCCGATGGCGTTTTTAATCTCCATAGGAACAACCAGGTGAATATTGAAATCCAGCAGGTGGCGAAAATCCTCAGACTCATTCACCAGCAAAGGGTGATCAATCCTGGCCAGGCGATCGCAGTCGTTTAGCACGGCCTGACAGCAATCTTCAGGAAAGTGCGAGCCTTTGCGAAAGACCACCTGCCAGCCGTTCTCCTTTTTTTGAACCACAAAAAATTGGTTCACCAGCATCTGTCCCATCAAAGAAAAGGATAGTTGTTTTAAAATCAGCTCTTCTTCAAATATCTGATTCAGCTCCTTGCCGATTTCAAAAAGTGTTTTTAGTTCCTGAATTTTTTCATCGAGCGAGCGATTAACCTTTTTCAATTCCGCAATAATCAGGGCATTTTCGATGGCCTGACCGGCAATATTGCAAATGGAAAACAGAAAATCGATTTCATCGCTGGAATAAGGCTGATGGGTTAACTTGCTGCCGAAGCCGATTAACCCCTTAATTTGGTTTTTGGACAGAATGGGCAGCAGGAGTTCGATTTTGGCTTCTTTAAAAAGATGAATCCAGGCTTCGTTTGAGGTGAGCGTGGAGAGCAAAAGCGGTTCCGTAGGGGCATTGGCAATATGGAGCGTTTTCCCGGCCCAGTCTCTGGGAAGCCCCTTAAAGTTCAAAACCTTAAAACGTTTATCTTCTTTAATTAAAGCCAATCCTCTACTGATGAGCATTCGTCCCATGGGAATAAGGAGCACGTTGTCTAATATGCTGCGCAGGTCTAATGAAGAATTAAGCAGCTGACTCAATTCGAACAGGGAAGAGAGTTCCAGCAGGCGTTTGTCCGCTTCTTTGGTTTCCAGTTCGCTTTTATGGCGTTCCCGAAAGCTGCTTAAATAGGTGGCTTTCATGGGCTTTTACCTTTTATTTTTAAATTTAATCAAATGTACTTTGGTTTTTTTGCCGGGCGTGATGTTAAATCGCACATCATCCATCACCTTTTTCATCAGGTGAATGCCAAGCCCGCCGGCGCGCCCTTTTTTCAGAGAATGATTTAAATCGGGCTCGGGTAGCTTTTCAGGATCAAAACCGCTTCCGTAATCGGTAACAATGATTTCCGCCTTTTGATCGTCAATAATTATTTCCAGATCGATCGGTTTGGTGGCGTCAAAGCGGTAAGCGTGCTTGATGACATTGGTGCAGGCTTCGTCCACGGCCAGCTCGATCTGATCGATTTGTTCCGCGCTAAATCCGGCTTTCTGTACCAGTTCATGGATAAAATGGCGGATCGTCTGCAAATTATCGGTCGAGGCTGTAATTTGCAGGCGAAATCTTTGTCGCTTATGTTTTTCTTTTTTGCTCATATCTTTAGTTTCGTAAATAATTTAAAAAAGTTGCCTGAATTAAAAACTTTTAATGGCCTGCGCCTCGTCGTCAAAAATTTCAAACAGCGCCGGAAATCCCAGTAAATCAAATACCTTGTACACCCGTTCGGAAAGGTTGCACAGTTTAATATCGCCCTGATTGCTGCGCACCTCTTCGATAAAGCCCATAAAAACGCCCAGACCTGCGCTGCTGATGTAATCCAGGTCTTTGAAATTGACCACAATTTTGTAGCGCCTTTCTTCGATTAACTGGTTCAGTGCGCTTTCGAACTGAGGAACGGTGTGCGCATCCAGAAAGCCGGCGACATAGAGCACCGAAATATCGTTTTTGTCTGTTCGTGTAACCTGAAAACCTTTCATGTATTGCCTCCCGCTTATTCCATTCTTTTCAAAATAATTAAGGTTAAATCATCATGAAGATGATGCTCGCCGATGAACTCAAAAACATCGGAAATAAGATGTTTCTTTATGGTTTCTACAGACTGATCTGCGTATTGTTTTAGAATGTGAGCCATGCGATTTTCTGTATATTCTTCCAGTTTGACGTTCATGGCTTCTGAAAGGCCGTCGGTGTAAAAAACGACCACATCGCCTTTTTCCAGAGAGACGATTTGTTCTTCTAATATTTTATTAAAGATCGGGCCGCGATCCAGGCCCACGGCAATGCCCTCGGGTTGGTGATAAACAACCTGCTTGCTTTGAGCCTTATAATGGAAAATGGGACAGTGACCGGCGCGCGCAAATGTGAGGGCGTGCGCTTTAAAATCGAGTACGGCAAAAGCGAGCGTGATGAACGACTTTTTTTCCAGACTTTCGGAAAGCACTTTGTTTGTGTGGCATAAAATATCATAAGGCGAATGCAGTTGTTGGGCGACAGACTGAATGATTCCCTTGACTTCGGCCATGTAAAAAGCAGCCGAGGTGCCCTTGCCGCTGACATCTCCTATGACAATGCCCATTTGATTCTGATCATGACGCGGAATAAAGTCGAAGTAATCTCCGCCAACCTCATAAGCGGCAATGGTTTCGGTGGTAAGCTGGTAGCCTGCAAGGCTGGGGCGCGTCTGGGGCAGCAAACGCAGTTGAACTTCACGCGCGATTTTTAGCTCCTGTTCCAGCCGTTCGCGTTCAAACGACTTTTGTAACAGGTCGGCGTTTTCCAGGGCAATGGCCACCTGATTGGCGAAGGCTTCCAATAGATTGACATCATCCGGATCAAAGCCAAAGCTGGTGGATTTTGCCGCGTAAAGCAGACCAAAGAACTGATCGTTAACGCCAATTATGGGCGTGACCACCAGCGAAGCTATTTTGGTTCTGAAGCCGTGAAAGTAAGTTTTCTTCTGATCCGATGTGAGTTCGTTCAGCACCAGCGATTTCCGCTCTTTTAGGATCTGGCCGCTCAATTTTTGCAGAGCGCCTCTTTCCAGTTTGGTCGCATCCTGTACCGAAAGATTTTTAGTGGCGACCACGTGAAAGGAGTCGGCGGCTGGTTGGTACAGCTCGATCCAGCTAACATGTGAATCGGTAACCTCAATAATCAGGTTGGTAATTAAGCTGGTAAGCCTGGAGGTGTCCAATTCTACCGAAATCGCGCGCGTCAGATTTTGTAAGCTTTTCACTTCCTGCATTTTGCGTTCAAAAATGCGCGCAGTGGGCAGTTGCAATAATAGATAAATGGAACAGGTTAACGTGTAAAAAAAAAGGAAAAACCAGCTGCCGTTAATGAAAACCGCATGAACCAGGCTGTGGTAGGCCACCGGCAATTCGTAAGCAAAATCGAAAAGGTAAGAGACGCCCCATAAAAACATAAAGGCAAAAAAGGTGTAGTAAAATTTTTCTTTTCTGGTTAAATAGGTAATCCAGCTATTGCGCAGCGATAACAAAAACAAAAAAATTAGCGTTATCACAAACGTGAAATTATTGTAAACGGAAGCGCCTCTAAACGACAGGTCCAGGGGACTTTTTAGCACGCTGGTTAAAATAGCGGTCAGAATCAGAAAAAACATGCTGGCGTAAAAATAAAGTTTGGTGCGTTTTTTTTTGTTTATAAAAGATTAAATTTCGCAGATTGAGGATGAAACCAACCATGGAAAAAAGTCCGATCATCGAAACAAAATTGGAATAGACAATGGTTTGCAAATCGTCCGTTTGCGGCGGAAAATCGATGGTCACGAACTCCGGTTTAAAAATAAATTTTAAAAGGGAGATCACCGCGTAAACGCTTAACAGGTTAAGAACAATGATTTTGAGGTTGTGCTGAACATTTTTGATATTAAAAATGTTCAGTGTTTTCAGGTAGATGTAAATAAGCCAGATTATAAAAACACTAAGCCCTTCGTGCACGTACCCTAAAAAATTAAAGACGCCTAAGTTTTTGAGCCCGATTAAATCAAATAGAAAAGAAAGCCCCGAGGCCCCTAAAATGATAACTAATAGTAAGTGTTTGGTTAATTGTTTTCTCATTCAATCACAATCCTGTATGGAAAAGGCGCATCACTAATTTTGCCGATTACCCTGCCATCAGGCTTTAGATGAATCAATTGGTGTAATCGGCTGTCTGCTACTACCACATTGCCATTATAAGGATTAATGGCAATATCTTCAATATGTTTAAAACCATCCAGTGTTGTAAGACGTACACCTGAGGGAGAAAGTTGCAAAATTCTGGCGACATTGTCCATATTTTCTGCCAGCCAGAGGGCCTGATCTTGTGGATTTTCACGCACAATGGCAGCGCCCTGGCCGCTGTACACTTTTTCCGCATCCCCGGAAAGAACGGAATACCTGTAAACTTCGTTGCCCGTCTGGCTCTGATTAATAAAGTAAAGATGCGTGCCCCCCTGGTTGCCTGCTAAAAAAATCAACCGTTCGTAGTCGTCGATGACGTTAGTCTGGTTTCCATTTTGATCATAAATCACAATCCGATTTAATCGAAAATCCAGCACATAGACATTCCCTGAAGCATCGATGACAATGGTTAGCGGTTTTTTTAATCCATCGTCGATTAACTCGGCCTCCTGTGAGCCGCTTGCGGAAAATCGATATAAGGAGCCGGTTGAATCGGTAATCCAGAAGGCTTTTTGTGCGGGATGATAGGCGCAGGCGTAAGGATATCGGATATTTTCGATGGCTGCTAAAAGCGCGCCGCTTTCGGAGTCGAGCAACTCGGCGTAGTGGAAGAGCGGATACGTAACCAGAACCTGACGATCGGACCGATTCAGGGCCAGACCTTCCGGAATCCAGATGGCGTAATGGGTCAACAAACGGTGTCTTAGGCCGTAAGAATATTTGTAAAAGTATTCATCCCAGCGATCTAATAACCAGATTTTTCCGGGGCCGGGCACAGTGTTTAAAACTCTGGTGGGAGGCGATTCTAAAGAACGACCAATCAGGGTCAGATAATAGGAGTGAAGCACATCAAAGCTCAAAGAGGTATCGGTAAAGGAAGATTGCGTGGGCGGTAAAACGGCCCGACTCGTAAAATGATTCTGGCCGCTCACCTTACGGTAGATGTGGAATCCGGTGAATTCGATGCCGGACGGCGGGTTCCAGTAAAAGGAGATCAGGGAGTCTGCAGTAGTCAAAGTGAGGGGGATATCCAGGGAATCCAGCTTGTTTTGCGGATCAAAAACGTTGTCCCGCTCCCTCACGGAACATGCGACAAAAAACAAGCTGACGGTCGCAAGGCAAAAAAACAAGGAAACGATTAATTTTTTAATATTTTTGCTGGCCAAGCTCAAAGCGTCAAGCCTGTTGAAATACACTCGTTAAAATTTCTTCAATTTCGTTAAACACTTCATTAACGGTTCTGTTTCCGTCAATGGAGTAAAATTTATTGAATTGTCGGTAATAATCGCGCACAGGAGCCGTTTGTTCATGATACACCTGCAATCTTTTATGGATCGTTTCTTCGTTGTCGTCCTGTCGTTTGACGATTCGTCCGCCGCATTGCGGGCATTTTAAATCGGGGGGGAAAGGGTTGCCCACGGGATCAAAAATTGCCCCGCATTTTTCACAAATGCGTCGCGAGGTAAGACGTTTAATGATTACGGTTTCGGGGACGGTAATTTCGATGCAAACGGGCGAGGTCAGTTTTTTTTCTTTAAATAACCGATCCAGACCGTTGGCCTGTTTGATGGTTCTGGGAAAGCCATCCAGAATAAAGCCGTTTTTGCAATCCGGCCTGGAAATCCGTTCGTCGATCAACCCTAACATAATATCATCGGAAACCAGGTCGCCTCTGGCAATAATTTCTTCTGCCTTTTTTCCCAGCTCGGTTCCCTGACGGATGGCCTCGCGCAGCATGTCGCCGGTAGAAATTTGAGGAATATGATATTTTTGGCTGATTAATTTAGCCTGAGTCCCTTTTCCAACGCCTGGCGCACCAAACAAAATGATGTACATCGGTTTAGCTCCTCCTTGCAAGTTCAAATCCTAAAAGTTTGATAACCATATTTAAAAGATTTTTAATCCGAATTCCAATTTTATTTTTGAAGCATACTATCAATTTGCGAAAAAGAAAGATCCATTACGGGGTATTTTTGCCAGCCCACCATATCGTAATGCCACCATTCAGATGAGATGGGCTTAAAGCCATGTTTTTCCATGACCGTTTTTAATATCCAGCGATTTAAACGAATGCTGGCCGGAAGTTTCATGTAATTATGATGAGCGCGTTTTGTGAAATCGTCATATTCTGTGGGCATGGGCAGTTCTTTGCCGGTTGAATCGACTAACGTCAGATCGACCGCACAGCCCCGATTATGGCGAGAACCTTTGGCCGGATTTGCCACATAGCGTGCATCGGGCATAATTTGCCACATTGCCTTTTGAACGCTTAAAGGGCGATATGCGTCAAATATTTTTAAACCAAGGCCAAGGGTTTGCAATTCTTTTTGCACTTCGTTCAACTTTAAAGCCGCCTCTTTAACCAGGAAGCATCGCGCCTGATCGTACACAGCCCGATGCAAAAAGTTGTTGCTGGTTGCGTAACGAATGTCCAGAATGATAGAGGGATTCATCTTTTGAATATCCACAAATTCCGGAGTTTTATCAGGTTGTTGTCCGTAAATGAACGAAAGGGACAGAACCAGAAATAATATTAACTTGCGCATTAAAAAAATACCC
This sequence comes from Caldithrix abyssi DSM 13497, assembly GCF_001886815.1. Classification (GTDB taxonomy): domain Bacteria; phylum Calditrichota; class Calditrichia; order Calditrichales; family Calditrichaceae; genus Caldithrix; species Caldithrix abyssi. The sequence goes on from NZ_CP018099.1 coordinate 765,341, forward strand.
GTCAATTGTTTTTGTTACTTTTTAAAGATAAGCAATTATTAAAAATGAAAAAAGCCAAATATCACAGATAATCAAGAAAATCTCATAAAAAGATTTGTGTCCTTTACAAATAAATTTTATTTTAATTGTGAAAAGTAATCTTTAAAAAATGATTTGGATGATAGATGCTTAAAAGAAACATTTTGATAATAATTTTTTAGCTTTATTGTACCCCCTTGTCTCCTTTTACGGGAGGTAAGGGGTTTTTTATTTTTACGGATCAGCACAATGTAAAAGGAGGATATTGGATGGAAAGAGCAAAACTTGACTGGTCAAATCTGGCATTTCAGTACGTAAAAACGGACTATCATCTGGAATATTATTTTAAAGATGGCAAATGGTCTGAGGCCAACATTGTTGAGTCGGACAGGGTTGAGCTGCACATTGCGGCCACGGCTCTGCACTATGGCCAGCAGTGTTTTGAAGGATTGAAGGCCTTCGAACGAGCAGATGGACGCGTTTCGGTTTTTAGAGTGGATGAAAACGCCAAACGGATGAAAAGATCCGCCGAAAAGATTTTAATGGAACCCTTTCCGGAAGATAAATTTATTGAAGCGGTATTCAAAGTAGTGCAGTTAAACCGCCGCTTTGTCCCGCCCTATGGCTCCGGTGCCAGTTTGTATGTGCGGCCGTTACTTATCGGAACTTCTGGTGTTATTGGCGTTAAGCCTTCTACTGAGTATATGTTCCTGATTTTTGTAATGCCGGTCGGCCCCTATTTTAAGGGCGGTTTAAAACCCATTCGCCTGCTGGTTGAAGAGGAGATTGATCGCGCGGCGCCTTTGGGCGTGGGCGATGTAAAAGTGGGCGGAAATTATGCCGCAGGATTGCGGGCTTCGCATAAGGCAAAGTCTTTGGGTTACAACGAGGTGCTTTATTTAGACGCCAAACATAAAAAATATATCGATGAGTCCGGACCGGCTAACTTTTTTGGCATTACACAGGACAATAAGTACGTTACGCCGGCTTCTTCTTCCATTTTACCCAGCATCACCAATATGAGCCTGCGCACCCTGGCGGAAGATGAGCTGGGGATGAAGGTAGAACAAAGACCGATTGATGTAGAGGAGATTTTCGATTTTAAAGAGGCGGGCTGTTGCGGAACGGCAGCGGTTATTACGCCGGTTAAAAGCATAAAATATCGTGATCGCGAAGTTACCTATTTGCAAGGCGATGAAGTGGGGCCTGTTTGTCGTAAGCTGTACGATACGTTAACGGGTATTCAACTGGGTACCGTAGAGGACAAATACGGTTGGAATTTTGAAATCCCCATGGATTAAAGTCTCAAAAAGCGGGGAGAGAATGTCGAAAGCGCTCTCCCCGTTATTTTTTTTGCCAGCTTAACAGGCGATTTATTAATTGCACCACCGTTCCAATGACCTGCGCAATATTCATTAGCGGCTCTTTAATCTCTTTGGTAACCGTGCGTTCAATGCTGGCAATATCCTGCATTGTATCTTCTGCGGTTTTCATCACATTATCCAGCCGATCTGTAATGCTATGAAGATTTTTTAAGATTTCCGGAAGATCCTCGTTTACTACGCTTAACGTTTTGTTGAGCCTGCCCAATGTATCGCGCAGGCGAAGAACCACCGGAATTAACAGGTAAACCAGCACGGTTAGCGAAAGTAAAAAGATTGTAAAGGCAATTTCCCACACCATGAATAAGCTCCTTCTCTAAATGATTTCATTGAAAAGAGCGTGCTTTAATTCGACCATCGAAATAAAGAACGCTTTTCAACAAACAAAGCGCGTTCCCTGAATAATTTTCGGGAACGCGGCCATGTAAAAGATGATTCGTTAATTAATGACGGAAGCGTGTAAGCTATTTTTCGCTTTTAGCGGTTTTGGATTTTTTCGCTTTTTTTTCCGTCTTTTCCTCTTCCGTCCCTTTCAGTTCTTCCTCGAATTCACGTTCTTCTTTGGAAATTTCTTCTTCAGAACGAAAGGCGGATTTGCCTTTTTCCAGCGTTTCCGAAACTTTGTCGCGCAGGTTATCCAGTTCTTCTTTTAATTTATTGAGTTCGACCCGTGCTTTGTCGTACAGCTCCTCGGATTCGTCTTTAAGCGATTCGCGCACGTCGCGGCCGGGCTTTGGCGCAAATAAAATCCCGATTGCCGCCCCAATAAATCCGCCAACTAAAAAACCTTTTACAAAATTGCCACCATTATCTGCCATGACACCCTCCTGCTTTTAGATATACTTATAAAATAGTGAAATAATTACTTACATTCAATATTCGATTAATTTTAATAAAAATGAAGGGAAAAAGTTCATTAAATTTTTGAGCGCGCTCTAAAAAGCGTGATTGGACATTTCGATCGAAGAGTATAAAGGTGAAAGAGTTTAGTAGTTTAGGAGTTTAGAAGCGGTTTTTGAACCTTGATTAATAGGATTACAGGATTACCTCGATTTTTTTCGCTTGAAAAATTTCATGCTCTATTTTAAGGCCAAATTTTGTAAACGGAAAAAGCAAATGATAGAACTACTTCGCCCTTACGAGTGTGGTCATTCGTTATCTTTTATTCTGGTAGAAGAGGATGAAGGCGGAGAAGTCGTCCAGTACATTTTCTCCGGGCTAAAGTGAAAATTCCCTGAAAAATTTTAATTGCATTTTGAAACTTTTTTTAATATTTTTCGAACAATAAAGAAAAATATTCGAAAGAGGAAAAGATGAGCGCGAAAGCGATCGCCGATAAAAAGAAATTTATTCTGGAAATTGCGCAAAGTTTATTTGCCCATTTTGGCTTGAGCAAAACCACCATCGAAGATATCGCCCGCAAAGCCCACATGGGCAAGGCCAGTATTTACTACTATTTTGCCAATAAAGAAGCGATTTTTAAAGAGGTTATTGAAAAAGAAGGGCGAATTTTGCAAGAAAAGCTAATTGACGCTGTTAACAAAGAACATACGCCTCAGGGGAAAATCCGCAGTTACATTATAACGCGCATGACGACCATTAAAGACCTTGCTAACTACTACAGCGCACTGCGCGACGAGTATTTAAAACACTATTCATTTATTGAAAAGATCAGAACTTCTTACGATGCCTTTGAGATTACCATGCTCAGCACCATTCTAAATGCCGGCCATAAAGAAGGTGTTTTTGAAGTTGAAGATTCTAATTTAACGGCAGAAACAATCGTTGCCGCCATGAAGGGCCTGGAATTCCACTGGAGCATCCAAAATAGCAAAAAAGAAATTGTTGAAAAAGTAGAATCACTTTTAAGAATTCTTTTCAAGGGTATCGAAAAAAGAGAGTAAAATTTTTTTGCATTTTTTTCGAACAAAAAACGATATTGTTCCAAATATAAAAAAGGAGCCGCTTAAATGGAACGATTGGCTGAATCTGTCGTCAAATACAGAATCCCGATTATCATTAGCGTTGTTTTCTTAACCGTTTTTTTTGGATATCAACTTAAAAACATTAAAGTCAATAGTGATCTTTTTTCTTACCTGCGGGAAGATGATCCGGATGTACAGCTGTTTAATAGAATCGGCAAGGAATATGCCGGCACTTCCATTGCCATGGTTGGTATTGGCGCAGACGATATATTTACGCACAAGACCTTGAACGTTATTAATCGAATCACAGAAAAGATTAAACAAATTGACGGCGTGGCTACCGTTATGAGTCTCACCGATGTTCTGGATATCCGTAGCTTTGAAGGCAGTCTTGAAGTGGGGAGGCTGATCGATAAGAACAATATTCCGGATGATCCGCAGAAGCTCAGGCAAATTAGATCGTACACGCTCTCCAAAGATATGTACAATGGACGCATTGTATCGCCTGATGGTAAGGTAACCATTATCATTGCTCGCTTAAAACAAAATGCAGACAAACAGGAGGTAGCCCGTAAAATTCAGGAAATAGCGCAAAAAGAGGCGGGCAGTTATCAACTTTACTTCTCCGGCCTGCCCATGCAAATGCTGGAAGTAAATGACATCATCATTAGCGATATGCTTTATCTTGTGCCGCTTGTGGCGCTGGTTCTGGTTTTTATGCTCTATTTTAGCTTCCGCACGAAAAGAGGCGTCATTTTACCCCTGTTAACGGTAATAATCAGTACCATCTGGGCCATGGGGCTGATGAGTTTGTTGGGTGTTGAGCTCTCCATCATTTCAAACATTATGCCTGTTTTACTAATCGCTATTGGTTCTGCGTACGGCATTCACATGATTGCCCGCTATAAAGAAGATATCAAAGGGGCTGCCGATACGATTTCTTGTATCAAACATTCGTTGAGTACCGTAGGAGTTCCAATTATTCTGGCTGGAATGACCACCGTGGTTGGCTTTTTTTCTTTTGCAGGATCATATCTTACTGCCGTTAATGATTTCGGCATTTTTACGGGTATTGGCGTAATTTTTGCGCTGGTTATTTCCATTACTTTTTTACCGGCCTTTCTCACCTTTTTAAAAAAGCCAGAGATAAAAACCATTAATAAAGAGGGCAAAAAAGAAAACGCATTAGACCGTTTTCTGGATCGGTTGGCCTTTTTCGTACTTAAAAACGAAAAATTGATTATCATTTTGGGCGGGCTGCTGGTCATCATATCCATCATTGGTCTGCCCAGGATTAAACGTGAAGTCAATATGATCGAATACTTCAAAGAAGATACGGATATTCGCATTGCCGAAGTTATGATGGAAAAAAAATTTGGCGGCTCTACTCCTGTACAGGTTCTGGTTAAGGGCGATCTGAAAAATCCTTTTGTCCTCAAAGAGATGCGCAAATTTGAAAAATTTCTTGAAAGCGTTCCTTACGTAAGCAAGCCTCAGTCGATTGCCGATTTAATTTGCGAAATGAATAAGGTGATGAATAACCACTACACCATTCCCGATACGCGAGAAGGCGTCGCCAATCTCTGGTTTTTTATTGAAGGAGAATCCATTTTAGAACAACTGGTTAACAATGAAGGTAACGAGGGCATTATCCAGGCCAATTTAGCCACCATGGCAACCGGCAAGATTTTAAAAAGCGTAAACATGATCAATGACTACATCAAAAACGAAATGGACACTGCACTGGTTGCGGTAAAAATTAACCAGGACAACGCCCAGGAAATTATTAACTTGAAAATTCCGGAAATTACGCAGCTTATTTTATCTGATTTTACCAGACACCAAATCGAAACCGAAGTAGATCGGGCGCAGTTGAGGAAGCTGATTCGTGAAATTTACCTTACCAAACGCGTGCAGTTTGATGACCGCACCTTAAACGACATTTCCGAAAAGGTGGTTGATTTCTTTCTCAATGAGTCGGAAATCGAGATAGATGATGAAGCGCTCATCCGGCAAATTACCGATCAAATTCTGGACCTGGTAAAATCGGGAAACCCTATCAGTGAAGCGGCCATCAAAAAGACGCTGACCAGACAACTGGCTTCCAGAGGGAGTTATGACGCGGATGAAATTGCCGACACCGCTTATTCTTTATTTGTGATTTTAGATGAGTACTGGCAGTATCAGCGCATCATGGAGGGTGTGGATTTAATCATCGCCCGTTTTGCGCCGGAAGCAAAAAATAATGCAAAACTGCGCGATGCCTTGCGGGACGATCTATGGGTATTAAATGAAAAGGTGATCGCTTTGCCATCGGCAGTCGCTTCCAGTAAAGGATTGGAGGGAGATCGTGTTTCTGTTCAATTTGTTCAATCGGGCATGCCCTTAATCTTCACAAAACTGGATGACAGTTTAATGAAGAGTCAAATTCAAAGTTTATTCATAGCCCTGGTTTTGGTAACAATCATCTTAATCATTCAGTTAAATTCCGTTACCGGCGGCTTAATTTCTATTACGCCCATTATTTTAACGGTATTGTTAAATTTTGCTTTAATGGCCTACTTAGACATTCCCCTGGACAATGCAACCATGATGATTGCCAGTATTGCCATAGGAATCGGGATCGATTACTCCATCCATTTCACCCATCGATTTAAAGAAGAATTTTCCAGGAGCGACGATCCACTAAAGGCGTTGGAAGCGACCATGCTTACCACTGGCAGGGCCATATTAACCAATGCATTGGCCGTGGGGGCGGGCTTTATTATTCTGATTTTTGCGCAGTTAATTCCCATTCAACGCTTTGGCTGGCTGACGGCAACAACCATGTTATTTAGCAGTATCGGGGCCGTTACTTTTTTACCGGCTCTTATTTTATTTACCAGAGCAAGGTTTGTCGGCAATTTTCGGAATTTTTCTTTTCCTGATAAAATAGTAGGCAAAAAAAGAGGGCGCTGAGATGCAGACTATGGTGGATTTGGATCGGCTAACGACAAAAGTTGGTTACCTTCGACGGGCAGGTATTATTTTACTGCTATATCTTGTTCATTCTCATTTGTACAATTACATTGGCGTACATGCTGTTAGCAATAATTTGAACCTGATGACCGGATTTGACCGCCTGTTTCCCTTTATTCCGGTCATGGTCTATCCTTATATGTCGTTGTATGTTGGTATTTTTCTGGTCGCCATGCTTTTAAAAGGAAAAGATTTCCTACATTTTGTAGGTATGCTTATCACAATTGAACTGATAACCTATCCAGTGTTTTATTTTTTCCCTGCGGTCTATCCCATGCCGCAATTTGAAGCAAACAATTTTACCACGCGTTTTTTACAATGGTGTTTTCAGGCCGATGTTCACAACAACACCTTTCCCAGCTTGCACGTCAGCCTGGCCATGGGCACGGCATTGGTGATCAATAATCGTCATAAAAAAGCGGGGAAGGCCGCCATCCTATGGGCCGTCGTAGTAGCCTTTTCTACCGTTCTGGTAAAAAAGCATTTTTTTATCGATGTCATGGGCGGCCTGGTTGTGGCGCAGGCGGCGTACAGTCTGACTGTTAAAAATGAATACATGGAAAAGTGGTTAAATGAATTGGAACAAAAATGGCAAAAAGCGCCGGAGCGCATGGCCATTATGCTGAATAAATTAAACACAGATAATTTACAACATTCAAAGGCGTTTACATTATTGTTTATATTTTTAGGGCTAAAGTAAACTAACAAGAGGAGTTCTTGCCATGAGAAGTGTAATAAATCTTATTTTTGTTTCATTATTTATTATTTGGGGAAATGTTGTAGCGCAAGACGCTCAATCGATTGTAGCTAAAGCAGACGCTGTGGTCAATGCACCCAAAGATCAGAAGGCCACCCTGACAATGATTTTGATTGATAAGAACAGAAACCAAAAACAGCGGATAGCGGAATTTTTACAAAAAGGCGATGATAAAAGAATCATGCGTTTTACGGCGCCGGCGGATCAAAAGGGAATCGCTTTTTTAGGCTTGCCTAATGATGTACAATATTTGTACATGCCGGCATTTCACAAAGTACGACGGATAGCTTCTCATGTTAAAAACACCAAATTTGCCGGAACCGACTTCACCTACGATGATCTGAGTTCGTTTAGTTACGCCAAAGATTACAACGCCAAATTGTTAAGTCAAGACGATCAATTCTGGGTGCTGGAATTAACGCCAAAGCCCGGCGTAAACAAAGACTACGGCAAATTAAAAATGTGGGTGCGCAAAGATAATTACTATCCTGCTAAAGTAGAATTTTATGACAAAGGCGGAAATTTGTGGAAGGTGATGGAGCGCCGTCAGATCGAAAAAGTCGGCAAGTACTGGGTGTCTAAGGAGATGGAAATAAAGGATTTAAAAGAAGAGCACGCGACCATCATGAAGCTGGAAAATATCGAATTTGATACGGGGCTTCCGGACAAACTGTTTACGAAACGATATTTAAAAAGGGCAAAATAATTTTAAAAAGCGAAAAAAAATCCCTCTAAAAAGAAGAACAATGAAATAATGGTTGAGAAATAGGTCTTTTTAGAAGACAAATGATCTTCATCAAAATTTTTCACCGGTCTCGACAAAGCGGAGGTGAACTATGAAACGAATCATAACTCTTATAACAATTTTATTTTCGGCTCAATTGATAGCGCAGGTAAATATCAATGGATATGTGCAAACTTACAATCGTGCGCGATTACAGCAAGAAGGGAAATTTACATGGAATGAAAATCGGTTAGGTCTGAAATTTGAGGGCAATCCATCGGAGAATATTCATTATTACAGCGAAGTGCGTCTGCGGGCTTTTGGTTTCCCCTCTGTCTTTACGACTTCTGATTTGCAACGCCGTGAAAAGGATGCCGTCCAGCCCTGGGGTCTGGAATTCCGTGAGGCCTATATCGACATTTACGGCTTCTTAAATGAAAATCTGGATGTTCGCATCGGCCGTCAGCGCATCGCCTGGGGAACGGCCGACAAATTCAATCCCACAGATAATTTAAATCCGGACGATCTGGAAGATATTTTCGACTTTGGCCGCCATCTGGGAAGCAACGCCATAATGGCGACTTATTATTGGGGAGATTACACCCTGTATGGCGTTTTCATTCCGGTTTTTACGCCGGCCACGATGCCATTTGGAGACTGGGCAACGGCCTTTACGCCGCCATTGAACTTACCGCCTGGCATGCAGTTGGCTTCTTTTCAGGATCATATTCGACTTCCGGAAAACAAGGTAGCCGAAACGTCGAGCGGCGGAATTAAAGTAGCGGGCAATTGGTTTAACTACGACTGGTCGTTAAGTTATTTTAACGGCCGTGACGATCTGCCACTGATCACTGCGGTTTCTCTGACGCCCACCGCCACGCCCGGTTTTTTGGATGCGAACGTGGAAATGGAGTATCCCCGCATTCAGGTAATTGGCGCCGATATGGCGGGCTCAATCGGAGATGTGGGAATCTGGGCGGAGGGCGCACTGTTTCTGCCCAAAAAAGTTTACAATAATCTTACCATTCCACACCCGCAACTGGGCATGATTACTCAACGGGAAATAGCGCTGGATGATGAGCCCTATTTTAAATGGGTTGTGGGAGGCGATTATACTTTTAAAAGCGGCTGGTACTTGAATGCCCAGTTTTTGCACGGATTTATCCACGAACGGGGTAAAGATAATTTAAACGATTATCTTCTGGTGCGCTTTGAAAAGAATTTTATGAACGATGCGCTGAAAATTGTTCCTTTAGGAATTGCCGTGGCCATACCGGATTGGAATGATATAAAAAACAATTATGGGATTGCCGGCGGCCCGGAAATTGACTACTATCCTATCGATGCGCTGGAGATTTCCGTCGGGGCTTTCATTATTGACGGCAAAGGGGACAACATATTCAGTCGGGTAAAAGATTTTGATGCAGGATTTTTTAAGATCACCTACTCTTTTTAGGATACTTCCTCTGGAAGATCAATCCCGCCCGGTCGGGATTTGAAAATTTTTGTGCTGCTGGATTGGTTGAATGGTTGATTAGTTGAATGGTTGAATAGAAATTTATAAATGCGCAAATATTGAACATCATTGGAGAAAAATTTCCAACGAACAGTTCTTCCTACTCCCCCAGATTCTTTTTTTTGGAAAGGGGGTGAGGGAAAGAAAAACTTTATAAAAATACATTTTCTTTGACTTTTGGGACAGCCCCAGCAAGTGTGCCGATTTGCTTAGCTTTAGTCTCAGAATAATTTGTTTAATCTTCTTCTGCGATGATTGGCGTAGTCTTCGAGAAAATTACCTTGAGAGTGTTGCGGTTGATTTTGGTTGCGGCTCTGCTGCCTTGAGACAAAATTTAAATTATTTTACGGCGCATGGTCTGAGGTATTACAATTGTTCATTTAAAGTAAACGTCAAAGCTAAAAAAACTGAATGTCCCCCAAAATTTCAAACAAAGACCTTATAATCGATTGATATTTAAGGGAATACATTAGCTGAATGTATGAAAAACTCACCTCATTCCCCCGCCTTGCTCTGTGAGTCTTTTTGCAAAGAGAAGGGGATAAGAGCATACCTAACGTGTTAGTAAGTATGAAATTAGGGGGTGAGTTGTAAAAATGATTTTAGAAAAAATATTGTAATCTTAAAAAATTTGGGGGACATTCAGCAAAGCCAAAAAAACATTTGACTATTGCAGTTAAAATTATTAATATTGCTGGATCAATTCATTAAAGGAGAGATTAATGGCCATCAAAACAATCGATCTTCGTAAACTTAAAGGCGTTTCGCCAAATATTTATGAGGCTTGTTTGCTTATTGCGGCGCGCGCTCGCCAGATCAACAGCAAACGAATCGAAGAGCGCAAAGAAAAAGAGATGGCAGATAACGTTCGGGATTACTTCGATGAAAATGATCTCTACGATCATGAGCTAATCAAAGAACTCAAGTTCGAAAAAGAAATTAATCCAACGGTTATTGCTCAGGATGAGTTTTTTGAGGGTAAAATTAAAGCCATCTATCCTAAAGAAAGTAACGAAATCAAATAAAGCCCTGCCCGTCAGGGCTTTTTTTTTCTCATGAAGACATCTCTTTTTTACAATGCACGTATTTTCCCTTCGGTCCATTCCCATCCTTTCCATTGGTTAATAGCCCAGAACGGGCGTGTGACAGTCCTGGGACGGGAGAAAGACGAAATTCCGCGCCTGCCAATAGAAGCCCGATTTGACTTGCAGGGCAGAGTGGTGATTCCGGCCTTTGGCGATGCGCATGTCCATTCCTTATGGGCGGCCAAGGCGTTTATGGAAATTGATTTAAGCGGCGCGCAAAGTTTGGCGGAGGCCTTGAACATTTTAAAGGAAAGCAAAACGCGTTATCAGCCGGGGCAGTGGGTCGTTGGCAGGGGATTTAACAAAAACCGCTGGAAAGACGGTGTTCCCGCGAGAGTGTTGTTGGATCGTATTTTTCCTCAAAATCCTGTTTATCTGGAGTCGCAGGATTGCCATTCGGCCTGGGTTAATTCTCTGGCATTTACAAACGTTGGGGTTAAAGAAAACACGCCGGATCCGCCTGGCGGAAGATTTTTGCGCGAGCCGGAGGGTGCATTCAGCGGTCTGGTGTTGGACAGGGCCATGGAACGGTTTAAAAATGCCCTGCCTGCTCCTGATGAACAACAACTGCTCCAGGCTCTGGATCGCTTTGTCGGCCAATTATTAACAAACGGCATTACGAGCATTCATACCATGGAAGGCGCGCAGGCCTTTTCGCTGTGGGAAAAGTATTTTTTACGTTTCGGGCGTAAAATGCGCGTGGTGTTCTATTTTCCCCAGGAAGAGATGGACGAACTGATTAAAAGCGGCCTGTATTCCGGTTATGGCGATCCCTGGTTAAGAATCGGCGGCATTAAGTTTTTTAGCGACGGTTCGCTTGGATCGCAAACGGCGGCCATGCGCCAGCCGTATGAAAATCAGCCTGATAACATGGGGCTTTTGTTGTTTAACGAAGATGAATTATTGGAGCGCGTCAAACGGGCGGAATCTCATCGTCTGGCCACGGCTATTCATGCCATTGGCGACCGGGCCGTACAGCTTGTGCTGAAGGTGCTGCAGCAGACCGCCGCGCTCCGAAAACAACATGGTCTGGTCAGCCGGATTGAGCATGCCCAGCTTGTTCCGCCAGACCTGCTGCCGCTTTTCAGGCAGTATGGTCTGGCGGCCTCCATGCAGCCCATTCACATTGCCGACGATGTGGAGATTGCCGACAGGTACTGGGGAGAGAGGAGTCGCTTTGCCTATCCCTTTCGCTCACTCCGGGAGATAAATGTCCCCCTGGCTTTTGGCAGCGACGCGCCGGTGGCGCCGGCCGATCCTTTAAAAGGGATCTTTTCGGCGGTTTTTAGAAAAAGCAGATTTCAACTGTCAAAGCCAACATGGACTGTGGAAGAGGCGCTTGACGTTCGGCAGGCTGTGCAGGCCTTTACCGAAGGGGTGGCCCAGGCGGCTGATTCCTCTGCCTTTCAGGGCTCTTTGCTGACTGGCAAATGGGCTGATTTTATTGTTTTAAGTGATGATATTTTTAACATGCCAGCGGAGCGTATGCTAAGCGTAAAGGTGGAGAAGACCATTCTTGATGGTAGTATTGTGCATGCTGTTTGATTAATAGGGACAGGCTTGAGGGGTTGTGGCCTTTTTTAGGATGAATTGGTGTGGCTGATCGTAAAAGGGGGGGGAGGCGGTTTGATGAAGGGGGAAATTGTGAATGTGGGGAGAGGTTTGCGCCCCCGGGCAGCGCCCGGGGGGGATGTGCAGGGGGGCATAAGCCCGGTGCAACGCACCGGGCTGACGCGTCAAACACCGTTGGGACTTCACTGAGCGAGTAGTTTGCCAAAATACACATATGTGGAAGTTAAAAAAATCCCACTGAAACAAGGCGAGGAACCCGGGGCAGCGCCCCGGGTGTATGAAAATCAATAACTAAAGCAGCAAAGCCGCAACCAAAACTAACCGCAAAGAGCACAAAGAAGTCACAAAGTACGCAAAGAAAAAATAAAACAAATTATTTAACATGTAAGTAAAAAACTCATGGGCTGGGGGATGAGTTTTTAAAACAGCACAAAAATTTTCGCGCGATAAAACGTCAGAAGTTTTGAAGGAAGTATCCTAAAGCTCTGAAGGAGCGAGTTATTCAAACTAATCCCAAACGTAACGTTCATCATATTCTATCTGATATTTTTTTAAAAATCCGATAAATTCTTCTTGATACGTTTTTTTACCATGGAGTTCTTCCTGCTTTTCGATATACTGGATCACCGTTTGTAGTTGAGACATCCCTATTGAAAAAACACCGTATCCTTTTTGCCAATGAAATTTTTGATAAATACTTCCCTTGGTTTTTATCCATTTGGAAGAACTCGTTTTTATTTCTTCTATCAATTTGCAAGCCGTTATTGTTCTTGAAAGTTCACACACGATGTGAACATGATCAGATGTACCATTGATTTTGTGTGGGAAACAGCCAAAATTTTTACACATTAGAGCCAAATAATGATGCATTTCATGCCTAATTTTTTCGTTTAAAAAAGGATAGCGATTTTTTGTACTAAATATGATGTGAAGAATTATTTTAGATAATGATTGAGACATAACACTTCCTCCATATTCATTAACGCGTTTTGTAGAATTATGCAAAATGTAAATTTTAGCGTCATTTAGAGGATCCAGCCAGGAAGTGGGACAGGAAAGCTTTTGTTTTGGCCGATGTTCTTATTTTCACCATCCCGCCTGGCGAGGTGGTGAATGAAAAGCATATGCATTTTGCAGAATCCTACTTAACGTATTTTAAATTTAGGCATTATATTAAGAATATTAAAATAATTTTAAACATGATGAGTCTCTTTTCCAAAGCAGCAGAGCCGCAACCAAAAACGAACCACCAAGAGCGCAAAGAAGCCACAAAGCGCACAAAGATTTTTTCACGCAAACCCTTTTGTCAAGCCTTAGTTGAAAAGGGAACGCCAGTGTCGAAAAGAAAAAATAGAACTGTATCTCACCATGTAAGAGGAAAACTAAGCAAATCGGCACAATTTACGCCCGAGGGTGTCTCAAAAGCGACATCAAATGTATATATATGCAAAAAATAGAGAAAAGTTCACAATGGCCTCACCCCATTTCCCCCTCTCCCGATTTTCGGGAGAGGGGGAATTAAAGGGGGGTGAGGGAAAGAAAAACTTTATAAAAATACATTGTCTTTGACTTTTGGGACAGCCCCAGGGCGGGGGATGAGTTTTTAAAACGGTACAAAAATTTTCGCATCCCGCCATGGCTGGACAGATCTTACAAAGGAAGTTTTCTAAATAATGTTTCTATTGGAAAGTATTTTTCTCTTCGCCAACATATTTCGACATTTCGGGGCCCGTCTCAATTTTCGGCGTTCTTTGTGCCCGGTGCTGCGCACCGGGCACCTCCCCCGCCCACCATCGAAGCGCGTCTTCAACGCGCTTCCCCTCTACTTCCCCGCTTTACCCCTGCCCAACTTAAGATTAAATTGACAGATTTGTTGCAATTGATTATTTTAAACTGTTAAGATCAATTGAACAATTGAGGAGCTTACTATGAAAATTAAAGAAAAAATAGTCGATCACATTGCTGTGCTGACCCTTTCTGGTAAAATGATGGGCGGGCCGGAAACCACGGCTCTTCATGATCACATTAAAGGTTTGATTCAGGATGGTATTAAAAAAGTCGTGATTGATCTTGGAGAAGTAAAGTGGATGAATAGTTCCGGAATGGGCGTGTTAATGGCCTGTATGACCACGCTCTCTAACGAAGGCGGAAAATTAGTCCTGGCTCGCGTTTCGGAAAAAGTGAATAGTTTGCTGATTATTACGCAATTGATTAAAGTATTTGAAACGTACGAAACGGTCGATCGCGCCGTTGCCGCTTTAAAAGAATAGCCAGGCTTTTTAAGCAAATGGGTAAAACGGACGCTTGTCAAACGTTTTTGCCCCGCTATTTAAATAAAACTTAAATGATCATTATGGGCGGAAGAAGATTCCGCCTTTTTTGTTTATTGCCCCAGAAACAGTCGGCTGGTTATTGACTTCTATTGCTATTTCTACCTGTTTTGCACTATATTTAAAAGCAAGACAAACAATTAAAAATGGGAGCCTGTTTTTAATCCTCAAGTGTAAATGTAACGGTTCGATTTTAATTAAAGAGGATAATCGTCCATGCAAACAGCAGGAAAGCGCCGTGCGTAAAGAAATAGATATTTTACGAGAACGCGTATCCCATCTGGAAAGGGAGTTGCGCCACAAGCAGTTAATTATTTCGTCGATCCATGAAATTGGCAAAGCCTTAAGCTCCGAATTACGCATTGATCGTCTCCTTCCTTTGATTATGGAGGAAGTCACGCAGATCATTGACGCCGAACGGAGTACCTTTTATGTGGTAGATCACGAGCGGGGCGAGCTGTGGTCTAAAATTGCCCAGAAGGCCGAAATCAGTGAAATCCGCTTGAAAATCGGAATGGGCATTGCCGGACATGTGGCCAAAACCGGAGAAACCGTCAATATTCAGGACGCCTATTCCGATCCGCGTTTCGATCCTTCTACCGACAAAAAGACCGGCTACCGCACGCGCAGCGTTTTGTGCATGCCCATCTTCGAACCCATTCGCAGCTCTAAAAGCAAACCTAAAATTCTGGCCGTTATTCAAGCGCTCAACAAAAAAAGCGGCCATTTTACGCGTGAAGACGAAGAATTAATGGCCAGCCTGGCCGCCCAACTGGCCATTACCCTGGTAAATTCCCAACTCTACCTCGCCCTGGAAAAACGAATTCAGGAATTAAATCTCCTTTATTCCATTGAACAGGAAGCCTCCTACACCGATCAGGATGATACCCTCTACGACCGTTTATTAGATAAACTCGTAAGCACTTTAAAAGTAAAAGCCGGCTTAATTGCCTTCTACGATGCAAAAAATCATACATTCGGTCCCTATTATTTTAAGAATATTCACAAGACCGATAGCAAAAAAATTGATCTGGCATCCGATCTGGGCATTGAAGGACATGTTCTGCGCAGCGGCGAAGTCTATTACACCAATTGCGCCACGCACGATCCGCTTTATCTGCAAAACCAGCCCAGCGGCCTAAAATTCAAAATTAATCAATTGATCTGCGCGCCGCTTATTATCAACGATCAACCCGTGGGCATTATCCAGCTATTCAATAAAATCAACCAAAACGACATCTTTATTAAAGACGACGTTAAAATTTTAACCTCGGCCAGCAGACAGATTTCGCGTTTAATTGAAGCGCGCAAACTGCGACAGGAAAAAATCAAGGCCGAACGCCTGGCCACCATTGGCAATATGCTCAGCACAATCGTGCACGATCTGCGCACGCCCATGAACAATATTTTCGGTTTCGTCGATTTAATGCGCGATGAAGAAGACCCTGATCTAAGAAACGAATACGCCGAAATCGTCATCAAACAAATCCAGATTCTAAACAATATGGCGCACGATGTACTCGATTTTGCCAAAGGGAAAACAAGCATTTTACCGGTTAAATATCCCGTTAACAAACTGCTGGAAGATTTCAAAAAATTGTTTGAAAACGAAATCAAAAAACAGGGCTATGAGTTTGAAGTCGAATGCAGGGCCGCCAGCATGCTGTACGTGGATCCCGACAAGGTCATCCGCATCTTTATGAATATCATGAAAAATGCCCTGGAAGCCATGGATAAAGGCGGCAAATTTTCGATCAAAGCGTTTGAAGCTAACGGTGAGGTGGTATTTCAGCTTTCAGACACGGGCAAAGGAATTCCGCCGGAAATTAAAGACCGCCTCTTCGAATCATTTGTTACCAGCGGTAAAAAGGGCGGAACCGGCCTGGGCCTGGCCATTGTTAAAAATCTGGTGGAGCAACACAAAGGACGAATCGAAGTCGAATCAACCCCGGGTAAGGGGACAACCTTTAAAATTTATTTTAAGAAGCTGTGATTATGGGACGGCTGGCAATCATCTTTCATCCGTTGTTTTTAGAGCACAATCCGGGAATTGGCCATCCGGAGCGCCCGGAACGGCTCAAAGCGATTCTTGACTATTTGAATGAGAAAAATTTTTTAAATCGTGTCGATCAATTTCAGCCCTCCGAGGCGAGCGAAGAGGCTTTGCGGCTGATTCACGATCAAAGCCATATCGATTTTATCAAGAATCAGGCCGGAAAAGAGGGCGTTACGCTCGATGTGGGCGACACGGTTTTAAGTAAACATTCGGTTGGCGCTGCTCTGCACGCTGCGGGGGCGGGCGCACGCGCTCTGGAATTAGTTTTTAAAGAAGGATACGATAAAGTTTTTGCAGCCGTTCGCCCGCCTGGCCATCATGCCGAGCGCAGCAGAGCCATGGGCTTTTGTGTTTTTAATAATGTGGCGATTGCCGCCCGCCTGGCTCAAAGGGAAAAATTCGCTGAAAAGATTTTAATCATTGACTGGGATGTGCATCATGGAAACGGCACGCAGCATGCTTTTTATGAAGACCCTACGGTCTTCTACTTTAGCCTGCACCAGTACCCGCTGTTTCCTATGACCGGATTGCGCGAAGAAACAGGCAGCGGCCCCGGAAAGGGTTTTACCTTAAACGTACCGCTCTCTTACGGCCAGGGCGACGCCGAGTATGTGGAGCATGTGGAACGTTCTTTGGCGGCAATCGAAAGCAGGTTTAAGCCAGATTTGATTTTAATTTCCGCCGGTTTTGACGCGCACGTTAAAGACCCGATCGGCGGCATGCGCCTTACCACCGCAGGCTTTTACAAATTAACCGAAATGGTGGCCCAATTTGCCAATCGTTACTGTACGGGACGAATCATTTCATTTCTGGAAGGCGGATACCATCTGAACGCGCTGGCCGAAAGCGTACATCAGCATCTGGTATGTATGTTAAAACATTAATCAGGGAATACCATGCGAGTACATTTTAAATTTTTGCTTTTGAGTATTTTTTTAGTGGGGTGTGTACAGGAAAAATCTATGAAAAAAAATGAAGATTATTACGCAAAACTGCGCAAACAAATGGTTGAACAGCAAATTATTGCCCGGGGCGTTAAAGATCCCGCAGTGATCCGGGCCATGGAAAGCGTGCCGCGGCACCTATTTGTGCCAGAATCGGAAATGGCCTACGCCTACCTGGACGAACCACGTCCAATCGGGCACGGCCAGACCATCAGCCAGCCTTACATCGTAGCCTTTATGACCGAACAATTACATTTAAAGCCGACCGATCGCGTTCTGGAAATTGGCACCGGCTCGGGGTATCAGGCGGCGGTGCTGGCCGAGATTGTCGATTCGGTTTATACCATTGAAATCGTTCCCGAATTGGCCCGCATCGCCCGCGAGCGATTGCAGGAGTTGGGCTACGACAATGTGCAGGTGAAACAGGGCGACGGCTACAACGGCTGGCCAGAAAAAGCCCCCTTCGACGCCATTATCGTTACTGCCGCGCCGCCCAACATCCCACCGCCCCTTCTGGAACAACTCAAGATCGGCGGCGTTATGGTTTTACCGGTCGGCGAATATGTGCAGGAACTGGTGGTGGTGCAAAAATCCGAAGAAGGAATCTCCATGCGCAATGTGCTGCCGGTAAGGTTTGTACCAATGACGGGCAAAGTGCAACAAAGTAAATAAGAAAAGTCTTTGAAAAAAAATTATTAAATCTTCGTTCCTGCAAAATACTGCAAAACTTGCTGCGGGAGGAGACAGGATTTCTTAATAATCGGCAAAAGTTTTTCAAAGGCTCTCATGATAAAAACAGAACGACTAATCAACAGGGTGAAAAAAAAGTGAAAGCGCTTTTAGATCAATCGAAAGAGGTCATCAAAGATCGACTGGATCTGGAACTATTGAGTCGATTGTACGGTGTTCCAATCTTTAAACAAAAAAAAGAACGGATCACCCTTGAAGATCTGGAAGAAATTCAGGATGAATTGCTGAGGCGAGGCATTTTTTCAAACATCGAAACCTCTCCCAATTACTACTATCTGAAAATTTTAAAACCGTATCCGCCCAGGCGGAAACCGCGTTATTGGTTGCATCTGATCTTATTTCTATTGACTATTGTAACCACCAGCATGACCGGCGCCATGTTGCGAGGGCACGATCCGTTTGCTTCGTGGGCCGATTTTTCCACCGGTTTTAGTTATTCTTTTGCCTTGCTGGCCATCTTGTTTTCTCATGAGATGGGACACTACCTGGCTGCCCGTTATTACCGCATTGACGTAACATTACCCTATTTTATCCCTCTGTTTTTACCCGCCTTCCATCCCGGAACATTGGGCGCCTTTATCAAGATGCGTTCGCCCATGCCGCATCGAAAAGCATTGTTTGACGTGGGCGTGGCCGGACCCCTGGCCGGGTTTGTGGTCAGCCTGATCTTTTTAATCATCGGTTTTAGCCGTTTGCCAGACACCAATGGCATTTACGCCTACATTTCTCAAATCCATCCCCTAAATGATCCGCACGGCATTAACCTGGTTTTGGGGAATACTTTGCTTTATGATTGGCTGGGAGCGTTTTTTGGCGCCAGCCGCCTGCCCATGAACGAGATGTATCATTTTCCGTTTATTTTTGCCGCCTGGTTTGGACTGCTGGTTACGGCGATCAACTTAATGCCGATTGGGCAGTTAGACGGCGGGCATATTACCTACGCCATGTTTGGAGACCGGGCGCGTTTCATTGCTCTGGGCGCCTTTGCCTTGTTAATCGTTTTGAACGTTTACCTGATTTCCAACTTCAATTCCTACATCTGGGTGTTGTGGTCAATTTTGATTCTGGTGTTCATTCGCTTCCGGCATCCTCCAACGCTGAACGATTCCATCATTCTGGATAAAAAGCGCCGCATTTTAGGCTGGATTTCGTACATTATTTTTGTGCTTTGTTTTTCGCCAATGCCGTTTTATGTGACTAATATGTAAGGGTTTTTTAGGATGTTTTTTGTTTTTTTGTTTATTTTAATCGTATTTATTCTGTGGGCGATTGTTTTGTATGTGCGGAAATCTCACTGGGACACCATCCACAGAAACCTGTTAGACCTTGAAGATCACTTTGAGGGCAAGGTTATTCGAAGGGGCTTTGCCGCGCGACCATTTTTCCATGGCAAAGTTAAAGGATATCCGTTCACCTTAAATATCAGCACGGAACGCCTGAAAGATAAGCGCATGAATTATGTGGATATCAGCTGGGACCTGCCGGCCGGCGAAGCGCTGACCATTTCTGAACTGGAATGGCTTAAAAAACAGCGGGAAAACAATACCGAAGGCCTGACCGTGGTTGAAGCAGAAAACGGCAAAAAATTCGCCTTTATTCACAAAAACAAGAAACGGCTGGAACAAATTGTCGGGTACCCGGTTGTAAAGGATTTTATTAATCACTTTGAAGAATTGTGCTACGTATTTTTGAGTAAAAACGGTCTGATCTGTGAGTTCAGTACGGACAACCTGGCCAGGGCCACAGAATTTGAAAGTTTGAACAAACGGTTGGATTTACTAAAAAAATTAGGAGAGGCATTTAAACAATGAATTTGATTGAGACCCCGGAAAATTTTAAAAGCGGATATGTGGCGATTATCGGTTTGCCCAATGCCGGCAAATCTACCCTGTTAAACGCCTTGTTAAACATTAAATTGTCGATTATTTCCGCCAAACCGCAAACAACGCGTCGAAGGGTGCTGGGCATTTTAAACAAAGCGGAATATCAGGTCGTTTTTATCGACACCCCGGGCATTATTAAACCAAAATACAAATTGCACACGCGCATGATGGAACAGGTTCACACCGCTCTGCAGGACGCCGACCTGCTGGCCTTAATCGTGGATGCCACGGAACATAAACATCCCGTAGAAGTGGATCTGGAAGCCATGAATCCCAAAAAGAAACCGGCGCTGTTGTTGTTAAATAAAGTGGATTTAATTAACAAACAGGATTTGCTGCCTTTGATCGATCAGTACCGGGAATTCTATCCGTTTGAGGAGATTATTCCGATTTCCGCCTTGAAACGCGATGGAGTGGATCAGGTGGAGCAGGAAATCGTCAAACGCTTACCGCAGCATCCGCCTTTTTACCCGCCCGATGTTTTAAGCGACCAGCCGGAGCGCTTTTTTGTGGCCGAAATCATCCGGGAAAAAATTTTTGAACGTTTTTTTCAGGAAGTGCCCTATTCAACCGAGGTGGTGGTCGAAGAATTTAAAGAACGCCCGGGCAGCAAGGATTACATCTATGCCATCATCTATGTGGAGCGGCCATCACAAAAGGGAATCATCATTGGAAAAAAAGGCGAGGCTCTTAAAAAGATAGGCGAGGCTGCCCGTCGGGAAATAGAAGAATTTCTGGGCCGCAAAATCTACCTTGAGCTGCGCGTAAAAGTCAACGAAAATTGGCGCTACGACGAACGTAAATTAAAACGCCTAGGTTATTAACCGTTTTAAACCGCCTGTTGACAAAGATAAAGCTGACGTCTGTATTGGTCAGGAGGGTCTTTAATCGATCTGGTATTTTTTCAGTTTAGAAATAAGCGTGCTGCGATTCATCTTTAGCATTTTAGCCGTTTGCACTTTGTTGAATTTGTTTTGTTCCAGGGCCTTGATGATCAGATTTTTTTCATAGTCTTCGACCAGTTGATTAAAGCCGCGCGAAAAATCGATTTTTTCGGTGTTAAATTCGCCCACGTAATTACGAATATTTTCCGGAAGATCTTTTACGGTAATAATATTCTTTTTATTCAAAACAATGATTCGTTCAATCAGGTTTTCCAGCTCGCGGATGTTGCCGGGGTAGTCATATTTTTCCAGGATATCCATGGCTTCCGGCTCAATATCCATTACGTTTTTGCCGTAAATTTTATTGAACTTTTCGATAAAGTGGTAGGTCAGGTATTTGATGTCTTCCCGGCGTTCCCGTAGGGGCGGAACGCGGATGGGGATGACATTCAGACGGTAGTAAAGATCCTGGCGAAAGGTGCCTTCCTGCATGGCTTTTTTCAGGTCTTTGTTGGTGGCGGCAATGATCCGCACATCCACTTTGATGGTCTCTGTTCCGCCGACGCGTTCGAATTCGCCTTCTTGCAAAACGCGTAAAAGCTTAAGCTGCATGTTTAAAGAGATATCGCCTATTTCATCCAGAAAGAGCGTGCCGCCGTTGGCCATTTCGAAACGGCCGATTTTGTCGCGAATGGCGCCGGTAAACGCTCCGCGCACATGACCGAATAATTCGCTTTCCAGTAAACTTTCGGCCAGTACGCCGCAGTTAATTTTTACGAAGGGCCGCTTGGCGCGTGGGCTGTTGTAGTGGATGGCGTTGGCAATCAGCTCTTTGCCCACACCGCTTTCGCCTTCGATTAAAACCGTAGTGTTGGTTGCTGCCACATCTTTCACCAGGTCAAACAGTTTGCGGATGTTTTCGGTTTTACCAATCATGTTGGTAAAATCGTAGGTCTGCTTTAGCTTGCTAAGCAGATATTCATTTTCTTTGATCAGAGAGTTGAGCTGGGTAATGCGTTCAACTTTAGAAAGAATTTCATTGATGCGGATCGGTTTCAGGATATAATCTTTTGCGCCCATCTTCATGGCGTCCACAGCGGTTTCGATGGTGCCGTGGGCGGTTACCATGATCACCGGAATGTGAGGATAATCCTTGGTAAGCACGCGCAATAACTCCATGCCATCCATCTCTGGCATGCGAATATCGGTAAGGATTACATCCGGCTCCTGCTGTTTAATGATATTAATGGCCTCCAGTCCATTGAGGGCGGTTACGGGAGTGTATCCTTTCTTTTCGAATACTTCCCGCATTAAATCCAGAGCATCCCGCTCGTCATCCACAATGAGTATTCTGGCCTTCATCAGCCCTCCTGCCTTAATTTAAAGGAAATACTAATGATAATATAAGGGTTGAATGGTCGTCTTTCAAATGATGTTTGATCTGATATTCGTCCAGCAAATACCTGATAATGGTCGTTTCCAGGGCAAATTTCTTTTTTTCACCTTCATTAAACTTCAAACAACTCTTCAACAACAACTGATCCGGAACCTGAGTGGCATCCGACAATTTAAAATCTATTACTAATTGTTTTGTACTCTTCGTTTTATCCACCGGTTTATTGCTAATAGTTATTCGCGAGTTGGTGCCGCTTAGGTTAAAAATCAAATCGATTAAGGTAGAAAGCAATAATTCTATCTGGGCCGATTGCCCGTAGATGGGCGGCAGCGCATCCAGTTCAAAGCGGATGGAGCTATTCTGACTTTCCAGTAAATCTTTTAATTTGGGCTGCTGAATCAAACTATTAAAAACGTCATTTAAAAATACGCGTTGCGGTACCAGATCGCGATTAAGAGAGGTAACGGCCACCAATTTACTGATCACATCGTTAATGCGTGTTAGCTGGCGTTCAATCAATTTAATCGTATGCAAATCTGACTGTTCCAGATGAGGATTGCTCTGGAATAATTGCAAGCGTCCCCAGATTACATTCAGTGGATTTAGCAGGTCGTTGGCCAGGGACTCGGAAAAGGCTTTTAATAGAGCGGATGAGTCGGAGCTATTATAGAGCGATTCCGCTTCGGTAAGCGTTTTCCCTTGAATAATAAAATACAGTTCATGATTCCGCACCGCTCTAATTATAACGGGAAACGGAAATTCGTTGAAATCTTTATCCGATAAATAAAGATCCATGCTAATGCTTTGTTCAGGATGGTCATGCCAGCGCATGGTCAAAAATTGCCAGACCTTTTCGCCGTCCTTTAAAAAATCGAAAAATTTTAATCCTTCAACTTCATCCGTTTGAATTTTCAGAATCTCTCTTGCCGGTCGGTTAAGAAATACAATGTCGCCATCGGAATGTACAATCGCCGTAAAGGTCAGGCTGTCGTCAAGAGCGGTTCGGATCAGGTTGTTGTATTCCAGAGTGGGAACATGACTTTCGTTGAACGCGGTGTAAATATTGCTAAGAAGCAGGGGCAGGCGCGACTCCATCTGATCTTTTTTTACGAAATTAATTTTTTTAAAGCCGGGCCAGTCGTTAACGCTGGAAAGATCGTGGGCGATGATGATGTATGCCAGATCAGGGAAAGAGTGATAAAGCGTTTTAATGGTTTGTCCGTTGATTCCGGCAAAAGTCTGGTCGATAATAATCAGGTCATGGTGTTTTTGAGACAATGAGCCGATCATCGCCTCTTCACTGCTTACGGCGCTGATTTCGTATCTGGTGGCGCCCAGAATGCCTTTTAAAAGATGAAGTAAATCTCGCTCCTCACTTAAAACTAAAATATTAAACGTTTGACTAAGCATTTAAATCATTCATTTTTTTAACATAATTTATAGCATTTTTCAGGCGGTTCAAAACCTTTTTAGAACCTAATACATAAATTAACTCAAAAATCCCTGGACTGGCTGTGCTGCCGGTCAACGCCAGACGCAGCGGCTGGATTAGTTGCCCGGCCTTCAGGTTCATATCTTCTGCCTTTTGGCGCAGTTCTCGCTCGATTCGTTCAACCTGGTCGTAAAAATCCGGCGTTTGGTTCTTAAAAAACGCGTAAAGTTCATTTAACAGGCTAAGGCCCGTCTCTTTTAGAAAAAATTTGCGCACGCCTTTTTCTTCATAACGTTCGGGGTCTTTAAAATAGAGCAAAAGGCCATCGGCCAGGTCTGTTAATGTTTTAGAACGGATTTTTTGTAATTTGACTAAATACAATAAACGCTCGTCGGCGCGCAAATCCTGTTCTGTAATGCCTCGCTCGGACAAAAAGGGGCGAATCATTTCTATTAAAGAATTTTCATCGTAATCGGCAAGATATTTGGCGTTCATCCACAGCAATTTTTGTTCGTCAAAAACGGCGGCGGTTTTATTGATGCGCTTCACTTTAAATTCTCTGATTAATTCCGCCCTGCTAAAAATTTCCTGATCGGTTCCCGGAGACCAGCCCAGCAAACACAAATAGTTAAACAGCGCTTCGGGCAAAATACCGCGCTCTTTGAACTCTTCTACAGAGGTAGCGCCGTGCCGTTTAGAAAGCCTATTTTTGTCTGGCCCTAAAATTAACGGCACATGGGCAAATTGCGGGGGTTGCCAGTTCATGGCCCGGTAAATTAAAATTTGTTTATTGGTATTGGGCAGGTGATCGTCGCCTCGCAAAACGAGATTAACACTCATATCGTGGTCGTCCACAACCACGGCCAGTTGATACACGGGCGTTCCGTCAGAGCGCACAATAATAAAGTCATCCAGCGTGTTGTTGTCCACTTCCATCCGGCCGTGAACCAGATCGTCAAAAACAATTTGTCCCTGAGGCACTTTAAAGCGAATGGCAAAAGGCTGTTTGCGTTCCAGTCTTTCCTGAACCTCGTCTGGCGATAAGCGGCGGCAGGCGCCGTCATAGCGCTGGTTTAGCTTTAAGGCCTCAAACTTACGCCGTTTTTCTTCCAGTTCTTCTTTGCTGCAAAAACAACGGTATGCCTTTCCCTTTTTTAATAGATGGTTGGCCACTTCAACATGGCGAGATCGATTTTTGCTTTGATAAAAAACCTCGTCATCCCAGTCGAGTCCCAGCCAGCGAAGGCTGTTTAAAATTTGTTGTACGGATTGCGGCGTACTGCGTTGCAAATCGGTGTCTTCGATGCGCAGCAAAAATTTACCCTGACTTTGTCTGGCGAGCAACCAGTTAAAAATAGCCGTGCGCGCTCCGCCTACATGTAAGTAACCGGTAGGGCTGGGGGCAAAACGTACGGTGTAGCCCAATGCTTCTCCTTTTTAAGCTGTGACTTTTTCAAATAAATTATGTAAATTGTATTAGTTTACAAAAAAAATGACTTTTTAACAAATGACGGGCGTCAACAAAAAAACAAATTTAATAATTTTCAGGGGAAATTTTAGGGTAAAAACAGAATGAAAAACAGCGCTGTCAGAGATCCTTTTAAAAATCTTCAATATTACCGTTTCTGCGCGTATGGATTTTTGAAAAATCTGCGTTTTTTTGACGCTTTTCTGATCCTCATCTTTAGGGAAGCGGGGCTCTCTTATTTGCAAATCGGCTCATTGTATTCGATCAGAGAAGTTTTTAAAAATATTTTCGAAATTCCTTCGGGCATTGTGGCCGATACCTTTGGACGTAAAAAGGCCATGCTGTTTTCTTTTGGCGCCTATATTTTTTCGTTTGCTCTATTCTACCTCGGCCGGTCGTATGTTGTTTTTGCCCTGTCCATGATCGTATTTGGCCTGGCAGAAGCCTTCCGCTCCGGAACGCACAAAGCGATGATTTTAAAATATCTGGAATTAAATAACTGGACGTCTCTTAAAACGCAATTTTACGGAAGAACCCGATCGTGGAGTCAACTGGGCTCGGCGTTAAGCTCCCTGCTGGCGGTTGGCATTATCTTTTTAACGCATCAATACCGCGCTCTGTTTTTAATTTCGGCTATTCCGTATGTGCTCGATTTTATTAACCTGGCCAGCTATCCGGATGAACTGGATGCGGCTCAGTTGCAAAGGAAAGAAGGTTTCTGGCTTCGTTTAAAACGGAATTTAAAAGATTATTTTACGCAATTTGCCTCCGTGCCACACGTTCGCGCCTTTTTTAGCGCCGCTTCTTTTGGCGGATTTTTTAAGACGCTGAAAGATTACCTGCAACCCGTTCTGCAAACTCTGGTTTTGCAGATGCCTGTTTTTTTCGCTCTTAGTGAAAAACAGCGTACGGCCATTCTGATTGGCGCAAGTTACTTTGTTTTGTATCTGTTAACCTCTTACAGCGCGCGTAATGCCTTTAAACTGGAAGCCCGTTTCAAAAACCTGGCGCTGGCCATTGATGCGGCTTACCTGGTAGGCGTTTTAAGCGTGATCTTTTCTGGCCTGTCGCTCATGTTAAAAATGGGCTTGTTAGCGGCATTATTGTACGCCGGCCTGTATCTAATACGCAACATCAGAAGACCGTTGATTGTGAGTTATTTGAGCGAGCTGTTGCCGTCTAACATCATGGCTTCTGGCCTGAGCACGGCCAGTCAGTTAGAGACGCTGGTGGTCGTGGTGGCCAGCCCCATTTTAGGCGCCTGCGTCGATTTTTTTGGACTTGGCGCGGGCATTGCAATGCTCGGTTCGCTGTTTCTGTTGCTCTTTGTTTTTGTCCGCGTGTCTAATAGTTCAATCATTAAAAATATTTAGCTGGTTCTGAATGAGGTTTAACATTTGCCTGGCGTTTTTAATAGCCTGCCCTCGCGGATGGTTGTTGAAAAAGATGTAGGTGCGGTAGGTTTTTTGCAATAATTGACGGATATTGCCCATCCATTGTTCAAGTTCTTCTTCCGTGTAAAGATAATCGTAGCGGGCGGAACCTTTGCCTTCCCACCAGTTTTGGGCATTGCGCCCATGAAAACGCACATATCCGAAGCGCGTCGTTGCCAGGGCCTGCGGCGGAAGCAAACCGGGTAGTTGCGGCTCGTCCACATTTACGTAGCCAATGTTGTTTTGTTCTAAAAACTGGTACATGGGAGGCGTAATCCAGCTAATGTGTCGGAATTCAACAAATAGTGGATGCTCTTGCAAAAGCTCTCTGGTTTGTAACAGATATTTGCGGTTTTCTTCGTTATTTTTAAACGAGTAGGGAAACTGCGCCAGAAAGCCATGGAATTTCCCGCTGTCGATCATCGGTTTTAAAGCGTTTAAAAGCTGAGCGATGGCCTGCGAATTTTCCTGGCGGCGGTGCGTTGTTTCCTGATGCGTTTTCACAATAAAACAGAAATTGGGCGGCGTTTTTTCTACCATGCGCCGGATGGTAAAGGAATTGGGGATGGCGTAATAAGTGCTGTTGATCTCTACGGCATTAAAAAATTGCGCGTAAAATTCTAAAAATTTACTTTTAGATAAATTGGCGGGGTAAAAGTGGCTGCGCCAGTCTTCATAACTGTAACCGGATGTGCCGATTTTTACGTCAATGTGAATTTCTGGTGAATCCATAGTTCGCT
This sequence comes from Caldithrix abyssi DSM 13497, assembly GCF_001886815.1. Taxonomy (GTDB): domain Bacteria; phylum Calditrichota; class Calditrichia; order Calditrichales; family Calditrichaceae; genus Caldithrix; species Caldithrix abyssi. Next base: position 792,654 of record NZ_CP018099.1, read on the forward strand.
AACTTTTTTTTTGCAAATTAAAGAAAATGAGAAATAAAATCAAAAAGGATTAATCATGCAAACCTATCTGATTGTTGGATGTACTTCTGGTATTGGTAAAGCTTTGACGGAAATACTTGTAACTAAAGGCCATCGCGTGCTGGGCGCAGGCCGCAGTCAATCGGCGCTGGAGGAACTTTCCCGGAAATTTCCAGATTTTTTTTCGGGAAAAACGCTGGATATTCGGCAGGAACAAAAGACGATGGCGGCGCTGGACGAATGGCTGGATGAGCAGCCGGCGATTGATGTGGCGGTGATCGCTTCGAGTATTGTGGGCGCCAACCCCGAGCTGGAGTGGGAGATTGAAAAAAACATCATCCAGACCAATGTGCTGGGCTGGGCGGCGGTTTGCAACAGAATGGCCCGCTATTTTGAACAGCAGGGCAGGGGGCATCTGGTTGGAATAACCTCGCTGGCTAAATACCTGGCCAGCGTTAATCCGGCTTACATTGCCACCAAAGCGTTCGAAGGAAAATATCTGGACGGCCTGCGTTCCCGTCTGGAACCCCGGGGCGTTCATGTTACGGAAATCATGCCCGGTTTTGTAGAAACCCCGATGATCGCCGATCGGAACAATGCGTTCCTCGTCATCTCACCGGAAAAAGCGGCCAAAAGTATTTTGCGCGCCATAAAAAAAAGAAAACGTCGGGCGGTTATTTCCACCCGCTGGAAAATATTCAGATTGTTGTTGCCCCATTTGCCCGCCGTCTTATTGGTAAAACTGCGCGGCTAACATACGTAAATCGAACTTCAATTTGATTTTGATTGTTGCTTGTTGATTCTCCATTTGATAATTCACCATTAAATTTGTAATTTAATAAATTGTAAATTGTAGAATTCAGAATTCAGGTGAAAATTGAAATTAGAAGAAAAGATACAGATCATAAAAGAAAGCGGCAATATTCCGCGCCATGTGGGCGTCATTATGGATGGCAACGGGCGCTGGGCCAAACGACGCGGCCTGCCGCGCGTGGCCGGTCACGGAGAAGGCGTTAATTCCGTTGAGGCCATTGTGGAAGCCTGCGGCGAGCTGGGCGTTGACTATTTAACCATCTACACTTTTTCCGAAGAAAACTGGCGCAGGCCAAGCTGGGAAGTGGCTTCTTTAATGCAGTTGCTGGTTTCTACCATCAACCGTAAAATAAAGCGCCTGATGGAGCAGAATGTCAAAATTCAGACCATTGGCCATCTGGAAAAACTACCCGACTTTGCGCGAAACAGCATGCAAAAGGCCATGGAAATGACAAAAGACAACACCGGCCTGACGCTAAATGTGGCGCTCAGTTATGGCGGAAGGCAGGAGCTTGTAGATAGCTTTAAAAAATTGGCGCAAGAAATTAAAGCGGGCCGGCTGGATGAACGGCATATTAATGAGGAAACCATCGCGCAGTTTTTATATACGGCCAATCAACCGGACCCGGACCTGATCATCCGTACCGGCGGCGAAAAACGCATCAGCAACTTTTTGCTGTGGCAAATCGCTTATGCGGAAATCTACTTTACTGAAACCGCCTGGCCTGACTTCCGCAAGCCCCAGTTCGTGGACGCCATCTGGGATTATGCCCATCGCGAACGCCGATTTGGCATGGTTAGTGAGCAACTTAATAATGAGATGAATGTATAAAGCGTGTAATGGAAGAAGCTCCGAAAAAGTCTTTTAAAAATTTCAGTATTTCGTTTAAGTATTTTGTGCTTGCCTTCTGGAAGACCATTCTGGCGTGGGTAATCATTGTCAGCTTTGTGGTGGTGGCCATTCATCTTAATGTGGACAAATCGATTATTGGCGGCGCCGTGGTCATTTTTGGCATTATTTCGCAGGCGTTTATCGGTTTGTTGAATATTATTGGATTAATCCCCATCATCGGCCCCATTGTGGCCAAGGTGCTGGCTTTGCCTTTTTTCTGGCTGCTCAATGCCATGGGCTATTTTGTTTCCATTCTGGCCATCAAAAAGGGCTATACCAGCGAGGTTGTTAACTACCGCATTCTAACCGTCGTTTTTTTAATTGGTATTGTTATCGGGTTTATTTTAGGTAAGCTGATTTAAAAAGATGAAGTACGCTCAGGCCGTCCGTGAGATTTACGCTTTACAGGAATTTGCCATCAAACTGGGGCTGGAAAATATTTCGGCGCTATCCTCCAGATTGGGGAATCCCCATCTAAAATATTCGGTTATCCACCTTGCCGGCACAAACGGCAAGGGATCCACGGCTTTTTTCATCCACGCTCTGTTGCAGGCCCATGGTTTAAAGAGCGGCCTGTTTACCAGTCCCCATCTTAGCGATTACCGTGAAAGAATTCGCGTGAATGACGAATTTATTAACAAAGATTTTATCGCCGAATTCTGGCTCCAGAACAAAGATTTCATTCTGCAAAAGAAAGCCACATTTTTTGACACGTCAACGGCCATGGCCTTTAAATACTTTGCCGATATGAACGTAGATGTGGCCGTTATAGAAACCGGGCTGGGCGGTCGGCTGGATTCTACCAATATTGTCCGGCCGCAGATGGTTGTATTAACGCCGATCGATTTTGACCACCAAAAACAGTTAGGCAATACGCTTGCTTCCATTGCTCGCGAAAAAGCGGGCATTATTAAAAACGGCGCTCCCGTATTTTGCGCGCCGCAAAAACAGGAAGCGCTTACGGTGTTTCTGCAACACATTCAACGCCCCGATCAGTTTAACTATTTGACAGATCTGGCCGCTTACCGGATTCTGGAGAGTTCTCTGGATGGCATGCGCTTCGAAGTACAGTTTAAAAAGACTTCGGAAAAACATTGTTTTCGCACGTCTCAGACCGCAGATTTTCAGGCCCAGAATATTACCCTGGCTCTGGTGGCTGGAAGGGCTTATCTGGAAAGTCAGAGGCTGGCATGGTCGGAAGAAAAAACGCAACAGGCGCTACTTAACGGTTTGTGGCCGGGTCGCCTGCAAACGGTGCGTAAGGTCCCGCGCGTCATTTTTGATGTGAGCCACAACCCTGCCGGTATTATCCGCACGCTTTCTTTTGTTAAACGCAAAGCGCCTGAACATAAAATTCATCTGTTGATCGGATTGCTGGAACATAAAGATCACAAAGAAGTTGTAAATTTTTTAAGCCGTCAAAATATGAATATATATTTAACAGAACCGCAATCGATTAAAAAGCTGGCGGTGGGGAAGCTGGCCGACGCCTTTATTAAAAAAGGCAAAAGCGTCCATATCTATCCAGATCCCGTTGAAGCAGTACAAAAAATATTGAACAGGATAAAAAAAGATGAGTTATTAATCGTGATGGGCAGCCATTATTTAATCGGATATTTGATTAATGAATTTTCCGAAAATCCCGAATATTCATTTTATTAAGATCCTATGTTGTAGAAGTTAACGTCTGGCAGACACAGAGCATTGTGCAGAGCCGGCAGAATATGTTGCCGGCAATCAAATAGACATAGTTAAACAAAGCGAAAAGGAGAATCAATAAAATTTGACATGATTGTTTAATACTTTTATATTGCCATTACGTGGTAACACCTTAATAAAAGTCGAATTAAACATACCTGAATTTGTTAAATTGAATATCTCTGGTCTTAAAATAAATGTTAAACAAACAAAAATATTGATGAGGTTGACGTATGTTGGATATTGAAGAACTCAAAAAGAAAAAAATTACCGAGCTGACCAAAATTGCTCAGGATATGAACATTACCGGTATTTCCGGTTTAAAGAAATCAGAGCTAATATATCGTATTTTAGAAGAACAAACCGCGCAGGAAGGTTTGATTTTTTCCAAAGGCGTGCTGGAAATTTTGCCTGATGGTTACGGCTTTTTGCGCTCGTCCGATTACTCCTACCTTCCAGGTCCGGACGATATTTATGTCTCGCCATCGCAAATTAAGCGCTTTGGTTTGCGCACCGGCGATACCATTACAGGACAAATTCGCCCCCCAAAAGACAACGAGCGCTTTTTTGCCCTGCTGCGCGTAGAGGCCGTAAACGACGAAAGCCCGGAAAAAGCGCGCGAACGGAACCTGTTCGAAAACCTGACGCCGCTCTATCCCATGGAGCGTTTGAATCTCGAAACATCCAGCAAAGACTATTCCATGAGGATAATGAACCTTTTAACGCCCATCGGCAAGGGGCAGCGCGGTTTAATTGTGGCCCAGCCCAGAACAGGTAAAACCATTTTGCTGCAAAAAATCGCCAATTCCATTACAAAAAATCATCCCGAAGTGGTGCTAATGGTGCTTTTAATTGACGAGCGCCCGGAAGAAGTAACCGATATGGAACGTTCTGTGGACGCCGAGGTGATTAGCTCAACTTTTGATGAACCGGCTGAGCGGCACGTTCAGGTGGCCGATATGGTGCTGGAAAAGGCAAAGCGTCTGGTGGAATACAAACGCGATGTGGTCATTTTGCTGGATAGTATTACGCGTCTGGCGCGGGCGCACAACACGGTTGTGCCGCATAGCGGTAAAATTTTGTCCGGCGGTATTGATTCCAATGCCCTGCAAAAACCCAAGCGCTTTTTCGGATCGGCGCGTAACGTGGAAGAAGGCGGCAGTTTGACGATTATTGCCACCGCGCTGGTCGATACCGGATCGCGAATGGACGAGGTCATCTTTGAAGAATTTAAGGGAACGGGCAATATGGAGCTGATGCTTGATCGTCGCCTGACCGATCGCCGCATCTTCCCGTCTATCGACATCAATCGTTCCGGAACGCGTAAGGAAGAATTGTTGCTCAGCCGCGAAGAGCTGGCGCGTGTCTGGATTTTACGCAAGTTGCTGAACGAAATGAATCCGATCGAAGCCATGGAGTTCTTGCTGGAAAAGATGTCTGAGACCAAAAATAACAGGGAATTTTTACGCATGATGAATTCGTAAAAATTCTTTGCATTTGTGTTCATTTTACTTTAAATTACTAAGCTTAAGTTAATTACCAAGGAGGATCGTTGTGAAAAAGGGTATTCATCCCGAATATAAATTAGGCACGGTTTCCTGTGCTTGTGGGAATACATTCCAAACGCGTTCGACCGTTGGCGATCTGAAAGTTGAAATTTGCTCGAATTGTCATCCATTCTTTACGGGTAAACAAAAACTGGTCGACTCTGCCGGCCGTGTTGAAAAGTTTATGAGAAAATACAATCTGAAATAATCTTTAGATTGTTTCTCGTTTTCGAAATTAAAAAACGGAATGAAATGGGTTGCCAGGTCATTCCGTTTTTTTGTTTAATTAATAGAGGAAGTTATGGCCAATCAATCCGATGAAAAAATAATGCCGGTTGGCGGGCAGGCGGTTATTGAGGGCGTGATGATGCGTTCTCCCAAGCGCATTGCCACGGCCGTCCGGCGCGCCAACGGCACCATAGAAGTGCGGGTGGACGAGTTTCAATCGCTCATTCAAAGACATAAAATTTTGAACATTCCCATTGTACGCGGCGCCGTCACTTTAATTGAAGTAATGATCATGGGTATTAAAACCCTGCAGTGGTCTGCCGACAAAGCCATGGAAGATCTGGAAGCCGAGGAGGCAAAAAAGAATCCGAAAAAGAAAAAAAAGAAGAAAAAAGGCATGTCCACAACCGGCGCGGTCTTTTCTCTGGTCATTGCCCTGGGTATTGGCGTTGCCTTTTTCTTTGCGCTGCCGCTTTTTCTGACCACAGAAATCTTTAACATTGAACGTCAGGCATTGACTTTTAATCTGGTGGCCGGCCTGTTCAGAATCACTTTCTTTTTGTTGTACGTCTGGGCAATTTCGTTTATGAAGGATGTACACCGCCTGTTTGAATATCACGGCGCAGAACATAAAACGGTTTTTGCCTTTGAAAAAAAGACTTTGCTATCGCCGGAAAACGTGCAAAAGTTTTCCACCTACCATCCGCGCTGCGGCACCAGCTTTCTGGTCATGGTTATGCTGATCAGCTTACTGTTTTTTGCCGTGGTCGATACGCTGATCATGTTGAGTACCGGACAAATGTCCTTGCTCATCCGCCTGGCTGTGCATTTACCGTTGATTCCGGTGGTAGGCGGCATTAGTTACGAAGGTTTAAAAGCCTCGGCCAAAAACATGGACCATCCGCTGGTGCGCGCCTTAATCGCCCCGGGGTTGTGGCTGCAACGTATTACAACCCAACCACCCGACGACCAGCAGCTGGAGGTGGCCATCGTCGCCTTAAAAACGGCCCTGGGCGAAGAGTTTGCCGGCGAGCTGGTTGATGAACCTGTCATTCAATCGGAAGTCATTCCCGTTTCGGCATAGGAGCAATTATGAAAGAAAAAATTCAGGCACTGCAAAAAAGACTGGATGAATTAAACAAAGAACTTTCGGATCCCTCTGTATTCAACGATCAGGGACGTTACAAGCAGCTTTCGCGGGAACATAGCGAAATAAGTAAAATTCTTGAAATCGGCGCGCCGTATTTGAAAGCGCTGGAAGCCTACGAAGAAAATAAGGCGATTATTGAAGAAGACAGCGATCCGGAACTGGCGGCCCTGGCTAAAGAAGAGAATGAAGACTTAGAAAAGAAAATTGCCGATTATGAGGAAAAATTAAAGCTCCTGCTCATCCCCAAAGATCCGGACGATGCCAAAAACGCCATTGTGGAAATTCGGGCCGGTACGGGCGGCGACGAAGCGGCCATCTTTGCCGGCGATTTGTACCGCATGTACACGCGGTATTGCGAGGATCATGGATTTAAGATTGACGTGATGAGTTCCACGCCCTCCGAACGCGGCGGTTTTAAGGAGATTATTTTTATGGTTGAAGGCCCGGACGCCTACGGAACGTTAAAATACGAGAGCGGCGTCCACCGCGTGCAACGCGTTCCGGAGACAGAAACCCAGGGTAGAGTGCATACTTCTGCCGCCTCGGTGGCGGTTTTGCCGGAAGCAGAAGAAGTGGATGTGGAAATCGACCCCAACGAACTGCGCATCGATGTGTTTCGCTCCAGCGGGCCGGGCGGCCAGAGCGTCAATACCACCGATTCCGCAGTGCGTATTACGCATATTCCAACCGGACTGGTGGTGACCTGTCAGGATGAGAAGTCACAGCACAAAAATAAAGCCAAAGCCTTAAAGGTTTTGCGCACGCGCTTGCTGGACATGGCCATGCAGGAGCAGCGCTCGGCCATCGACGCCCAGCGTAAATCCATGGTTGGAAGCGGCGACCGTAGCGCTAAAATACGCACCTATAACTTCCCCCAGGGCCGCGTAACCGACCATCGCATCGGATTAACGCTTTACAAGCTGGACCGCATTATGGAAGGCGATCTGGATGAGTTGATCGAAGCCCTGCATCTGGCGGCCAGAAACGAAAAATTACAGGAAGAGTACGAAGCAAAAGCGTAACACGGCTCATCTTTACGGAAACGCAGCCGCAGCATTTAAAAAACGCAAAGAATGTTTTAAATTTAAAACAGTTTGCAATAGCCCTCACCCCAGGGAATTAAAGGGGGTGAGGGAAAGAAAAGATTTAAAAAATACATTGTCTTTTACATTTGGGACAGCCCCCTGGAGAATAACCGTCCGTTGGAAACTTTTCTCCGATGGTGTTCAATAATTCCGCACTTGTAAAATTCTATTCAACCATTCAACCATTCAACTATTCAACCATTGAACCATTCAACTCTTACACTCTTCTCCCTCTCCCTTCCGTTGAAATGGATTTTGTTTATCTCTCCGCTCGTTCAATGCCATATTTGGCCATTTTGTAACGCAAATTGCGTTCGCTCAGCCCCAGGGCGCGGGCTGCCTGACTCTGATTAAAATCTGCCTCCTCAAGAGCTTTAAGGATCAGATCTTTCTCAAACGCTTCCACCTTTTGACGGAAGTCGCCGGGATAGTACTCAACGGGCGGCGCCTGTTCCTTTTTACCCACCACCCGCATCTGGATGGGGAGATCGTCCGCTTCGATAATCTCCGATCTGGAAAGCACCACTGCCCGCTCGATCAAATTTTCCAGTTCGCGAACGTTGCCCGGGTAGTCGTACTTCATCAAAAGGTCCATCGCCTCTCGTGAAATGCCCTTGATCTCCTTGCCATTTTCAGCGGCGTATTTTTTAATAAAGTGGTCGATTAGCATGGGAATATCTTCTTTACGTTTACGAAGAGGCGGAACTTTAATATTGATGACATTCAAACGGTAGTAGAAATCTTCGCGAAACGCTCCCTCTTGAATCATCTTTAACAGATCGCGATTGGTGGCCGAAATCAGGCGTACGTCCACCTTGCGCGATTGATTGCTTCCCACACGCTGAAACTCGCCGAACTGTAAAAAACGTAACAACTTTACCTGAACCGAAAGCGGAATATCGCCCACCTCATCCAGAAAAAGCGTTCCGCCGTCCGCCTCCTCCACGCGTCCGGCGCGGGCCTGAATGGCGCCGGTGAAGGCCCCTTTTTCATGACCGAACAATTCGCTTTCCAGCAGGCTTTCCGAAATGGCCGCGCAGTTAATAACCACCAGTGGTTTATCCTTGCGCGGACTGGCAAAATGGATGGCGCGAGCAATCAGTTCTTTGCCCGTGCCGCTTTCTCCTTCAATGAGCACCGACGCTCTGCTCTTTGCCGAGCGCGCCGCCATGTTCAAAGCCTCTTCCATCAAAGGGCTGGCGCTGATGATATTGGTAAAGCGGTGCTTGTCAGAAAGTTTTTGCCGTAATTCGGCATTCTCTTCGGTTAATTGTTTAAACTGAAAGGCGCGATTAATCAGTAATTCCACTTCGTCTAATTCCAACGGCTTGGTCAAATAATCGTAAGCCCCGTCCTTCATGGCCGCCACAGCCTCTTCAATATTGCCGTAGGCGGTCATAATGATAACCGTGATTGAGGGATTGATCTCTTTTACCGCCTTAAGCAAGTCATAGCCCGATTTGCCGGACATCTTTACATCGGTTAAAACCAGGTCAATGGCGTTTTGTTTGATGATTTGCAGGGCCGCGTCAAAGTTTCCGGCCTTATACACCTGATAGCGCTTTTTAGCCAGAAAACCGGCTAACGACTCCCGTTGAATTTTTTCGTCGTCAACCACCAGGATGGAGAATTGTTTCATTGTGCTTCTCCTTTCGGTTCCTTGATAGGTAGTTCAATAATAAACCTGGCTCCCTGAATTTCTTTACCCTCTTTGCGGTAGGGACTTTCCACCTTAATTTTCCCACCGTGCGCTTCAACGATTTTCTCCACAATGCTCAGGCCAATGCCGGTTCCTTCTTCCCGGGTCGTAAAGTAAAGGTCAAAAATTCGCTCTTTCAGCTCTGGCGGAATACCGCCGCCCTCATCTTCAATCAATATCCGCGCTTTATTTTCTGAAACCTCAAGCCGTACACTAACCGCCGAGTGTGGAGGAGAAGCTTCCATGGCGTTTTTGACCAGATTGATCAACGCCTGCTTGAACTGATCGCGATCAATAGGCAGACGGACGTCGGATTGGATGTGAAGGCTAAGGGGGGAACTGCCGCTGGCCTGTAAAACGGGCTTCAGACCGCTTAAAAATTCGCCCAGCGAAGTGGATTGAAACTTCAGGCGCGGGGAACGGGCGTAAATTAAAAAAGAATGAACAATCTGGTTTAAGCGTTCGGTCTCCTGACGAATGGCGGAAGTCATTTGTCGGAACTCTTCATCATTTTCAGTGGGTCTAAATTCTTTTTGCAGACGTTGCGCCAGCATGGCAATCCCATTCAACGGATTGCGGATTTCATGCGCCACGCGCGAAGCCAGCTCGCCCATGGCCAGTAGTTTGTTGCGCCGTGTGCGTATTTCATCCAGTTCTTTTTGTGAGGTAAAATCACGTACAATCAATAGGTACAGCAAGTCAGAATGATTTTCTTCGGAGCCGGCATTAACCTTTTTACCGCTAATCAGCAGAAAATGGTTGTCATGTTGAAATGAGAAGTTCTCAATCTCCTGAAAATCCTTTATTTTTTGTTTAAGCTCCGATGGCAAAAATTGAATGGCGGAGTTGAAACGGTCAACGTCCTGTGCGCCGGTTAATCTGGCGTAGGCCGCATTGGTGAATTCAATTTCAAAGCGCGAATTAAAAGCCAGAATGCCGTCGCTCATGTTTTTCAGGATGGAAATGGTGTAGGTCTCTAACTGACTCAGGCGGCTTTGCAAAAGAGCCACGTTTTGTCTGCTTAAAATGAAACGCATGACCAGAAAACCCAGAATTAACAGCAAAAGAGAATTAAAGATCAAACGGCGAACAAGGTTTTGTTGTAGGTGCGCCAGAGCAGTGGTCGCCAGACCAATACGGATGGTCATCTGATTCGGCGCCGGCTGCCAGTAATCAAAGATGGTTTGCTCGGCGCTTTTTAAGATTTGCCAGCTTATTCTGGAAGAAGAGGCCTCCGCCGGCGGTTCCAAGGGCGCCAGCAAAAAATCGCCGGCTTCTAACAGGGGACGCTGATCTTTTAACAATTGAATATAAAGGATGCCCGGCGATTTGACGATTTCGTTTAACCACCTTTTCATCCCCCGAAAGCGCATCATGCGTTCGCCCATCGCCGGCCGTATTATAACCACCATATACCCCTGCTGGTTGGCGCGCCGGATGATTAAAAATGGCGGCAAATGGCGCTGTTGCGCTTCCGGCGGCGCAAGATAGATCAGTGAATCCCGCGGTAAAGTCTTTATGGCTTGCAGAAATAAATTGTGAAATCGTCTGACCATACGATCGCCCATCGAACCAGAGGGCGGGGGATTGAGTAGCTGGCCTTGTTCAGAAAAAAACAGAACGCTGGCATGTAAGCGACGGCGGGCAAATTCAAATACCGGCCGCAGTTCCGGAAAGTTAAGGCTGTCTAATTGCCGAAGGGCCAGCCCGTCGTTGATCAAGCGCTCCTTTTGATCCAGCAAAAACTGCTCGTCAAAGCGCATCATGGTCTGGCTGCCGCGCACAATGGTTTCGGCGACCAGGCGGCTTTGATCCTGCCAGAGACGAACCAGGTCCGATTTGGTGGAGTGGTACTCCATGACGGCCGGGAGAAAAATAATAACGGCCAGAACAATAAACAGTAAAACACCCCAAAGACGAATATTGTTAATGTTTTTTTGCACCGTAAACTCCGCATTTAACTTTAAGGCAAAATTACAAAGATTGTGCCAAAGAAAAAAATTTGAGTTTTAGCCTGGCGCAACCATTAAGTTTTTGACGGTCATTTACCGCAGAAGAATAAAAAAAATTGACATCGAACAAAGTAAAGCGTATTTTTGTTAGTGAACATTCACACACAAAGGAATTTTTATTATGGTGGCTTTTACGAAAAGACAGCGCGAAATCGTTAACACGGCCATTCAATTGATTGCAGAAAAAGGCATTCAGGAATTGACCATAAAAAATTTGTCGAAAAAAATCGGAATTGCCGAGTCGGCCATTTATCGACATTTTGATAGCAAGTTTGATATTTTGATTGGTATTTTGACCCTGTTTAAGGATAACATAAACACCCTGAACAGGCAAATTCTGGAGATGGATCTTTCGCCCCGGGCTAAATTAGAGGTCATGCTTGAGCGGCGTTTTAAATATTTTTCCGAGAAACCGACCGTTGCCGCGGTAATTTTTTCTGAAGAATTGTTTCGGAATGATTCCCGACTTTCGAAGGCGGTTTTTGAGATTATGCAAGAAAATCAGAATTCCATGATCGGAATTATTTCTGAGGGGCAGGCAAGGGGCGAATTTCGCAAAGAGGTTTCTGCGGAAGAATTGTCATTTATGATTATCGGAGCGGTTCGGCTGATTGTAACCAAATGGCGTATGACGGATTTTTCTTTTGATCTTGTGGAGGAAGGCCAAAAACTCTGGCAAACCATAAAAATCCTGATTACCTGATTGAAAAGAAGAGCAGCGAAAGCAAAAAATTCGGTATTCAGATTGAACGCAGCGATGCGTGGTAGCTTTTTTATTAGCGGAGGGGATATCGGTGGGGCCTTTTTCATCGAGAAAATTAAATTTCGATTAGAAGAAGGTTTTCCCCTCCTTAATTTTGAATTTTGCAGAAGTCTATTAATTCAACGGCAGACTTCGATGAGTAGTTTTTGGGTTTGCGGAGAAAGACGACGCAGATGACGAAAAATTTTACCTACTGCGCTGCGGAGTTCGACTGGTAGAAGCTGAAATGCATTGCGCAAGGGAAATTACGGATTTTGCGTTGTTTACCGATCGGCTTTGAATAGGCTGAACGTTTACGGGTGTGCGCAAATGTTGAAAAAAGTGAATTAAGGATAAAGGAAAATCGGATGAAGTCACAACTTGACAGATTAATGACGCGAATCGTACGGGCATCGGCATTGGTTGTTGTAAATCTACTGCTGATGGTTGTTTTTAGCTTTGCCGGGCAGGAAGGTAGAACGGTACCCCCTGATTCCGTCGTAGACTTTACTTTGAAAGATGCAAATAAAAAAGAATTTCGTCTGGCGGAGCACCTGGGACAAATTATGATCCTGTCTTTCATACCCAATACCAAAAACAAGACGCTGGGCGCGCGCTGGTTAGAAAATAGTCGTTTTTGTGTGCAGAAATTAAAAAGCAAATTCAACGGAGACATCATGGCCCTGGGTCTGAAAGAGATGACCGATTTTCCGATGTTTTTGCCCAGGTCCTTCATCAGAGCCAAATTGCGCAAGGAGCCGTTTCCTTACCTGATCGACTGGGAAGGCAAGGTGTTTGCGCAATTTGCCGTACAGAGCACACCCGTATTGATGGTCGTCGATGCCGGTGGAAAAATCGTTTACCGGCAGGAGCTTACTGCGGACACGGATCGGTTCAACGCGCTTTGTACGCAAATTGAAGCGCTGATCGAACAGCAGCAACGCTCAGAAAAAAAAGCAGCTTCTCGGGAAGAAGAAAACGAGTAATCCGAAGGCAGAGGAACAATCGTGAAAGTTTTTGAAATCATTGCAGAATACCAGAATCGCTACCCGTTGAACAAAGAATTTTCCGAAAAGCTAAAGCTGTTGTTCGAGCGTTTGCTCATTGCGCACAACATCAGTTTTTTGCAGATCGAAACGCGTGTGAAGTCGTTGCCCAGTTTTTTGGATAAAGTTTACCGCGTTCTTTCTGCGGGAAAGGAATTTTCTTACAATTGTACCGATCTGGTTGGCATTCGCCTTATTACCTACTATTTAGAAGATGTTTATCAGATTGGCGAGCTGATCGAGCAAACCTTTAAAGTGCATTACAAAAATCTTGAGTACGATTCTCTGAATCGTTCGCCGGATCAGTTTGGCTATTCTTCTTTGCATTTTAAAGTTTCGTTATCGCCAGAGTATAACTATCCGCTTGATGTACAAAAGTTCAAGAACAATGTGTTTGAAATTCAGATTCGTACGGTAGCGCAACATGCCTGGGCCACCATTGACCACAAGCTGCGTTACAAAACCACGGAAAAAATCCCCAAACTCATTTTGCGTCAGATTTTTCAATTAAGCGCTCTGTTCGAACTGGCCGATATTCAATTTTCAAACATTAAAAAACAGCTCGAAGCTCAGGCCTCTGATGATTTAAAACGCTACCAGGCCGGAGACCTTTCTGCAAAAATTAACGCCCTGACCCTTGGATATTTTTTGAAAACGCACCAGACAACCATTGATGTGCTGGTCAAAGAAGCAAAGAGAATCGGTTTTAATGAAACCTCCATCCAGCAGGACCCTAACACCATTCGTTACCTGTTGATCCTTTTTAAACGCCTGGGCATTGAATCCATGGCCGAACTGGAACAACTCTTTGACGAAGCGCTGCAAAAAAAGGAGATTATTCTCAAAAACATTTACCGGATTATTTCAAATTCCAGTTATGCGCCTATTGATTATCCGTTTCCGGTCATCTTGCTGATATTGATAACTTTAAGACTGAAAATCATCGATTTTGACGCCATTGATGTTCAGGAGATCATCTTGAAATTAATGGGTAATCCGGAAGCGTCACTTGATGTTCCACCTGCCGATCAGGCTCTGCCGATTCAACAGTGAGGTTAAGATGCGTGTATCCAGCATAATAGAAAATTTGCATTCTCTGTTTGTAAAATCGCTTTTTTTTGCTTTTTTCGCTGAAGTCAGGCGCCGCTTAAAATTTGCCTTTCGCGTACTTTCGTCCATGAACGCTGCTTTTCGTTACCGGCACGAAACCCTCTACCAGTTTTACGTGATGGGCGTTCAGGCGCTTTTTTTGGTTGTTTTAGCCACATCGTTTACCAGTATGGTCATGTCTTTTGAATACGGGAAAAAACTGGAGCCTTTTGGAGCCAAACTGCTTTTAGGGCGCATTATGGGCATTTCCATCATTCGCGAAATAGGCCCCATTGTAACGGGATTGATGATTGCTGGACGCACCGGCGCAAAAATTGTCTCCGAAATCGGTAATATGGTTTTGAGCCAGCAAACGGACGCGCTGCGGGCCTTTGGGCTTGATCCCATCAAACGTATTATTGTGCCGCGCGTTTTTGCCTCGGTTATGGTTATGATTCCTCTCACTGTGCTGGCTGATTCTGTGGGCATCATCGCCGGCTGGTTTGCGGCTGTGCGCTGGATTGGGGTGGACTCCGAGTTTTTCTGGCTTTCCATGCGCGGCGGATTGCTGGTAAAAGATTTGACGATAGGCCTGATTAAGCCGCCTTTTTATGGTTTGATTATTGGTTTGATCAGCAGTTACTATGGCTACACCATTCGCGGCGGCGCGGCAGGAATGGGGCGGGCCGCCACTCAGACGGTGGTCTTTGCCTCGGTCGGCGTTTTATTTATCGACTTTCTTTTAACGCGCATTATACTTTCACTTTACTGATTGAGGGAATATGGTTGAATTAGAAAAGGTATCGCTCACGCTGGGCAATCGTAAAATTTTAGACAACGTTTCCTTTCACATCAATCCGGGAGAGATTGTTTTACTCAGCGGCGACAGCGGAGTTGGCAAAAGTACGATCCTTAAATTGATTTTGGGATTGATTCGACCAACGGCGGGGAAGATTCACGTTCTGGGACATGACATTGGCGCCCTGAAGACCAGTGCGCTGATGCGCGTGCGTCAGCAGTGCGGGATTGTGTTTCAGGAGGGCGCATTGTTCGATTCGCTAACCGTGGAAGAAAACGTCAGTTTCTTTTTAAAAGAAGCGCTGCACCTGCCGCCGGATGAAATCAGAAAACGGGTTTCTGAAACGTTGAGCTATCTGGGCTTAATGGATTACCTTCATTACCTTCCGTCGCAATTGAGCGGCGGCATGAAAAAACGGGTGGCCATTGCCCGGGCCATTGTAACGCGCCCAAAGCTGTTGCTGTACGACGAGCCAACGGCCGGTCTGGACGCCCGCTCGGCAATTCGCGTGGTGGAGCTGATCCGTGACTTGCAAAAACAATTTAATGTAACATCGTTAATTGTTACGCATGAACTGCACTATTTTGTGCGTGTGATCGATAAAATTTTCCACCTGGAAAACGGACGGATTGAATTCGAAAAGTACAACGGCGCGGCGCTTTCTGCACTGCGGGAAAACAACTTTTTAAATCTTTTTGCACAGGAGTAAAACGTGTATGGAATCGCTGAGGCAAAATAACAATTTTAAAATTAGCGTTTATTTGATGGTTATGCTTTCGGCTGTTTTGCTGGGAATTATCTTTTACATTGTCGGATCAAATCAAAAGTTATTTGCCGATAAATATTCGCTGTACATGTTCAAGCCGCAGGCCGAATCGTTAGTGCCCGGAGCTTTTATTACCCTTTCCGGTTTAAAGGTCGGCGTGGTGGGCGAAATGAAATTGACCAACCGGGCTGAAAAGCCGGGCGTGCTTATTGAACTGAAAATTGACAAAAAATACCGGGAATTTATTACGCCTTCGTCGGTGGCGCAGATCAAGACCATGGGCATGTTAGGCGATCGTTACGTGGATATCTCGCTGGGTAAAGCCGCAGAAACGCCGCTGCGGGAAGGCGCGCTTATTGCCAGCAAAGATTCTCCCGATCTGGAGCAGGTTATGGTTGATGCGGCCGCTTCTGTGTCTCAGTTAAGGTCGGTGCTGAACAATGTGGATCTTTTGACGCGCCAGATGGTGGAGGGGCCGGGCACCATGGCTTCATTGATCAACGATGGCGCCATGGCCGGTGATCTGAAACAGAGCCTGAACAATCTAAAAGAGATCAGCGGCGCTGCAAATAACGGTCGCGGAAATGCCGCTCGTTTTTTAAACGATTCCACGCTGTACCAGTCGCTTTTAGCCACCGCAAGGCAATTGCAAAAAATAACGGCGCAAATTGCAGAAGGGCAGGGAACGTTGGGCAAAATGGTTTTTGATTCAAGCGCCGCTGGCCACCTGCAAAACGTTGTTCAGAAATCCGATTCCTTGCTTGATGCCCTGAACGGCAATGGAACGGTGGGCGCCTTGCTTAAAGACCGGGCTTATTACGAAGAATTATTTACTCTTACGCGCGAACTGCGTACCTTAATCGAAGACATTAAAAAACATCCAAAAAAATATGGTTCGTTTAGCATTTTTTAATTTGAACTCAATTAAATTAAGGAGGATAGATCATGAGCAAGCTTGTTTATTTACGCATAGTTGCGGTGGTGGCCGTGGTGATGGGCGCAATGGCCGTGATTGCCGGTGGGAAGGTGCTGGCTGGAATTTCACAACCCGATTACCACGTCCTTCCGTGGCTGGTGAAATACAATGTGCTGATGGGGGTGATATCTTTAATTACGGCCGGACTGTTGTGGTTTAAAAATTTCTGGGGAAAAATTGGCGCTGTGGTAATCACTGTTGGACACATTATTGTATTGCTATTGCTGCTGACAATTTTCAGCAACGAAGTAGCCCAACACAGCGTAAATGCCATGACAGTACGCGCGACAGTGTGGATTTTGCTGTTTGCCTTTGTCCGAAAAAATTTATGATTTTACATCGCAGCAAAAATGAGAAGTTCTTCATGAGTACACATAGTAGCGGCAGATTCAAACGAATGGTCATCTTACTCATCTTCCTGGTCGTTGGAACCAGCTTAAGGGCGCAGCCGAGTGCGCGCGATTCTGTAAAAACCAACTACTGGCTGCCGGCAGCAGAAACCGTTGGCTTAAACGTCATGGTCTGGTCGTTTGACCGCTATGTGCAACAAGTGGACTGGGCGCGGATTTCCTGGGAAAGCATGCGCAATAATTTGCGGCACGGTTTTGTGTGGGACGCCGATGGGTTTGAAACCAATCAGTTGTTTCATCCTTACAGCGGCGCGCTTTCTTTTACCATGGCCCGTTCTTCTGGTTTGGACTTCTGGAAATCGTTGCCTTATTCGTTTGGCGGCAGTTTGATGTGGGAACTGTTCATGGAAACCGAATATCCTTCCATGAACGATATCATTACCACGCCCATGAGCGGAATTGTGCTGGGCGAAATCAGTTACCGAGTTTCCAATTTGATCCTGACGACAGGCGAACGCGGATTCTGGCGTAATCTTGCTTCGGCTTTTATTTCGCCCTCTAACGCCTTTAATCGGTTGTTGCGCGGCGGAAGCCTTGCGCCCGACGCCAGGCGTCATCCTGAGGCTTATCGTGTGGATGTGGCGTTTGGGTTAAACGGGGTGTTCATCGATCAAAAGTTTTCGCAACGCGTGCCGCATGTTTACTTAAAGTATCGAATGGAGTACGGCGATCACACCCACCCTGGCAAAAACTACCGCCCGTTTGATTATTTTGTAACCGAAGCGGGCGCCAGCCTTTCCGACGCTAATAGCATTCTGGCAATTTTTGCCAACGGCATGCTTTTCGGTAAAAAGGTAGATTTATTCGGCGCGCGCCAGGCTACCATTGGCCTGTTCAAAAATTTTAGCTTTCTTAATAACCGCGTTTACAAAATTTCGTCCAGCAGCGTGGGGGGCGCCCTGTTAACGCGCCACACTTTTGCAGATCGCAGCGCATGGAACAATACACTCATTGTCTCGGCGATTGTCATGGGCGGCGTGAATTCGCTTTACGCCATGGAGGTTGGGCGCGATTACAACCTGGGGCCGGGAATGAGCGTTAAGTACGAATCGTTCTACAGCATAAGGCAATCGGTTCAGTTTTACCTGCGCTACAAACACTACTGGATTCATCCCTTAAGCGGTGCAAAGGGCAATGAATATGTGGATATCCTGATGATGGGGGCGCGTGTATTTTTAAGCCAGAGACAAAGCCTGAACCTGGAATTCATCGAATACGACCGCTGGTCCCATTACCGCGATTATCCCAATTTGAAAGAAAACAATTTTGCCGTGCGCGTTTATTATTCATTTATTTTCGGAAAGCCCCGGTAAGTAACGGAGAAATTTAAAAAACCAGAGAGAGCAGAGCCATGGAATTAATAAAAAAAGTATTTACACCCGTATCGGCCACGCATTTAAAATATTTAAGCGGGATGCTGGCCCTTGTGCTGTGGCTTGGCATCCCCCTGTATGCCCAGAAACCTTTAAAAGTGGGGCTGGCTTTAAGCGGCGGCGGCGCACGCGGCATTGCCCATATTGGCGTAATTATGGCTCTGGAAGAAAACAACATCCCCATCGATCTTATCGCCGGAACCAGTATGGGCAGTATTGTGGGCGGGCTTTATGCCTGCGGATTTTCGGGCCATGAGATGCGCGATATCGTGCACCAGTTAGACTGGAATTCTATTTTTAATCAAGAACCGGATCCCAAACGCGTACTGGTTAGCAAACGCTATGGCATGCTGGAGCCGCTTTTACGCTTACGTTTTAAATTCTGGGATATTTACCTGCCATTCGGTCTGAATAACGGGCAGCGCATTAGCGAAGAGCTGTTTGCCTTAACTGCGGAGGCTAACTTTGCCGCGCAAAACAATTTTGACAGCCTGGTCGTTCCCCTGCGTGTAACGGCGGTGGATATTGCCACGGCTGAACTTCTGGCGCTGGGGCGGGGCGAACTGTCGCAGGCCATTCACGCCAGTATGTCCATTCCGCTGGTTTTTGCGCCGGCGCGCGTGGACGACCGCATGCTGGTGGACGGCGGCGTGCTGGACATGCTGCCCACCGATATCGCCAAACAGATGGGAGCTGATATTATTATTGCCTCCGATCTGGAGGATCTTTTTCCTCTGGGCAAAGAACCCAAGCATTTTGCCGATGTGGCCTCACACACGCTGGATATTACTATTCGCGAGCTGAAAAAGAAGAATCTGAAACTGGCCGATGTGCTCATCGAGCCGGATCTGGGTAACCACCGTTCTTCCGACTACAGCAAACTGGATTCTTTAATTCAGGCCGGTTATGAGGCGGCCATGGCTAAAATGGTTGAAATCAAAAAAATGGTGCCTGCGGATTACCGCTCGGGTTCGAAAGGTAAAAGAAAGCTGGATCGCGGTTTGTTGAACCATGCGCGGATTGAATGGATTCAGGTTAAAGGCAGGGACAGAGTGCGGCTTTCGGTCATCGCCGGAGAATTTCCGTTAAAAAAAGGCGATCGTTTTGATAAAGTTAAGGCCCTGAATGGTGTAAAAAATATTTATGCCACCGGTCTATTTGAAAATGTGTGGCTGGAACTCAAAGCGCTCTCAAAAGAATCGGTGGGCGTTACCATTCATGTTATTGAAAAATATCCGCGAACCATCGGGTTTGGGCTTAATTACCGCTCTGAGGAAGGTTTGAGCGGTTTTGTGCAGATCGTGCATTTTAATTTTCTGGGCTGGGGCGAGCGCTTTATGCCGCTGGTGCGCTTTGGCGACTGGCATAATCGTGTAGGAATCGAAGTCATTAATGACCGTTTTTTTGCCACGCCTTTAGTGGTGCATAACGGTATTTATTACGAGCGCGATCGACCCATTGTTTATGCGAAAGGGGGCCGACAGTTAAGCCATCTGGAAACAGAACGCGCGGTGGCTCAGTTTTCTGCGGGCATCCAGCCCAATCATTATTTGCTTTTTACCGCCGGATTGCGCCGTGAACGGGTGTGGCTCGAACAGAATCCGGTTTTAAGGCTTACCAATCAAACGTCGGACTACTGGGGTGTCTATGCTAAAATGGTTTTCGATAACACCAACGACCGTTATTTTCCAACCTCAGGCATCCGTTTGATTTTAGACGCCGTATCAGTCAGCGGTTTACAGAGTTCTGTCGGAGAAACTTTTGCTAAATTCTGCGGACGATTTAACGCCAATCTGACGGTTTTGAAACGCCACACTTTGGGGCTGGACCTTATGGCTGCCGGCTCGGCGGATGACTTGCCGGTTTACGAAAACTTTCGTCTGGGCGGTCCGGACGATCTGGCCGCCTTTCATCGGGAGGAACGCTGGGGGAAGTTTGCCTGGTATGTACGTCTAAACTACCGTTACAGGCTTGGCAAACGCTGGTATTTGAACACTGCGGGAAGCGTTGGCCAGGTGGCGCAAAATGCATTGCGGCTGGATGTCCCCTTGCGTACGGCTCTGGTGGGAGTGGCTGCCGATACGCCTGTGGGCCCTTTTAGAATTGGCTACGGCTGGAACAACGAAGCCCGCGAGCAACTTTACTTTTCTTTTGGATATGCCTTTTAAATCCAGGACGAAGCATAGACGGCACTATCCGCTAAAAAACATCCCGGCTCATTGTGCACTGCTGCCGGCAATATTCTTTCGCTTTTTAGTGAAAACGCCGTTTTCTGACAAAGCTTAATTCTTTTCCAGAATTTGTTTTAATCCGTCCACCGTTGTAACGGGTAACGAGCAGCTTTGCCCGTGGCAAACAAAGGCGGTGGTTTTGCCCTCCATGGATTCGCGTCCCTGCAGCAGAGGGCGTCCCATGGAAGCCTTTGAGCTAGCCGTTTGTACCAGAACCACCTTATTGGGCAAATACCGGCTAAAAATCAGTTTCTGAAAGGCGTCAAATCGTTGCTGATCCTTTTTTAAGATTAAAATCTCCAGCGGTTGCGACAGATAAAAGTCCAGCGCGTTTAAAAAACTGGCAAAAGCATAGGGATTTTCCAGCGCTTTCTGGCCGTATTTGCGCATCAACTGTTCGGCGGTTTGAAGATAAAGTTGTTCGCCAGTAAAATGAAACAAACGCAATTGATTGTGCAGCATTACGGCCGTGGGCGAAGGCTGTGATGCGTCGGTTTCGCTTTTGAAATGGCGCTTGGCCTGGTCTTTGCCGGTTGCTTCAAAAAAATAGCCGCCGTGGCGTTTATCCCAGAAAAGGTCGTTGGCGCGCCGCGTGAGCTCCACCGCCATTTGCAGGTAGTGTTCGTCAAAAAGAGCTTCGTAAGCATCCAGCAACCCCTGAATCAAATAAGCGTAATCATCCACAAAGGCGTCAATTTTGCTCTGACCTTTACTGTAAACGTGCAGCAAACGTCCGCTTTGGTACAGGTTGCGGCGCACAAAGTCGATGTTTTTATCGATAACTGCGGCGTAGGTGGGATTTAGAGTGACCTGGTAGGCCGCGGCAAAGGCGCTGAGCATCAAACCGTTCCAGGAGGTCAGCGCTTTGTAGTCCAGGCCGGGACGGATGCGTTGTTCACGCTCGGCAAGCATTTTTTTTCGGGCCTGCCTGATCAGGGCTTCAATTTCTTCCGGCGTTTTTTTAAATTCAGCGGCCAGTTCATCAAAGCTTTTACTAACGAACAGAATGTTGCTGCCTTCAAAATTCCCACCATCGGTTACGCCAAAACGCGCACAAAAAAGACGACCCGTTTCATCGCCCAGAATTTTTAAAATTTCATCTTTTGACCACAGGTAAAATTTACCCTCCTGGCCTTCGCTGTCGGCGTCCAGACTGGAGTAAAAACCGCCGTCGGGGTCGGTTAATTCTCGCCGAACAAATTCCAGTGTTTCGCGGGCAATTTGCAGGTAAAAGGGATTCTGCGTAAGTCGGTAGGCATCGATGTACAGGCTGGCGAGCTGGGCGTTGTCGTAAAGCATTTTTTCAAAATGGGGTACGCGCCATTTTTCATCGACGGCGTACCGGGCAAATCCGCCGCCCAGTTGATCGTAAATGCCGCCGTTGGCCATGCGCTGCAGGGTGTGCTCCGCCATGCGTAAGAATTGTTTGTCTCCATGGTGAGCGAATTTTCGCAAAAAGAGGGAAAAGACCTGAACCGCCGGAAATTTAGGGGCCTGTCCCATTCCGCCGTTTAGCGCGTCGTAAAACTGAGTAAGCCGTTGCACTGCCTGGTTCCAGGCCTCGGTATCGGGAATGTGGCGGCCTTTAATTTCGCGCCGTTGCCGGGCCATAATCTCACGAATTTTGTCCAGATTCTCTTCAAGTTGCTGGCGATTTTTGTGATAATATTCGGAAACCATGACCAGGAGTTTTTTAAAGGCGGGTTTTCCGTAGCGATCTTCAGGAGGGAAATAGGTTCCTCCGTAAAAAGGTTCGCCATCGGGCGTTAAAAAGACGGTTAACGGCCATCCGCCTGATCCGGTGAGCGTTTGCACAAATTCCA
Organism: Caldithrix abyssi DSM 13497; assembly: GCF_001886815.1. Classification (GTDB taxonomy): domain Bacteria; phylum Calditrichota; class Calditrichia; order Calditrichales; family Calditrichaceae; genus Caldithrix; species Caldithrix abyssi. Next base: position 815,051 of record NZ_CP018099.1, read on the forward strand.
TGTAATGCTGATCGATGTCCGGCCGCTCTTCCCGATCGACTTTAATGTTAACGAACAGTCGATTCATCAACTGCGCGGTTTCTTCGTCTTCAAAGGATTCTTTTTCCATCACGTGGCACCAGTGGCAGGCCGAATAACCGATGCTCAACAAAATGGGTTTGTTTTGTTCTCTGGCAAGAGAAAGCGCTTCGCCTCCCCAGGGATACCAGTCCACAGGATTATGCGCGTGTTGTTGTAAATATGGGCTGGTTTCGTCAATTAAACGATTGGTGTATTTATGCATTGAAAAATCTCCGTTACAATTTAAAATGAAAATGAAGGGGATGTTCATTAAAATGAATTTCATACAATCCTTTCGGATTACGATTCCTGATCCTATTCCGCACGCAGCAGGAATGATTTCTTCTTTTTAATAGCGGCTGCAAATTACTGCGCCGCTGTAATAATCGACTATCACTTTTATTGATTCTTTAAATTAAACTTAATAATGTAATACTCAAATTTTCTTTTTAAAATTCCGCAACGTTACATGCGTAGTGAAAAATGCTTTAAAAAGGGTAGGATGTTGCAATACAACTTTAAATTACGAATGACGAATTACGAATGACGAATTATCGAAAGATGATGTGATAAAATGTAAAAAATTTGAATCAATCAATCATACACAAGGCGTGTAAAGATGATTAAAAATAGAAAAATCTGAGTGAAAGCAAGCGTTATTTTCCAACGGTGGGCAGGTTAACCGTGCAGAAGCCACGACTTTACTCTGAAAAGCATAAAACGTTGAAACGGTTTCGCCTTCATTCCTGGGTGCGCCTCTTTGTTTTGTCAATTTGAGGGTCCCGCCCCTGAGGCTGTTGCATGGGGGGGGGAGGAATTAATGTTTATATTCTCCGATATTGATAATTTTTTCTCATTCTTAAACGTTGGGCAAAATATAGAATTAAAAACGCCAAAATATTCTTTGAAAATAAAATTAATAGATCATCTTTTTCTTGTGATGCTGTTATAAACGCTGCTAAACGTTTCCCTAACATATTTTTAAATAGAACATTAATATTATGCCCAATACACATTAACGTAAATTCACTACGAACATTATTAAGACCAGATAAGGAAAATCCACGATAGCCTAAATTATGCTTCAAATTACCAAAAACAGGTTCAACTGTCGCCGAACGCTTCTTTAGTCGTTCCTGCGCCGCTGAAGTTTGTAACTTTTTCGCCATACGTTCGCAATAACTCTCATTAACTGAACGATGGATTTGCTTAACTTTCTTTTTACTGGAAATGCATAAATTAATTAAGGGACAGTCCTGACAATCATTGGAACGATATACGATCCGTTCGCTATTCCTCTCAACTGGAAAAAGCTTCTTACCCGCCGGACATTCATAGTAATCTCCCTGTTCATGATACACAAAATCACTTCGTTTTAGTTTTCTTTCTTCTTTTTGCAATTCTTCCTTGGAGGTCGGTGTCTCCTTTATCGAACGATTGGATAACTGGGGATCGGCTATTACGGCATCGATCTGCTTTTCTTCCAATTCTTTTAGGTCTGCGCTATTGTGATAACCGGAATCGGCTGTGTAAGATCGCTTATCATCTGAACCAAGATTCTTCTCTACTTGTTCTTGGATCGGTATGAATTGACCCTGGTCGTTGGGCTGGCTTACGACTTCATGAGCTACTATTAAATGACTGGACATATCTACGCCTAATTGTGCGTTATAACCCGGTCCATCCACCGAAGGCATCATGCGGGCATCCGGCTCTTTTACATTTATTTGATGTCTTGAACGATGTTCTGATTTGAGCTGTTTCTTACGCTCTTTCAATTGGGCTTTACGTTCTAATATCTCTTTCTCTAAGCGCTCAAGCCGTTCTTTCTCCGCTCGAAGAGTTTCTAAATCTAATTCATCCGTGGCCCCCTGTTCTACAAAATTACAGCGCTGCATGTATTGCTTGATCTCTGCTCTTAACTTCTCTATACGTTTGTCTAATTGATCCTCAGTGTAGCCATGACGCTTACTGCTGTGCGCTTTGATTTTCGTGCCATCTATGGCTATCTGGTTGAAACTACTTATGCCTTCGGCCTGGGCAATTAAAAGTATCTCTACAAAATATTGGTCTAATAAATCCAAATGAGCCTTGCGAAAACGACTTAATGTACTATGATCTGGATGCTGATTCCCAGTGATATAAATGTAGCGCGTATCATATTTACACAATTCCTCCAGCTTACGGGTGCTGGTAATGCCGTTACTATAAGCATAAAACCATAAGGCAAGCATCATGTCTGGGGCATAAGAATCACCGCCTTGCGAACTATAACGGGAATAAAGTGCACTTAAATCAAGGCGCGAAACCAACTCCACTACAAATCGACTCTTTGGATCGTCTCTGGCAAAATCTTCCACACTATAGCCAAAGAGATTCATTTGTGAGCGATTATAAGTAATAAAACTCATGGAATTCCTTTGTTATTACTTGTTTTATCTGTCGCCCAGAATTTACAAATTTTTTGAATTTTACTCAAACTGAATTTGCAACAGCCTCCCCTGCGGGAGACGAGAAATCTTTCTTTTGCTGTGTTTAGAGAAGATTTCTCCTCATCCGCCGGGGCGGATTCGTCGAAATGACAGGGGAGGGCACAGATTTTTCCCTCACGAGGCGCCGTTTTTAAAATCATCCAGAAATTTTTTAATGATCGATGCGCTTTGTTTCAATGCCTTGCGTTCTTCCTGGCTCAGCTTTAAAGGCAGGGGCATCATCCTTTTTTTTCCGTGAATCAGATGGGGCATGGAGAGCGTGACATCCGCAATGCCTTCTACCTCTTTTAACGGTTTGCAGATGGTTAAAATGGCTTTTTGACCATGAGCCACCACATCCACAATATTGGCCACGGCCGCGCCGATGCCGTAGTAAGTGGCGCCCTTACCTTCAATAATCACATAAGCGGCCCGACGTACCTGTTCGTCAATTTGCTCTTTATCGGCGTCGGTAAAGGTGAGCTTTTGGGCAGCCACAAAATCATCTAATTGCAATCCGCCAATATCAACAATAGACCAGGTCAACACTTCCGAATCGCCGTGCTCGCCAATGACGTAGCCGTGCACATGCTGCGGAGCGACGCCAAGCTTTGCGCTTAACAAAGAACGAAAGCGGGCGGTGTCAAGTGTGGTTCCGCTGCCAAAGACAAGGTGTCCGTTGTAGCCCAGCTCTTCGGCCAGCTTGGCCGCTAAATGTGTCATCACGTCCACCGGATTGGTGGTCATTAAGATCATGGCCTCCGGAGCGTTTTCCAGAAGAGGCGGTAAAATCTGGCGTAAAACCGCTTCGTTTCTGCCCAGAAGCTGCAAACGCGTTTCGCCGGGCTTTTGATTAACGCCGGCGGCAATGATCACCAGTTCCGCACCTTTAAGATCGGAATAGTCGCCTGCGTAAATATCGATGGCGTGCGAAAAAGGGATGGCATGACTGATGTCTGCGGCTTCGGCCACGGCGCGCTGGTGATTTTTATCTATTAAAACGATTTCAGTGGCGGCTTTTTTGAACAACACCGCATAGGCAACGGTGGAACCAACATAGCCACAACCGATGATTCCTATCTTCATAATTTCCCCCTTATTTTATTTTTGAACATTTAAAATAGATTTTCAACAAATTTTTGTCAAATGGATGTTGGCACAGGCAATGCGGTAAGAATCACAGCAGGCTGTCCAGATGTTTGTTAATGCTAACCTGGCTGGAAATAAATCCCACCGTTACGCCAAGCGCTAAAAGAATTCCGTAAATGACGTCGGGCATGTACATTTGTGGGTAAATAAAACTGCGAATCAAATAAACAGCTGCCCAAAGAGCGCCGTCGGCCAACATGCCGCCAACCAATCCGTAAAACAGGCCCTCAACTAAAAACGGCCGACGAATAAAGGCGCGCGTGGCGCCTACCAGCTTCATAATTTCAATAATCTCTTTTCGGGCGTAAATAATCAGGCGGATGGAATTGTGAATTAGAATGATAATGATGACGATTAAAACCAGGCCCAGGCCGCCAAGGATTAAATAAATAATGGTGGTGTAACGATCGATCAGAGCCAGCGCGCCGGAGGCGTAAACCACTTCCGTTACGCCTTCGATTTTTTCGATGTTCCGGGAGATGGAGCGGATGGCCTGCGCATTGCGGTGGGCGGGACTTAAATGCAAAACAAAAGAAGGAGGAAGGGGGTTGGCGCCCAGCACCGCTTCCACATCCTGCCCGAATTCCTTTTTAAAGCGTTCTGCCGCCGCTTTTTTTGAAATGAACTTAATTTGTTCAATCCCCGGCAGCGCTTTTAATTGCCCGGCAATTTTTTGGGCTCGGGCTTCACTGATCAGCGGTTCCAGAAAGACTTCGATTTCGATGCTTTTACGTTTTTCGCCCACCCAGCGATCGATATTGATAAACAGGGCGATAAAAAAGCCGATGAGCACCAGAGCCAGGGTAACCGTGGTAATCGTTAAAAAAGTTGCCAGCCGCGCTCTGCCCAGTCCTTTAAGTCCTTCTTTGACGGTAAACATAAAACTCATTCGTCAACCAGTCTCCCGTTTTCAATTCGAATTACGCGATGCGGAAATCGTTCAATAAGAGATTGATCGTGTGTGGCCATCAACACCGCCGTGCCCTGACGGTTAATGCGTTCCAGTATTTCCATAATTTCCATGGAGATTTGCATGTCCAGATTGCCGGTCGGTTCATCAGCCAGAACGATGAACGGTTCGTTGACAATGGCCCGGGCAATGGCCACACGCTGTTGTTCGCCGCCGGAGAGTTTTTCCGGCAACAAATTACGACGATGGGCGATGTTTACTTCGCTGAGAACGCGCAAAACGCGACGTTTTATGGCCGAACCTTTAACGCCGGCCACGCGCAGGGCAAAGGCAACATTTTCGTAAACGTTACGATCCTGCAAAAGTTTAAAATCCTGGAAAATCACGCCTAATTCTCTGCGCAGGTAAGGGATTTCGTGGTCTTTGATCTTTGCCGAAGAATGATTGCCCACAATGACCATGCCCTCGTCGGGGAATAGGTCCATGTAAATTAAACGCAGCACGGTCGATTTCCCGGCGCCGCTGGGGCCTACAATGTAGGCAAATTCTCCTTTAAAAAGTCGGAAAGAGATGTCTTTTAAGATTTCCTTCTGGCCGATCCTTAAGGTAACATTGTAAAATTCAATCATTCAGGCTTGGACCTTTTTCCTTTAAATTTGCGGTGCAGAATTTCAAACTCATCAATCAATTTTCTAAATTCGGCCGATTCGTCCAGTTCTTTGTCGTCGATATCACTATTAAAAATTTTAGTGATGCAATCTTCAAAAATTTCGTACTTTTTTTGCTCGGGCTGACCTTCGGCCAGTGAACGCGCCTGCATAACATAAAGACGGATGATTAAATTATCAATCTTTTTTAGGGGACTTTCCCGTAAAATTCCCTCCTTGATAAGCTGGCGCGCTTCAAAAAGCAGAGCAAGCTTGCGATTAATATCTTCGCTCTGGTGGTACTGTTTTAAGAGACCGTTTAATTTTTCCTGATAAATCGCCTGAATTTGCTGTAATCGCCAGTCGTTAAGATCTTTGAGCAATTTTTCGCACTTTACTTTTTCGGCCGGTTTTTTGGCCACGTTTTGCGCTTTTTTAAGGGTGTCGAGAATCAGGTTGTAGCGACGCTGAACATTTTCCAGCTCGAGTCTGCCCAGAGGCTGACTCATATCTTCAATGGCCAGATGCGTAAGCACCCGGAATAAAGCCAGGCGGTTTTTCTCTTTTGCTTTTAAGATAAAGTATGCCGCCACAAGGATTACAACAAAAAAGCCGGCCGCCCATCCCACCATACTTATCATTATTATGCCCGTAATTTTTATGTGAATTGATCTATCGTCTTAAAACAAAATGAGCCCGGTCAGAAGTTTCCATTACTGGTTTCATGCTAAAGTTACTAAAAATTTCAAGCAATTTAAAATTTGTTTGTTTTATTAACAGAATCCACTCTTTAACCTCTCTGATTTTTTGCCGATGTTCTTCGTAATAACATTGACCGTTAACCCATATTTTAAATTGATTGATTTGCAGGTTTTCATTTTCATCAAAAAAGCTAAAGCGATCGTAGCGTAAGTTTTCGTTGATCACGGCGCTTTCCTGGTATTCTTTGAACGCTGTTTTGCACAAATAGGGAGTTACAATATCAAAAATGAGTAAACCGCCCGGACGTAATGTACGGTAGCATTCGTTAAAAAAACAGAGCGCGTCCCGGTCGGCATGCAGATAGTTGACCGAATCGTAAAGCGCAAGCGCCGCGTCGAGCGAATGTGTTTTAACCGGAAGCTGGCGGAAGTCGGCGCAAATCAAATGGCGCGCAGAAGATTTTCGGTTGGCGGTTTTAAGCATGGGCAGGGAGAGGTCAAAGCCCAGCGCTTTGCGTCGATAGCCGCGTAAATGGGGCAAAAGGCTGCCGGTGCCGCAGCTCAAATCGGCAATAACGGATATCCGCCGTCCGGCCAGTTTGAAAAGCGCCTTAATGTAATTGGCCCACATCGCGTAATTAACGTGGGACATTACATGGTCGTAAATACTGGCAAGGACAGAATAGGGCGCCACCTGTTGTAAACGATTAGTTTCTTTCATGCATCGCCTGAATTTTGCCCCTGTCTTTATGTTTGTAAAAAACCGATTAAAATGTTAATTTGACCCCTTGTAAAAGTAATATTAAAACCGGAATCAAACCCATGTTTAACTTTATTAACGGTCTTGTGCTTCCTGTTATTGCGGCGGCTCTCATTCCCCTGATACTACATCTTTTAAACCGACAAAAATTAAAAACCCTGCCCTTTAGTTCCATTAAATTTTTAAAGGAACTGCAAAGCAAACGAATCCGGCAGGTAAAAATTTATCAGATTCTGATCATCCTCATTCGCATGCTGTTTATTGTATTCCTGGTGTTGACCTTTGCCCGGCCGGCTCTGAACACCTTTTTTAGCGCTCCGTTAAGCGGAGCCAGAACGACCTCGGTTATTTTGCTTGACAATTCGCTCAGTATGCAAACGCGCAGCCATGTTCAGTCCCATTTTGAAAAGTCCGTGAATATTTTGCGAAAAATCCTGAACACGTTCAATGAGTCGGATCATGTGGCTGTCATCACCGGGGATCTGGACACCGGTGCGCCCTTGCAGTACAATTATAATGAATCTTTTGAATTTTCTCAATTAAAAGTCAGTAATTTTTCGTTCGACCTGGGCCATGCCCTTTTGCTGGCCAGGCAATGGCTGGAGAAGTTTCCTAACTACAATAAAGAGATCATTATCATTAGCGATGGCAGAATTCCGCGGAATGTTTTGTCTGATTCTGCTTTAAGCATTTTAAAAAATGTAGCAGCCCGCGTTTATGAAATTAACGTGAGCTCCCCCGCTCAGGCTGATATTAATTTAAGCGTTGATACGGCCTATGTGGCTTCCAGGCTGATTGATTTACAGCAACCGGTGCGCGTGGCAGCGGTGGTGCAAAATCTGGGAGAAGAAGAAAAGGAAAGTTCGATTAGCCTGTACGATAAGCAAAATCGTCTGGCCATGCAGTTAGTCACCATTCCACCCCAGAGCGCGAAAAATGTGGAGTTGTTTTTTTCTCCCCATCGGGCCAGCCAATACGATCTTACGCTGGAGCTGGATGACGATCCCCTTTTAGCGGACAATCATTATTATTTATCGTTAAACATTCCGGCGGAAATCAGGGCGCTGTACGTGCAAAACCGCCCGGGCATTGAGATTTCGGCGGCGCTTCAGGCGCTGTCGGCCAGAACCAACCTGAAAATTACGGAAGTTTCCGCAGCCAACTGGCTGGCCGAGCCCCTTTCGGAGTACCAGTTGCTGGTTTTTGACGACCCGCTAAATATTAACGAAATGCAGCTGGGCATTTTAAGCCAATTTTTAAATTCCGGCAAAAGCATCATTTTTATCCCGGGATTAAGCAGCTCGTTAAGCGATTACAATCACATTCTGGAACGTCTGGTTCAAAAAAAGCCGTTTTTAGAGCTGGTGAAAAGCGCCGCAGTGGGGCAATTTTTTACATTAAAGCAAACGCTGGCCGGCAATCAGTTATTGGAGCCGGTTTTTCGAAAAAAGATGACAGAGGTGCAGTGGCCGCATTTTTATCAATACTTTAAATTGCGTAAAGCGGGCGATGTTTTATTTGAATTTTCCAATGGTGATCCGTTTGTGCAAATGGTTAAAAAACGGGGCAGGGGGAACGTGTTTGTGTTGAGTAGCGGTCTGACAGGGCAGTGGAGCGATTTTCCTTTAAGGGGATTGTACATTCCCTTTTTACACCAGCTTTTTGCCCTGGCCACGCACAACGCCGAAGAGGATAACCAATTTTTAATCGGCCAGCCAGTTACCATTACCGTGCCGCAAATCGAGCTGCAGCGCAATTTTCAATTGCAGAAGCCCGATGAAGAAGTAGTGTCTATTATTCCTGAACAGACCGATTTTGGCTTAATCTTTTCTTTTGATGGCTTTGCTCAGCCCGGCCATTACCGCATTTTACAGGACGGCAAATTGATCAAATCTTTTGCCGTTAATCTGAATGCCCGGGAATGGAAGAGGCCTTTTGTAAAGCTGGAAAGCATTCGCCCGGATGTGGTACGTTTAAACGCAGAAGATTTTAGCGAAAAGAGTTTGCTAAAAGCGCGCCTGGGACGCGAACTGTGGCCCGTGTTTTTAACCCTGGCCTTACTCATGCTGGCTTTGGAGATGTGGTTAATCCGTAAGCTGGAACAGGGATGAAAATTTGCCCCTCGTTCAATCATGATTTAGGGATGGCGGAGGAAGCATGTTAACGGCAAACGATCTTCATAAAAGATTGCAGCAAATCGATGGCAAAGGATACAAAGCTTACAAAGAATTAAAAGGCGCTTACCGCTACGAAAAGTTCATGCTTTTTATCGACCACGTGCAGGGCGATCCTTTTGCCGCGCCTTCTAAAGTTCGTGTGCGCGTATCTCAAAAGCTGGCGCAAATTCCGCTGCCCTTGCTGCGCACCACAGAGAGGCGATTGGGCGCCGGCGACGCCCTGATTCGCATCATCCACCAGAATATTCGACGATTTGCTCGTTTACAACGCGGAACCGGCAAAAGCGGATTGATTACCATTGATGTGGGCGGTCAGGAAATTTTACCGCGCAGCGCCCTTATCTTAAACGAAGATTTTGTGGAAGCGCGCATGGAAATGGGCCTGCCGGCGCGGGGGCGGACGATTCTGGCGCGCCAGGCGCAGGAAATGTTTTTTGATGAACTGCCCCAGATCATCCACCATGCGCTGTTTTTCGAAAAATTGGATCGGCAATATGTGACGCGTTTTGCCCATTACACCGAAAATTTTTTTGGACTGCAAAAACAATTAAAAGAAAAAGGTCTGGCGGCTTTTGTGGCCGAAAATGCCATCTTGCCGCGGGAGAGCGGTATTTCGCAAAAACCGTTGCCAGCAGAACAGGCCGTGCCCTTTAAAGCGCCTGAATCTTTAAAAGTACGATTAAAACTGATCAACCCGCTAAACGGCAAGGATTTTATCGAGGGCTGTGGTATTCCGCGAGGAATTACGCTCATTGTGGGCGGCGGTTTCCATGGCAAATCCACTCTGCTCAATGCGCTGGAACGGGGCGTTTATGCGCATATTCCCGGAGACGGCCGCGAATATGTGGTAACCGATCCTACGGCTGTTAAAATCCGCGCCGAGGACGGGCGCCGCGTGGAAAAGGTGGATATCAGACCGTTCATCAATCATTTGCCGGGCGAAAAAGACGCGGCGCAATTTTCCACCGATGACGCCTCGGGCAGCACCAGTCAGGCGGCCAATATTCTGGAAGCGCTGGAGGTGGGCGCGCAGACGCTTTTGGTGGATGAAGACACTTCGGCCACCAATTTTATGATTCGCGACGCGCGCATGCAGGCGCTGGTGCACAAAGAATTTGAGCCCATCACACCCTTTATCGACCGTGTTCGCGAAATGTACGAACGATTTGCCGTTTCCACCATTCTGGTCATGGGCGGCAGCGGCGATTACTTTCAGGTGGCGGACACGGTGATCATGATGAAAGAGTACTGCCCGTACGTTGCAACCGAAGAAGCGCGCCAGATCGCCCAAAAAATAAACGCCGCCCGCAATTTTGAACGGGAATTCGAATGGCGCTCCGTGACCGAACGCATTCCCCTGCCCGAAAGTTTTGACGCTTCCAGAGGGAAAAAAGAGGTGAAGATAGAAGCGCGGGGGATACACACCATCCAGTTTGGCCGAGAAACGATCGACCTGCATCATGTGGAACAGCTGGTCGATGTCAGTCAAACCAGAGCCGTCGGCTTTGCGCTTAATTTTTTAAGCCGGCGCTGGATGGATGGCCGACGCACGATCAAAGAGCTGATGCAGTTACTGGAAGAGTTCTGGCGAGAAAATGGGCTGGATCGATTAAATCCCTTTCAGAAAGGCGATGAACATCCGGGCAGTTTTGCTCAACCACGTCTTTTTGAGATGGCCGCCGCCCTGAATCGTTACCGGCGGCTTAAAGTAAAACAAAAAAAATCAGTTTGACAAAGGGCTTTGGTGTTTGTAAATATTATTGATTAAAGAGCTTAATTTTCAAAGATTTCTTTTAAAATAAAAGCCCTGGGCATCCCATAAAGGTGAAAGGGAATATTATGAGACGCATTATGATTATTTTTTCCGGGTTGTTGATTTTATTGGCTTCCTGTCAGATTAAAACCAAAACCAACCCCAATGAGCATCTGGTAATGGCTACTTTGTACCAGCAAACTGCCGCCGAATACCGCGCTTTGTGCTACCAGGCGTTCAATTTAGGACGCTGGCAGTTGCAGGCCATGTTAGATACCCTCCAGAGCAAAAAGAAGCCGGCCGTGATTGTAGATATTGACGAAACGGTGCTGGATAACAGCCCTTATGAAGGCTATGTAATCAAAACCGGGTACTCCTATCCTGCGGGGTGGAAAGAGTGGGTCAAAGCCGCGCAGGCAGAGCCGGTGCCTGGCGCGCTGGAATTTTTAACCTTTGCCGATCGACAGGGCGTGGACATTTTTTATGTATCCAACCGTAGGGCAGAAAATCAGGCCTGGACCATGAAAAATCTGAAAAAGGTCGGCTTTCCTCAGGTGACGGATGACCACATGTTCTTACGTACGATCACTTCCAGCAAAGAGGAAAGACGGCAGGCCATTCAAAAAACGCACACCATTCTGCTGCTGTTTGGCGACAATCTGAACGACTTTGCGTCTGTTTTCGAAAACAAGTCGATTGATGATCGCTTTAAGGCCGCGGATGAGTTTCGCTCGCAGTTTGGCAGGCGATTTATCGTACTGCCCAACGCCATGTATGGCGAATGGGAAGGCGCCATTTACAACTACAACTGGAGCGCAAAACCGGCGAAAAAAAGCCAGATGCGCTTAAACGCCCTGCGCTATTTTAAAATGCACGACCTTCAGTAAAACGTGCGGTTAAAACGGTCTGCCTGGATAAAGCCATTGCAGTATTCCGGACGCTGGTTTTGCCGTGTACCTCGTGGCGGAATTTGGCGCTATGCCATCCTTATGCGCGGGTGAGAGAAAAAAGAAAATAAAGGCCGTGATTCAAAATGCCAGTTCAATGCCCAGCGGGCAGTGGTCGGAGCCCATGACTTCTGGCAAAATAAAAGCCTGTTTTAGATGTGGCAGCAGGTTTTCCGAGTTCATGAAATAATCGATCCGCCAGCCGATGTTGCGCTGACGTGCGTTAAAGCGGTAACTCCACCAGGTGTACTGATCTTTAAGCTGCGGGTAAAAGTGGCGGAAGGTGTCGATCCATCCTTCCTGAAGATAGCGGTCGATCCAGGCCCGTTCTTCCGGTAAAAAACCGGACGTTTTTTGGTTGCTTTTCGGGTTCTTTAAGTCGATTTCGCGGTGCGCGGTGTTAAAATCGCCGGTAATGATGACCTTGTTGCCGGCATCGCGCAGGGCATTGGCCATTTTGAGCAATTCGGCGTAAAACTCCAGCTTGTACGCCACCCGTCCGTGATCGCGCTGACCGTTGGGAAAGTAGACGTTAAAGAGCACAAACGAGTCGTAGTGCGTGATTAACACCCTTCCTTCACTGTCAAATTTTTCAATTCCAAGCTCTCTTTCGATTTTAGCAGGTTCCTGTCTCGAAAAGGTCGCCACGCCGCTGTAACCTTTACGCTGGGCAAAGTTCCAGTACTGATGATAATCGGTTAAGCGTAATATCTCTTCCGGGATTTGTTCGTTTTGTAATTTGGTTTCCTGCAAACAGATGATATCTGCGTCCAATTTTTTTACCTGGTCGATGAATCCGTTGCGTGTAACAGCTCTTAATCCGTTAACATTCCAGGATATTAATTTCATGAACTTCCTCTTTTTTCTTGATTCCAACATAAAACGTAGTTTGTGGAAAAAAAAATTCCGCAAAAATTAAAATTTTAGGGAAAAAGATCACTAATTTTTTTTATAATTTACGAATTTTTGTTTATATTTGTAAAAACTACATTAGAAGACGAGTAAATAAATATAGATGGAATACTTTAATAGAGTTGTAGTACAGGAGCGCGTAAAAAAGCTATTCGCAAACTCGCTTCAGAACGGACGTTTGGCGCATGCCTATTTGTTTTATGGAGATGAAGGGCGAGGGAAAGAGGCCTTTGCTTTGCATCTTGCTCGCGCCTTGAATTGTACTTCCGAAGAAGAAAGGCCCTGTGGCGAATGCCCCAATTGTAAGCGAATCACCCATTTTAATCATCCGGACATCAAGTTCATTTTTCCCGCTCCTAAAAACATTAAGCACGAGCAGGTAAAACAGATTATTCAGGTAAAAGCAAACAATCCATACGCGGCTCTGCCTCTGACGGACAGTAAAAATATTTCCATTGACGCCATTCGTGAGTTAAAAGAAGAAGCGAAGTTCGGCGCTTTTGAGGGCGGATATCGGGTAATAATAATCACCGGCGCGGAGTATTTTTCGCGCGAAGCCGCCAACTCTTTTCTAAAACTGCTGGAAGAGCCGCCAGATAAGTTTTTGATCATTTTAATCACCCCGGCTCTGCATGCCATGTTAGATACCATTCGCTCCCGTTGCCAGCCGGTGTACTTCCCGGAGTTTGACGACGAGCAGATTGAACAGATAGTCCGTCAGTATGAAGAGGTAAAACAGGACATCCGTCCATTGACGCGCATGGCGCATTACAATCTTAAACGTATTTTTCAAATGTTGCATACGGATTATTCCGAACAAAAGAAGTGGGTTCTGGAATTTATTCGAGCCGTTGCCGTGGAAAATTATTTTCATGTTAATGAACTGCTCGAGTCCATTCAATCCAGAAGGGGGCAGCAAGCGCACCTGGAGTTGTTGAATCTTTTAACCGGTTGGTTTACCGATACATTGCATCTGCAGCTTGATGAAAATTTTGATCGGCTGATCAATATTGATTTTGCCGAACCGCTTCGTAAGTTCTCTAAATCGTATCCGCAAATTAAGGTAAGTGAAATCATTGAACGTATTGAAAAAGCGCACAAGGCGATTGAAGGCAATGCACATCCCGTGATAACCTGGATGAATCTGGCGATTGACATCCATGGTTTGCTGGGGCCCATACGAGAACTTAAGGAGGCAATATAATATGACACCAGAGATCATAGAGATAGAGTTTAAAGGGAACAAACGCGTTCCTTACTTCAACCCCAAAGAAATTAAGGTAAAACCAGGCGATTACGTTATTGTGGAAGCGGATAAAGGAATTGATCTGGGCCGCGTGAACAAGATAGGACGTCTGGTTGCTTTGACAAACATTAAAGGCGAACCCAAAAATATTATTCGTAAGGCCGTACCGGAAGATCTGCAAAAGCTGAAGGAAAACCGAAAAAAGGAAGCGGAAGCTTTTGTAGTGGGTCGCGAAAAGATAAAAAAACACAATTTAAATATGAAACTGGTTGACGTGGAATACCAGTTCGACAACAACAAGTTGACCTTCTATTTTACCAGCGATAAACGTGTGGACTTCCGTGCGCTGGTGCGCGATCTGGCGGCCAAATATCGCACCAGAATTGAATTACGGCAGATCGGCGTGCGCGATGAAGCGCGGCGTTTGGGCGGACTGGGCGTTTGTGGCAAACCGTTGTGTTGTTCCTGTTTTATGCAGGAGTTTGAACCGGTAACGACGCAATACGCGCGTTTGCAAAACCTGCCTTTAAACACCTGCAAGTTAACCGGCGTTTGCGGGCGTTTAAAGTGCTGCCTGGTGTACGAAAAGGCTTTTTACGAAGAAAATTTACAAAAATACCCGCACATCGACAGCAAAATCCAGACCGTGCGCGGCGAGGCAATCGTGGAAAAGATCGACATCTTCAAAGAATTAATCTATTTAAGATTTAAAAACGAGGAAGAAGCGGACGCCATTCCCCTTGAAAAATTTCAGCAAATAACGCGGGAAACGTACTATGCAGCAGCAGAACTTTGATTATGATATTGTAATCATCGGCGGCGGAATCGTTGGCCTGGCCACCGCTTACCGCTTAACGCAAATGACAAAAGCCAGGCTGGCCGTGATCGAGGCCGAAGAACGACTGGCAGCCCATCAAACCGGCAACAACAGCGGCGTGATTCACTCCGGCCTTTATTACAAGCCGGGTTCGCTTAAAGCCAAAAATTGCGTGGAAGGGCGCGAAGCGCTGTACCAGTTTTGCGCCGAACACGATATCCCACACGAACGCTGCGGAAAACTGGTAGTGGCAACCGCCGAAGAAGAAATCCCGCGTTTAAAAGATTTACACCAGCGGGGGGAGGCCAATGGGTTAAAAGGTTTAATGTGGTTAGAAAAAGATGACTTGAAGCAATATGAGCCCTATGTGGAAGGAGTAGCCGGCTTACGAGTTCCGGAAACGGGCATTGTGGATTACACCGTGGTCACGGAAAAGCTGGCTGAACTGGTTCGGGCTGCCGGACACGACGTTTTTTTGGGCCATCGTTTTTCGGGGCTGGAACAACACCATTCCGGATTAATCGTAAAAACCAATCGACAAAATTTTAAAACGCGTTATTTGATCAACTGCGGCGGCCTCCATTCCGATCGCATTGCGCGCAAATGTGGTTTAAAACCGGACGTCAGAATCATCCCCTTCCGCGGCGAATACTACAAAATTAAACCCGAAAAACGCCACCTGGTTAAGAATTTGATCTATCCTGTGCCCGATCCGGAATTCCCCTTTTTAGGAGTGCACTTTACGCGTATGATCGACGGAGGGGTGGAGGCTGGGCCCAATGCCGTGCTGGCCTTTAAACGCGAAGGGTACCGGAAGACCAGCTTTTCTTTGCGCGATACCATTGAGACCTTTACCTATCCCGGATTTTTACGCCTGGCCGGAAAGTATTTAAAAACCGGGCTGGCTGAATATTACCGCTCGTTTAATAAAAAGGCTTTTGTAAAAGCCCTGCAACGTTTAATCCCAATGGTGCAGATGGGTGACCTGGAGCCCGGCGGCGCCGGCGTGCGCGCCCAGGCGCTGGAAAAATCGGGCATGCTGGTGGATGATTTCAGAATCATCGAAGCGCCGGCCATGATACACGTTTTGAATGCCCCTTCGCCGGCGGCCACGGCCTCGTTGAGTATTGGCAAAACAATTGCACAGATGGCGAAGAAGAATTTTGACGTGTAGCGGCGTGATCAATTAAAAATTATCCCACCAGAGCGGGCTGTTTAAGGCACGAATTAGAAATTAATGATTATGGCCGGGGGATTTAGAGTCTCCATCCGCGAAGTACCTCCTTCCCGGGCCATTCAGAGCTCTCCCCTTTCTTTGTCATTTCAAGGATCCAGCTCCGGCGGGAGACGAGAAATCTTTTTCCCTGCCACGTTTGGAGAAGATTTCTCCTCGCCCGTAGGACGGGCTCGTCGAAAAGACGGGCGGGGGCGCCCACAGGACGGGCTGGTCGAAAGGACGGGCGGGAAGTGCCCGTAGGACGGGCTGGTCGAAAGGACGGGCGGGAGAGCCCACAGGCGTGCACGCCGTAATAACAGGCCGGTCGACATTAAACCAATTAACCAATCTCCCCCCCAGCAGCAAAAAATTTTCGCATCCCGCCATGGTGGAATAGAAGTTTTGAAGGAAGTATTCTATTCAACCATTCAACTAATCAACCATTCAACCAATCTAGCAGCAAAAAATTTTCGCACCGCGCTATGGCGGAATAAGCCTTTCGAAAGAAGTAATCCAAGCGATGTTTGATAAAACCAGTCAAAACAGATAAAAATATTCGGGAGAACGCGGCTCGGACTTCTGGTAAATGATTTTTCGGATGGTTTCGTACTGCAAGTAGGGATACTCTTCCTGTAAAATTTCTAACGCCTCCTGCGTGGAATACGTGCGTTTTAATTCGCGAAACCTGTTGCGAATTTTGAAATCACGCACGCCTTTTTCGCGCAAAAGATTATGTTCAATCAGGAATTGAAAGACCGAATCCGGGATATGGGGCTTAAGAGGGTTCTTCACCATTGTTACGCCTCCTGTTTTTGTTAAATAATACTGCGGTAACAATGTGAAGTCGAATCCCCCTCCTTCTATAAGTGTTAAAATTTTCTTACAACCACTTAATACAAATTTAAAAAGATTTGGTTCCCGGGCAAGAGAAAAATTTTTCCCTAAAAGGGATCGGCTTGCTATGGATTAACGCCTTCTGTAAATTTGTGGGCAATTTAAAAGCAGAGCCACAGCAAATAGAGGAAAGTTTTATGTTAGATTTAAAATTCATCCGCGAGAATCCGGAAACGGTTAAGAAAGGGATTCAGGCCAAAGGCGAAATGGGCGATGTGGATCGCATTCTGGAGCTGGATCAGCGCCGCCGGCAGATTATTCAGGAAGTAGAAAACTTAAAAAAGCAGCGTAATGAAAATTCAAAGAAAGTTGCCCAATACAAAAAAGAAGGTAAAGATGCGGCGGAAATCATCGAACATACCCGGCAAATCAGCGAAACCATCAAGGGACTGGATGAGGAGCTGAAAGAGCTTGAAGAACAACTAAGCGAACAGTTAAGCCGCATTCCCAACCTGCCCCATCCATCCACGCCCATCGGTACGGATGCCAGCGAAAACGTGGAGGTCAATCAGTGGGGCGAACTTCCGCAGTTTGAGTTTACTCCTCGCAATCATCTGGAAATTGGCGAACGACTGGATATTCTGGATTTTAAACGCGGCGGCAAGGTCACCGGAAGCGGATTTCCGGTTTACAAAGGGGACGGGGCGCGTCTGGAGCGGGCGCTTATCAATTTTATGCTCGACTTTCACATCGAAAAGCACGGCTACACCGAAATATTTCCGCCCTTTCTGGCCAATCGTGAAAGCATGTATGGCACCGGCCAGTTGCCTAAATTAGAAGAGGACATGTATCTGGCTGAGAAAGACGATCTGTTTTTAATTCCTACCGCCGAAGTGCCGGTAACCAATCTGCATCGCGGCGAAATTTTAGATGGCGCCGATCTGCCCATCAAGTACGTGGCCTATTCGGCCTGTTTTCGGCGCGAGGCCGGTTCTTACGGAAAAGAAACGCGCGGCTTCTTACGCGTCCATCAGTTTAACAAAGTAGAAATGGTTAACTTTGTCCATCCGGATAAGTCTTACGAATTTCATGAACAACTATTGAGAGAAGCGTGCGAAATTTTAGAAGCGCTGGAGCTTCCCTACCGCGTGCTTTTGCTCTGCTCCGGCGATTTGAGTTTTGCCGCGGCCAAGTGTTACGACATTGAAACCTGGTCGCCGGCCGAACAAAAGTGGTTAGAGACCTCCAGCGTCAGCAATTTTGAAGATTTTCAGGCGCGCCGGGCTAACATTCGCTTCAGGCCGGAAAAAGGCGCCAAGCCCATGTTTGTCCATACCTTAAATGGTTCGGGATTGGCCACGTCACGGCTCATGGTTTCTTTGCTGGAAACGTACCAGACCGATGAAGGAACGGTCATCATTCCGGAAGTACTGCGCAAATACATGGGCGGCCAGGATGTAATCAAACGTAAGTACAAATAACCGACAGGATGTAGAATGTTACGGACGTTGCTGGCTTATGTCTTTGCTGTTCTGCACACGCTTTTTTGTTCTCTGGCGGCCATTGTTTTTGGACTTTTTAATCCCTATTCTAAAATTGTGGACAAAATCATCCGCCTGTGGGCCAGGGGACTTTTAAAAGCAGCCGGCGTTAAAGTGGTTGTTCATGGGCAGGAAAAGCTACGGAAAGATCAGCCTTACATTTTTATGTCCAACCATCAGGGAGCTTTTGATATTTTAGCCGGAGTGGTAGCCATTCCGGTGACCATGCGTTTTATTGCCAAAAAGGAGTTGTTTCGTATTCCCATTTTTGCCCACAGCATGCGCACGGTGGGTATGATCCCCATCGATCGCGGCAACAGCGCAGAAGC
The DNA here is from genome assembly GCF_001886815.1 of Caldithrix abyssi DSM 13497. Classification (GTDB taxonomy): domain Bacteria; phylum Calditrichota; class Calditrichia; order Calditrichales; family Calditrichaceae; genus Caldithrix; species Caldithrix abyssi. The sequence continues at coordinate 833,521 of NZ_CP018099.1, forward strand.
CCGAAAATCGCTGGAAGAGGCGGCCAGAACCTTACAAAACGGTGTTTCGGTTTTGATCTTTCCGGAGGGAACGCGCACCAGAGACGGCAATATTAAACCGTTTAAAAAGGGCGGATTTGTGCTCGCCTTAAAATCGGGGTTGCCCATCATGCCCATGGTCTTTACCGGCTCATTAAATATCATGCGCAAAAATTCGCTTAAACTTCATAAAGGAACCATCCACGTCTATTTTTTAGATGAAGTGGATACCTCGCAATACAGTTTTGAACAGCGAAACGAATTGTTAAAAGAGGTAAGAAAACGCATCGTTGATTTTTACGAAACGGTAAGATTGGAATAAACGGGCAAACGCACCTCTGCGCTACACAACACACACCTGATCGCGGCCCTGTTGTTTGGCCTGGTAAAGCGCCTGATCGGCCAGTCTTACCAGATTAACCGGATCGTCGCTGTCTTCCGGGCAGGAGGCAACGCCCAGGCTAATGGTCAGCGAACAGGGCACGATGTGCACCTTATCCGGGAACTGATAATCTTTGATAAGCCGGCGCAACTTTTCGGCAAAGGTAACGGCCTCTTTCTTTTTAATGCCCGGAAGGATAATGACAAATTCTTCACCGCCGTAGCGCGCCACGATGTCTGTCGAGCGGGTATTTAAAATCAACAGGCGACTGATGGCCCGCAACACTTCGTCGCCCTCCAGATGACCGTGCAAATCGTTGTACGTTTTAAAAAAGTCGATATCCAGCATAATCAGGCTGAAAGGCGTTTTGTAGCGCTTGGTGCGCGCCACTTCCTTGCGCAGCTCACGCACAAAATAACGATAGTTGTAAACGTTGGTCAGGCCGTCACGAATGGCCTCTTCCGATTTGATCTTGTACAGTTTTTTTAATTGATTAAAAAGCAGCATGTTTTCAAAGATTACAGCCACCGTGTGCAGAAAGGAACGCAGGATGCGAATTTCGTAAGTGGCAAACTTTTTGTTGGTCTGGCATTTGTCAAAATAAATCAAAAATCGTTCATCAATGTCAAAAATGGCGTCTAACTCTTCTGTTTCGCCCTCGATGACAAACGAATCGGAGATGTCTTTACGACCGAATTCTTTTAAATAGCCCACCACAAAACTGACGCTGTTGAGTGTGTCGGCAATTTTTTTTAGTAAAGGGTTTTTGATTTGATGGGCATCTTTTACCCATAGCAAACCACGTTCTTCTTTTAAAAGGGCCAGTAAATCACGGCCCATTTTAAAGTTTAAATTTTCACTGTCCGTATTAAAATTGCCATGCAAAGAAAAGGGGGAAATCACGAATTCTTCTGAATCGTAGCGAAACACAATACATCGATCGATGGCAAAACCTTCCACGATTTTCGCAGGCAGGATGCGCAACATTTTTTCTGGGTCTTCCAGACTCCGCAATTCATTGGCCAGCGCGTTCAGATAAAAGAGTAAATCGTTGTAACGGGCCAGCTCTTCACGGGAGGCGATTAAATCCTGATTAAGCTTGGTAAGGTTTTTATTCAGTTGTTCCAGCTCGGAGACCTTGCGTTTTAAGCGTTCAACCAGATTAATATTGTAGCGTTGCAGCAATTCGCGTTCAAACTCAGGCGAAACAGATTCGCGTTTTCCGGCCAGGAACTCTTCTATTTTAAAGACAAATTCATTGATGTTAATCGGTTTGCTGATGTAGCCGTCGCAACCTGCAGCCAGAACGTACTCGCGAATGTCCTCTTCTTCCGCGGCCGTCAGGGCAATAATGGGGATGGACTTTAAATCCGGCTGGCTTTTTAAGTGGGTGGTAACCTCCGAACCTTGCATGTCGGGAAGCATCAGGTCAATGATGATCAAATCCGGTTTGTGTTTTTTGGCCAGCCGAATGCCCTCCAGCCCACGGCTGGCTTCATAATAGGCATAACCCTGATAGCGCAAAATGTCGCCCATCAAGGCCCGGGCATCAGGGTCATCCTCAATGTAGAGGATTTTAATCTTGTTTTTGTTCATAAACTTCTTTTATTCAAATTTACAAAGAACCAGGGTTATATCGTCTTCATGTTCTCTTTTCCCGCTAAAATTCTGCACAGCGTCAATAATTTTTTGGCGCAATTCATAAACAGGTAAATGGCGGTTTTCTTTCAGCAATTTAATTAAACGTTCTTCTCCGAACTCTTCTTCCAGGGCATTCATGGCTTCAGTAATGCCGTCGGTGTACATTAAGATAATATCTCCGTGTTCAAATTCAAGTTCCTGTTGTTTAAATTGAATATCGGGCTGAAAACCAAGCACGATGCCCCCATCTTTTAGCCACACAATTTGCCCGTCATTTTTGAGCAGAATAGGCGGATTGTGGCCGGCATTGGTGAAGATAATCTTCTTTTTTTGCGTAGAAACCAGGGCGTAAAAAAATGAGACATAATTGCCTTCAACACTGCTCTCGTAAAGCAAGTTATTCAAACGATAAACAATGTCACAACTTGTCATGAAAAACTGACGCTGGCTCCGCAAGCCAGCCAGCGCAAGAGCCATTGTAATGGCGGCAGGCGCTCCTTTGCCCGATACATCCCCTATGGCCAGCCCTACGGTGAACTCGTCGTATTGAATGATATCGTACAGATCGCCGCTTACTATTTTACTGGGAATATTTACGGCAGAAATGTCCAGTCCTTTAATGCGCGGGAATCTTTGCACCAGTAATGCCTTTTGAATATGACCGGCGTTAATCAGTTCATGCTCCAGAGCCTGTTTTTCCAGCATTACTTTAAATTGATTGGCGTTATGGATGGCAATGGCCGCCATTTGTCCGAAAAGCTGAAGCAATTCCACCAGATGCTCGTTAAAAAAGGACAGGCGGTCGCTTTCCAGGCAGATGACTCCCAGCACTTTATCATCGAAAATTAACGGAATGGCGCACTGGGACAGTGTTTCGTCGCGCAGACGATAGTAATGGTCTGATTTGCGAACATCGTCAATGACATCGATGGTTTTATTAGCCACCACCCAGCCAATGGAACCCTCGCCTATTTTGAGGTGCAGATTTTCTATGATGGCCGGATCGTAGCCATCGTAACTGATGTTCTTTAGCTCGCCGGAATGTTCGTCAAACAAAAAGATAGCGGCGGCATCGTAATGGGCAACCTGACGCGAAACACTAAGAATAAAATCCAGAATTTGTTTAATATCAAAAGAAGAGAGAATTTTATGTCCGACCTCAAGCAGTTTGCGCATCTGATAGTTCCGATTCCGCAGATCCACAATGAGCGCCGTGTTCTCTAAAATCAGTCCCGCTTTTTTCTGAATCTTTTCAAAGATTTTCCAGGCTTCCGCTTCATGGAAGAAGAAAATCTGCTCCGGATTAATCAACAAAAAGGCGAAAATTTGATTGTGTCCGCGGAAGGCAAATAAGCTGTTCAGATTGTTCTCATGGGCAATACGGATAAATTCGCGGGGTAATTGGGTTTTTTCCAGTTTTCTGATGTGTAAGGTTTGTAAAGGAATTCCCTCCAGATGCTCGCTTTTTAAATCAAAAGCCAGCAGTTCTTTATCCGTAACATTGTGATAATGGGCCGGATAGTATTTGTCTTCTTCAACGATGTAAAAAATAAATGCCTGCTCTGAAAACAATTCGTCAAAGGCCTGGTAGAGAAGCGATGCCACTTCGTTAAAGTGTGTGGCATGGTTGAGGTCGTTGTTCAATTTTTCTAAAATACGCTGCGCTTTGGTGGTTAAAAAATAAGTTTTAGGTAAAAGTATTTTTTTTAGAAAACGTAATAAATACGGTTGAAAGAGCAGCAAAAGAATAATGGTCACCGTAAAGGTTAAAAAAGGAGATTCTGTAAAGCGGTTCAGCAATAAATCGAAAACGACAAACAGAATTAACGCAATCGTATAGACAAAGACAGTTTCTAAAATTTTACGTGTACTCAAGTTGCCCCCACTATTTTGGCCGAATTTAGACAAAAACGAGGAAAGATTCAATTAAGTTTCGCCTCCTGACAAACAGAAAGCGCCCGGCCGGCGAAACAACTTTATGGCAGAAAGAGAGTTTAGTAGGGAAAAATTGAAGGGACGTAATATCTTGCGTCAACGCCGACATTTCTTTAGCCTCAGGAAAAATTTATATATTTTAACGGATGGCTCTGCCGCCGTCCACATTAATGCATGCTCCGGTAATGTAATCGGAATCTTCAACTAAAAAGCGCACCGTTCGGGCGATATCGTACGCGCTGCCTTCCCTTTTTAAAAGCGTTTGGTCAATGGCGTATTGTTTTTCCGCCTGCGGAAAGGACGCCGGCATTAAAACCGGTCCGGGGTTAATGCAGTTTACCTGCACATACGGGGCCAGCGCTTTGGCCAGCGCAGTGGTCAAAGCCATTACGCCCGCCTTGCTAATACTGTACGGAATGTAAGAAGGAAAGGGATGAATGGCGCCGCTGTCGCCGATATTGATTATTTTTCCGGACTTCTGGGCAAGCATACGCATTCCGATTTTTTGTGACAGGAAGAATACGCTTTTCAGATTCAGATTAAAAAATTGATCCCACTCCGCTTCTGTTACCTTACCAAAGGGCGTTTTAAAAAAGAGGGCCGCGTTGTTTACCAGTACATCGATGCGGCCTGTTTTTTGCCAAACCGCTTCCGCCAGCTCTTCTGCTTCCTTAGCCTGTTCAAGATCAGCCCGAAACAACCGTATCTTTCCGCCCTTGTTTTCAATCTCCTTTTTTAACTCTTCGGCCGCTGCGGCGCTTTGGTGGTAGTGACAGCAAATTATGGCGCCTCTGGCCGCCAGTTCCAGCGCAATAGCCCGTCCTACTCGCACCGCGCCGCCTGTAATCAAAACGATTTTCTCATTAATATCCATAGCTTACATGGTTCTTAAAAAAGGATTGTTTCTTTTTTCGTCGCCAATGGTTGTGTCCTCTCCGTGGCCGGCATGTACCACCGTTGCTTCCGGAAGGGTTAATAACTTGTTTTTTATGGATTCCAGCAGCACATTGTAGTTGCCGCCGTAAAGATCGGTGCGGCCAATCGAGCCTTTAAACAACACATCGCCCACAAAGACATGGCCATCGAGATAAACGCTAACACTACCGGGACTATGCCCCGGAGTGTGCAATATTTTCACCGATTGATTGCCAAACTCGAACTCTTCGCCATCTTCCAAAAAACCATCCACTTCCGGAACGGAAGAACAGTTAAGACCAAAAAATAGGGCCTGTTCTTTAAGAGCTTCTAATAAAGGCAAGTCTGCCTCGTGGATGTAAAAAGGTATCTTAAATTGCTGTTTTATCTCATAAAGATGGCGGGCATGATCGATATGATTGTGCGTATTAATCACACGCGTAGGGGTTAAATGGTGTTCTTCTATCGCTTTAATTATTTTTTCCGGTTCATCGCCGGGATCGATTAAAAAGCAGCGATTTGATTCTTCATCGACAACAATGTAACAATTGACTTCAAACGGCCCGACAGGAATTTTGATGATCCGCATAAACACTCCTTAATTAAACAGATTAAAAGAAATTTACCGGATTAACGGCCTCATTCTTTTCCAGAACTGATATCACATTTCTGGCAGCCATGCGCGCCATTTCATCCCTTGTTTCCACAGTTGCGCTGCCAATATGTGGTAATAGTACTACGTTGTTCAGCTTTAAGAGTTCCGGATGGACTTCCGGTTCATGTTCAAAAACATCAAGGCCGGCGCCAAATAGATGGCCTTTTTTAAGGGCGGCAACCAGGGCCTCTTCATCCACAACGGGGCCGCGGGCCGTATTGATTAAAATGGCGCCTTTTTTCATGGCGAAAATGCGTTCTTTGTTGAGCAGGTGAACCGTTTGCGGCGTTAACGGGCAATGTAAAGACACAATATCCGCTACTGTTACCAGCTCATCCAGGGACAGGTAGCGGGCGTTCGTTTCTTCTTCAAAGGCGGGTTTGGATTGCGTGGAATAGTACACAATGTTCATCTCAAAGCCAACAGCCCTTCTGGCCACAGCCTGTCCGATGCGACCGGCGCCTACAATGCCGAGCGTTTTCCCCTTGATTTCCATTCCCAACAGCAGCTCCGGTTCCCAACCCTTAAACCGACCTTTTCGTAAAAAGCGATCGGCTTCCACCACACGACGGCTGACGGCCAGAATCAATGCCCAGGTCAGGTCAGCGGTGGCAGCGGTCAAAACATCCGGCGTGTTCGTAACAAAGATTTTTCGTTTGGCGGCTTCCTGCACATCAATATTGTTGTATCCCACGGCGTAATTAGCAATAACTTTTAACTTACGCGCTTTGCTTAATATTTCTTTATCGATGGTATCGGAGAGCAAACAAATCAGGGCGTCGTATTCGGCCACGGCTTTTTCTAACTCCGTCCGTGAGATGGGAATATCTCCGTGATGCACGGTAACCTGGTAACCCTTTTGTTTTAAAAGCTGAATTCCGGCCTGCGGAATTTTTTTGGTAACAAAGACTTTAAATCTGTTGTTCATGCTTTTTCACCCTAAAATCCACACCCAATAAACAGTCGATAAATAAGATAATGTAGAATAAGTTGAGGATCAAAGAAAACTTTTCTTTGTTTATTATTTATCAATTTATTATAATTGGAGCTTTTACAACTCAGGATCGAATAATGTTAATTGTTTCCGTTTTAGTAGCAATAATTTGGGGCATTTTTGCGTTATACGGCAGTAAAGAATCATTAACAGGAACAGGCAACGTCCGGAGGCTCTGGTACCTGTTGTTTTACTTGCTGTCCGGAATCGTTTGTCTATTTTTACTGCAATGGCAAAAGTCGCTCTTTTCCATAGCGCTGGGCGGTTTCATTCTGCTGACGGGATTGCATTTCCTGTCGATCATGGAATTCCGCGTTTTGCAAAAGTTAATTAACAGGGCAAAGCACGAAACGGAAAACTGGATCGAAGGCTTTCCACTTTATCTTGTATGGCTAATGTATTTAGCTGAGAGCAAAAACAATTTTACAGAAAAAAACCTGATTCTCTCATTGTTTATTTTATTTATGGCAGGATTTTTGCAGGCGCTATTTAAGTTAAGGAGGCGGATGTCGATTCTTAAATGGCAGAATGAATTAACCGTAACACTGACCGGTATGTTTTTGATTATCAATGGTTTGATTGCGATAAGCGGCAATGTGTCATTCTTTTTAGTGATTTTTGAGAAAATTTTACGCATTTTATAGGAGATAATCACATGAGCCAAAATAAAGCACTGAGGATTCAATTTTTATTATTGCTTTTGATTTCACTTTCGTTTGCCCAGAATGGCAATAAAATAGAAGTTTTTTCTGTTAAGAACTTATCCGATGACAACACGGTTTTTGAAGAATATAAAGGCAAAATTACGATTATAAATTTTTGGGCAACATGGTGCGCAGCCTGTTTAAAGGAGATGCCCCAGCTCGAAAAAATTTACAACGAATTTAAACGGGACCAGGTTGAAGTAATTGGAGTTGCTGTCATGTCTGACAGCAACAAAATCGAAAAAATGATAGAAGTTACCGGCGTAACCTACCCCATTTTAACCGGCGATCGTAAGTTGTTGCAAAAAATCAGCAACAGCTTGATCATTCCACAAACCATTATCTTAAATAAAGAAGGAAAAATTGTGGCCCGCTTTTTTGGTGATCAGAGCTATAAAACCTATCGAGAGACGATCCTTCACTATCTTGAACAATCTCAACTAACCGGCGCTCCACGAACTTCCTTGAATTATTCGCAGGAATAATTTAATTTAATCGATTATGAAAATAATCATAAGTGCTTCGGAGATTATTAAACAACGTATTCCCGGTTTGAAATTGGGAATGGTTTATGGTTGCGGCGCATCCGTAAGCAAGGCCTGTCCGGAGTTTGAGGCCGGTTTTGATGAACTGCAATCCTATTTAAACCGCCATTACTCAACCGCGCCCCTGTCATCAAACCCGGTGATCGGCCATGTAAGGCGTATGTACCGTAAAATCGGCTGGGAGCCCACTCGATATCGCCCCTCTTCCGAAGCGCTGGCCCGGCGCATTTTACAGGGGAAGGGACTTTATCGAATTTTTAATCTGGTCGATCTGGGGAATCTGGTCTCGGCACGCTACCACCTGCCCATGGGCCTTTACGATGCCGATAAAATATCTGGAGATATTCTGCTCGACGTGGGCCGCGCCGGCGAATCCTATCAAGGGATCGGTAAAGGAGAAATCCACGCCGAAGGAAAATTGATTTTACGCGATGATCTGGGAATCTTTGGCAATCCTACGGCCGATTCAAAACGCACGGCGTTGGATCAGGCCACGAAATCCATTCTGGCCATTTTTTTTACGCCGCCTGAAGTGGAGGCACCCTACCTACAGCAGGCGCTCGATGACCTGACAACGTATTACCGGCCGTACGTAAAAGATCTGGAAAAAGAAATAATCAGCTTTTAAAATGGTTTGCTTCCCGGGATAGCCGTAAGGGCAAAGGGGGCCCTGATTAATGCTGTCCAGGGAAGAAAGAATCGTTGTACAAAGAAAAGATTTTGATGGAAATCCTGCGCCCCGGGGCTGTCCCAAAAGTCAGAGAAAATGTATTTTTATAAAGTTTTTCTTTCCCTCACCCCCTTTAATTCCCCCTCTCCCGAAATCGCTGACCTTTACCCACACATAGCACCGTGGGTTATGGGCCGTCTCGGCTTGAAGTAAAAATAATATACATCTCGGTTGCCGTATCTAATCGCTGTATCCCTCGCCAGAGCGTTACTGTGCCAGGCTCGCCATCACTCTTTCTGCCTAAATGGCCTCCGATCTGACCTACCATACGGATGGCTTCTCGTAAACTCATCGGCTCCTCCGGCGCTATGGGCGTCTTATGCACATAGCAATACAACGCTTTCCATTCCTCTTCTTTGAAAAATACGCTCGCCGGCGAATCCGGTACTTCACGACCCAACATGGTCATATGATAAATGCGCCAGGCTACTACCATATCGACGGCTAAGGCCGTCTCTAAACGATCCGCACTACCTAATTGGCGATCCTTTATGCGACAGCCGCTCTTTAAGGTTCGATGATATATCTCTATACCCCAACGACGCGTGTACCACTGCACTCTTTGATAAGCTTCAGAAAAATTATCTACCGAGACCGTGGTCAATAACATCCACTCTATTGGGCTCTTAATATCAGGTGGTGGATTAATCTCTCGGATATAAACAGCCCAGACCTTTATTGGATCAGAGGACGAAAATCGTTTCGGAGGCTCTAAATCTATCGACGAATAACGCAAAGACATCTGGGCTTCACGCGCCCTGATATTGCCCCTTCGAGGTACATGAATTTGAAATTGACCGCGCTCTTCTTGACTGGACATGTAATCCCACAGATCGATTCCGGCCACTTTGCGATTGCGGCGCTTGCCCACGCGTACCAAAAGACCAGCCTTGCTATCTTTCCTTTGAGCTTCATGAAATAATTCGTAGATATCCGCCTCGCGATCGCCAATGCTTACGATAAGCGTCTCCGGACATAACTTAGCTATCTCGTTGACCCGGCGATAACTACGTAACCATTTCATACTCTCTTTTTGCTCAATGGGTAATTCCTTACGACGACGCGTCTTGCCTCGATCCTTCGGATCACGAGCCCATACCTGGGCATCCAATACGCCTAACGGCGTGCCATCCTCACTAAAGGCCAATGTATCATGTAAAATCAAGCCAATGCTCTGGTGATCTAAATGGCTTGTCGGCCCCAAGTCTTTGGTCATGGGATGCGTGCTGTAGTCTAAAATGGTCGTGTCCTGAGGCGCTAAAACCACCTTGTGTTCTTTTATGCGATCTATCGTCGCCTCGGTATGTGCATCTAAAATAATATCCATGGTTACCTTCTCGTTTTGAAAAAATCGATAGGCGCCCATCGTGCGCGCCTTACCACCACAGGCCTCCGGTATGTTGGCCTGCGGCTTGTTGTAAAAATCATCCGCAATGGCGTACAAACGCTGTTTGAGACGATTGTCATATAAGCGAATGCTGCCAAATTCCCGCTCCGCCCAATTCGATGAGTCTTTGATTAATCGTCCATGGCCTAAACCGTCCGCACTCTCCTGACATAAAATCTTTCGCCAGTTCCTTTGCAATGGATAAAGAAATACCTTTTTGGCGATACCGTCACGACGACCGCTGGTATTTCCTACATAAAGCCAGTTGGAAGCCAGGTAACCGATGCCTTTGAAAACACTAGAATCCACATAACTTTCTACCAAAACCGGGCGATAACCATAACGACTCTCCCAATCGGTTCCAATACGCTGCAAGGCTTTACTCAACAGAAATGAAGCCAGATTCTTGACCTTAACCGTAGGTACGATCAAAAAACGATCATTACTGATCACATACTGGATATTCTCCCTTCGCGCCTTTTCGCTCCAGCCAATATAGGCATCCCTGGCTCGTAACTTATAAGTCGCTGAACTAAAGCCTAAAGCGCCAATATAGCCATACTTCTCGCTTTTTACAATATAGCGAATCTGAGCGCCACAAAGTTTTGCGCTTTTAAGGTAATGGAAATTCTCTATTAACTGAAACCATGCGCGCGAATCCTTGCTGTAGCGGCTTTTGATCGGCTCGATTACAATTTCGCCCAAAACCGATAAATGGCCTTCAATGGAGGCGATTGGAACATCAAGCTTACGCTTTTTCTTTTTTTCAAAAGCATAGCTTTTTTTTCTTTCTGGTAATTTTATTAAACCTCGTCGATCCAGCTCTAGCAAGGCTTTACGGCAGCTCATCTCCTGCAGTTTACCATTGGGAGATTTCCAGTCCATCAGTTCGCATACCTCTCGCGATAATTTCCTGCGAGATATCTGCGGCTGCCGGGCAATGATCGCATTAATACTCTTAAGTATTGGTTCGCTAAAAATTTTCCCATATATTTGCATGTAGAAAATTTAACAAATTATTCCCCCTGTGTCAAGTGTGTGCCAGGTCCAGCCCGAAATCGGGAGAGCTTACTATATTATAGTTGTCAACAAAAGGATGAAAGAAAAGACTATACTCCTTAAATTGTAAGCTGATTTAAAAAAAAAGAAAGGAGCATAGTCATGGGGAAAATAAACAAAAAAGAGAGAAAATTCAACGAAGAAACCTTATTAGTTACAGTGGATATAGGCAAAAAATTTAATTACGGTTATGCACGTACAAAAGATGGTCAGGAGTTAGAAGTGTTTAAGTTTTTTAACACAGGTAAAGGATTCGAATATTTTTTAAAAAAAGTAGAAAGCTTCAGAGCAAAGACCGGTCTTAAGAATTGTTTATTTGGCCTGGAATCCACTGGCAGCTATGGGCTTGCGCTCATTCATTATCTACATCGAAGGGGCTATGAGATTGTACAAATAAATCCGATGCATACCAAGCGCCTGAAAGAATTAACGGACAATAGTCCCAATAAGACAGATAAAAAAGACCCAAAGGTCATAGCAGATATAATAGAATTAAACAAATATTTAACAGTAATCATCCCAGAGGGAATTTTTGCGGAATTACGCGAATTGGTTCATTTAAGAGAGAAAATACTTGAAGATCTACGAAGGAGTTATAATCGAATTGAGGGACAGTTATTTAAGATATTTCCGGAATTCTCTCAGGTCATGAGAGATTTAACTACAAAGACTTCACGTTATCTTTTGGCTCATTATACTTTACCTCAATTCATATTGGATTTAGGCTTAACAAAGCTAACAGAGCTAATAAAGTCAGTAAGTAAAAACCGATTAGGTGAAGAAAAGGCCCTTGCTTTATATGAAGCTGCTAAGATGAGCGGAGGCATCAAAGAAGGAACCCGGTCCATTGTAATGGAGATCAAGATACATCTTGATCAGATAGATCGTTTAGAATCTTATCAAAAGTCACTAAAGGATGAGATAGAGAATTATTTAAAAGAAGTGCCATACAGCAGGAACATATTATCCATAAAAGGGATAGGACCCATAATCGCAGCCATTTTAATAGGAGAGTTAGGAGATATCCGCAGATATAAAAGTTATCGTGAGTTAGAGAAGATAGCGGGATTAAACCTGTATGAAGTCAGTTCTGGCCAACATAAAGGTAAACATCACATAAGCAAACGCGGTCGGAGTTTATTAAGAAAAGCTCTTTTTTATATAGCCATCAATGCAAGTAGAGGTATCTTACAAGAAGTTTATCAGGTACATAAGGAGAAAGGGATGGCCAGCGCCAAGGCTTTAACGGCGTTATCCAGAAAGATATTAGCCATTATTTTTGCATTAGTAAGAGATGATAGTTTCTACATAGAAGGCTATAAAAAATCAAATAAAGCAGCCTAAAAGCAACAATTTGAGATATGGCGGGAAGACCTTCGGCCCCCCCATAAAGGCATACAGATAGTATGACCTTCGGTAAGAGAGCAAAAAAAGGCTTCCCGTCATATTTACCTTAGTTCCGATTAAGTAAGATAAGAGCTGTTAAAATACAGACTCTCGAATATCAGGGTAGAACAAGGTAAAATATCTCAAAAAATAGGCGAAAAAGTTATCCACAATAATTAACATATTAAAAAGAAAGGAGTTAGGTGTGTAAAAAATGAGTTATCCACATATCCACACCCTCTACAGTTATTAACATATTGTTAATAACTTTATTATTAAAATATTTGACTATAATAAATCAGGGGGGCAGGGGGTGAGGGCTACTGTAAGCTTTTTCCAATCTTTGTATAATTATACATTAGATGTCGCTTTTGAGACACCCTCCTGAACCATTGATGGCAGGCGATGGTATCAGTCAATGTAAGGCATTTCAAGCTTTTATTGAAGCATGCAACCATTCAACCAAATTTTCCCCTGCAGCATAACAGTGTGCAAACGGTCGGCGGGTTGAGGAAAAATCGTGCCAGAAGAAATATCATTTGAGGGGCCTCCTGGCGTATTTTAGGACAGGCCGCGAGTTTCAACAATTACAAAAGAAAGAACAACAAGCTGGCGCCGATTAAAGGCACAAATAAATTGTCCGTGCCAAAAGGTGAAATGGCTTCAACGCCGGTTAAAATAAAGGACACGATCAGGCTTTTACCGAGCAGAGATAGGGGCTTTACCTGCGAAAAAGCCGAATTTATTTCAAAGTACTGTAAAAAGAGTAACGTCCCCCAGATGGCCAGCGTACTAAAAATAAACATGGCCACCGATCCTTCAAGGCTTCTTTCCAGACCGCGGAGCTGAAAACGATGTTTGCCAAAATATTTGCCCAATAAGCTGGCCATGGCGTCGCCCCAGGTCATGGCCATGATGGCTGGCAAAATTAAATGGAGCTGATCATCTGGCTGATTACGCCAGCCCAACAAAAAAAGAAGGGTAATGGAAAAGGCGAAAAACACCGTGCCCGGGCTCTCTTTTTCGCCGTCCATGGCGCTAAAGGTTCGCTGTCGATAAAAAATGTAATTCAATACGATAAAGGTGGCAAAAGGTACAACGCCCCAATACCAGTGGTCAAACAACAAAACAATGGCCCACGTCCACATGCCCGCGCCAATATGGATAATTTTACGGCTGACAAACTGCGGCCAGTTTAATTTTTTGGCAACCTGTTCCACAATAATGAGTAGCCCAAAAGCGTAAACATAAGAGAGAACAAGCCCCCACACATCATTTGAACTCATCATGGATTCTCCTGAGATGATCATTCCATTCTACTTTAATAAAATAACAAAAGGAGGTTGCCGGGGCAACTTAAATTAATCTGGCATTGTTTTTAGGCCGGGATAACGGCTCAATACACGCGATTTCGTGCCGGTATTTCTGAACGAGGCGCGATACGTTATTGATTAATGGCCCGTTATTTTCGTTCTGTAAAGCTCCGGCTGGATAACCTGTTGTATCTGCTTTGTATTAAAAGCGATGTTCAAAAAGTCGGAAAGAATCGCAAGTTCCGTTTGCGGCTTTTCAAACAGGTGATGAAAGTTGATTTGCCGCACCTCCATATTTTTTTGATGGGTCAGCCATCGGCCAATGTCAAATAGATGAGCCGCATAGTGTCGTTTTAGCGTATCATCATCGATTTCGGAAACCTTCCCCACATTTTTGAGCATCCTGTTTTGCGAAGCTATGATTTCATCCAGATTCCGATTCATGAAAATAACTTTGTACTGGAACTCCGCAGGGAGATGGTAGAGCAAATGGGAAATTATCTTAACGGCCTTTCCTTTTGCGTATTTAAGCCATTGATTATCGTTTTTAAGATTTTTGACCGCCTGATACTCAAAATAGCCTCTGGGATTATTGACGTCGCTCTGGCGAACGTTATCGACCAGCAACGGCACTCCCGCAGCCTGCAAAATTTGCATCATTAACGAAGTCCCGCTGCGCGGCAATCCGCTGACCACAATAATCAAATCTTTATTTTTTTTCGTTAAGGCAACCAATGGGTGGATCTTCCGTATTTTATATTAACCGTTCAAATCACCTTCAGGAGGTTTATCATGTCACAACGTAACATTCGTCTATTTTTTACAACAGGTTTACTCTTACTGAGTATGTTTGCTTTTGGCTTTGCCGGAGACAGAGCCAGGCCAAATTGGGATTCTTTCGGCAAACAACTGGTCATTGCTCTGAATACGCCCAATACCGGTCTGCAAGTTTCGGCCATGCAAAGGATTATTCAATATGCAGACAGCCTTGATATTTACGGCGCGCGTTATGCCGTGATGGACATTTTTCTTAAATCAGAAAACGCGCACATTCGCCGCCTGGCGCTGGTCACGCTGAACAAGATTAACAGTCGTTTTGACCTGGGCTATCTGCAATTACACTATCCTTACGAAAAAGATACAATGATTAAAAAGCACATCGCCGCTGTTTTACTCGATGCCGGCTGGAATGTGCCCGGCCAATAATTTGCCTTCGTCTGAATGCACGTTTTGCGGGTTGAAAAATCCGCAAAACGTTTTTTAATCATAACGACTTTTAAGGATTCAAACCCAGTTCCGGGGCAATGGCGCTCAGGGCTTTGAGCGTAAATTCCACATGTTCTTCGAACGGCACGCCCAGTTCTTCGAAGCCCTGTTTTATTTCATCACGATTTACTTTTGCGGCAAAGCTTTTATCTTTTAATTTCTTTTTAACGGATTTTACCTTCACCTCGCCAATGGACTTATTGGGACGCACAAGCGTTACGGCCACTAAAAAGCCGCAGAGCTCATCCACGGCAAAAAGAGCGCGGGCCATCAGTGTTTCGCGCGGCACGCCGGTGTAGCTGGCGTGCCCCAGAATGGCTGTGCGAATCTCTTCTGGAACGCCTTTGTCTTTTAAAATTTCGTTTCCTTTCATGGGGTGTTCATCGGGGAATTTTTCATAGTCAAAATCATGCAGCAATCCCACCACGCCCCACAGCTCTTCATCTTCGCCGAATTTTCTGGCGTAGGCGCGCATGGCCGCTTCAACAGCAAAAGCGTGTTTGAGCAAACTCTCACTTTTGGTATATTCCTTTAAAATGGATAGCGCCTCTTCCCGTGTCATTGTTCATACCTCCTTATCCACATAAAACATTTCCTCCATTGACATTTAAAATTTCGCCATTAATGTAGCGGGCAAGGTTGGAAGCCAAAAAGATTACCGGGCCGGCAATATCATCTGCCTCGCCCACAAATCCCAGCGGAATTCCTTTAACGATTTCCTTCTCCTGTTGAGCCATGGCTTTTTCGGTCATATCTGTTTTTACCCAGCCCGGCGCAACGCAGTTTACATGGATGCCTCTGGGCCCCAGCTCGGCTGCCAGCGATTTGGTAAAACTGATCAGCGCGCCTTTGGTCGCGGCATAATGGGAATAATAAGGTTCGCCCCGTTGCCCCGCGGTGGAGGCAATATTAATAATATGTCCTGCGATGGATTGCTCGAGCATGTGGGCTACAACCTCTCTGGTAAAATAGAAAGTACCGTCCAGGTTGGTTTGCATGGTTTTGCGCCACTGGTCAACGCTCATTTTATCGATGGGACCATACTCCCAGATGCCGGCGTTGTTTACCAGAATGTGGATGGTTCCCAGCTTTTCGATCGCATTCCGCACAAAGCTCCGTACCTCTCTAAAATCGCGTACGTCACAGTCGGCAAAATACACATCGGTTCCGTATTTTTGCAACTCGGTTTGCAGGCGTTCGGCGGCGTGCAAATTTTTGTGATAGTTGTAGGCAACGCCCGCCCCTAATTTACTGAACATGCGAACAATGGCTGCGCCAATGCCCCGGCTTCCCCCGGTTACAATGACGTTTTTGCCTTCAAAACTGATCATTATTACCTCTCTTTACGTTTGTTTTATTTGTATTTTATTTTTACTTCTCCTAACTTTGTACAATTTGTTTAAATTTGGGTAAAGAATCAATGCTAAATTTAAGGAGGATAGATGAAAGTTCTTAAAATATTTTTATTGACCGCTCTTTTGAGCCTTACCTTTTGCTCAAAAGATAAACAGGGCCAGGCCATTAAAGAGGGCGCGCCCATTGCCATACCGTCAAATGTCGTTACAACCAATTCCGGTCTTAAATATCTTGATCTGGTCAAAGGCGATGGCCCCGTACCTCAGCCCGGACAAACAGTTGTGGTTCATTACACCGGCTGGCTGATGAATGGTAAAAAGTTCGATAGTTCGCTGGATCGCAATAAACCGTTTCGCTTTGCGTTGGGGCAGGGACAGGTCATCCCCGGCTGGGACGAAGGCTTAAGCACCATGCATGTGGGCGGCAAACGACGTCTGTTCATTCCCTATCAGCTGGCTTACGGAGAAAGGGGCTATCCGCCGGTTATTCCGCCCAAAGCCATGCTCGTTTTTGATGTTGAATTATTATCCATAGAATAAAAAACGTGGTTCTGTAAAAGGGCCCATTCTCCGAATTAAGCGCACCAGAATGGGCCTGTACTTTCATGTTTAATAAATTCTGAGCAAATTTTATGAAAAACAAAAGATTCAGGTCACTTTCGCTAAACTTCCAGCTTAATTTGCCGAAAATTTTAAAAAATGTAAAACAATAAAAAAGATGAGGTTTCATGATGAGCATCAGATACCATGTTTTTTTAATCATCTTCGCACTCACGATTTTCTCAACCTCCCTGCAGGCAACCATTTACTATTCCGTTGCGTCAGGCAATTTTGGCACATTGAGTAACTGGAATACGGATCCTGCCGGGAACGGCACTCAACCTGGTTCAATTAACAGCGCGGATGATTTTGTGATTCAAAACGGCTATACCATAACCAACGACGGCACCTACACCATTAATAGCTTAACCATTGAGAGCGGGGGAACTTACGACGGCAACGCTAATACTATCACACTGAATGGCGATTTTACACAAGATGGAACGTTTACCGATGGAGTTAACGGCGCGGCCAGCATGACTTTTGCCGGTTCCGCCACGCAAAGCATTAGCGGCAGTGGTTCGCTGGAGTTTAATGTTTTAACATTTAGCGGTACCGGCACCTACAATCTTAATACCAGCTTTGCCGCCTCGTTCCTGAATCTTTCCGGCGGCACGTTAAACGCGGGCAGCGCTACCATAACGTTAGTCGGAGTTGGAACAGGCAACACATTTGACAAAACCGGGGGCAGTTTTAATGCCGGTACGTCGCTATTCATTTTCTCAACCACAGCAACCGGGTCGCAAGTCATCTCCAGCAATGACAATATCAGCTTTTACAATTTGGAACACTCCCCGGGTCTTAATCGCAGCTTGACCTTTGCCGGAAATGTTCAGATCAGCATAACCAATCAGTTTACACGGGGCGGTAGTAGTTCCAGCGTTATTCTGGACGGAACCACGACGGTCAACCTTAACGGGGCAACCCTCATTTACACTGGCAGCGCCAGCAAAACCATTGCCGCCGAGTGGCCTATCGATGCTTTACTTGCCCCTAATGAAGTTCAGATTAATTCTGGCATCACGGTTACAGCCGATCCGGGAGTGGGCAACACATTACAGACAAACTATTTATCCCTTACCACATCGGGTTCCAGTTTAAGCATTGCTTCGGGCACGGTGCAGGTCAATACCAAAGTTACCTTAACCGACGGCACCATTGTTGAAAGCGGCGGCGCCTTTGCCTGGGGTACGGGCACGACCACCTTGCTTTACAACGGAGCCAGCCAGCAAACGGTGGGCGCTGAATGGACTACCAGCAAAGCGCCGACTCATGTTCAAATCAATAACTCCTCCGCAACTTCTCCGGCGCTCAGTCTTGGCGCTTCCAACTTGAGCAGTTTGGCTGGAGATTTAACATTGACTCAGGGCTCCGTGGATTATTCCGCTTCGTCGCTCTCTTTGAGCGTGGCCGGGAATGTGGTGGGCGGCTCCGGTTCTTTTGGGATTGTAAACGCCAATACGCTGATCGTAACCGGCGCAACCAGTCAGGTTACCTCTTCTGGTCAGGCCACTCTTCATAACCTGACTATTACCTCCTCAGGCGCCACGTTGTCCGATATTGTCATCGCAGGCACATTAACCGTTAATCCGGGCAGCGGCAACACCACCACGCTTGCCGGCGCTATTACCCTGCAAAGCGGCGCTGCCATTAATGTTGCCAGCGGCACCCTGAATTTAAACGGTTTTGGCATCACAAAGGTCGGGTCTAACACACTGACTCTGGCGGCCAGCAGCCAGTTGACCACTGGCGGCACATCCATCAGTGGCTTTTCAACTTATTCTTTAGATCCTACCAGCACCATTTTGTTTAACGGCGCCATCAGCGAAGACATCCCTGCCGGCGTAAGCTATGGCAATATTCAAATCAATAAATCCGGCGCGACCGCAACCGTAAACGGAACGGGTAGCGTTGTTTTACAGGATGGCGGCGATCTTACCGTATTGGCCGGCACCTTCAATTTAAACGCTTTTACACTGCAGTTAGGTAATAATAGCGATTTAATTGTTCAGGGGGGAATCGCTGACCTGGCCGGCGGCACGCTGAGTATTACGGCAACCAATATCAACGCCTTTACCGTGGCCAGTGGCGCAACGCTCAGAACGGGCGGAACCAGCATTGATGGCTTTGATAGCTACACGGCCGACGGAACTCTGGTCTTTAATGGCTCAGCCGCTGAAACCATTCCGGCCGGCCTGACCAGCGTAAATAATTTAACCATTGACAACAGCTCCGGCGTCAGCGCATCTGCCGATATGCAGGTAAGCGGCGCTTTAACCTTAACTTCAGGAACCTTTACGCCGCAAGTCCTGACTTTAACCGGCAGCCTGACGGTGAACGGCGGTACCTTTAGCACTGCCAGCGGAAGCGTGGTCTTCCAGGGCTCCAGTCAGCAAACCATCGCCGGCACGGCGGCCGTTGATTTTTACAACTTAACCATTAACAATTCCAACGGCGTTGTGCTTAGCAATAACGCCACAGTTTACGGCGTAATGACTTTTTCCAGCGGCGTATTCAATACCAATGGCAATCTGCTCTCACTGACTACTTCCGGAAGTTTTTCGGGAGCCAGTTCATCGAGCTATATCGAAGGAAAGGCGGCAAAGTCGTTTGCCGTTGGAACCTCGGCTAATTTCACTTTTCCAACCGCTAAAGACGGTCAGTACTTACCTGTAACCGTTACCTTTACAGATGTAGCCACCAGCACGTACACCGTAACCGTGGAACAATTTAATGCGGATCCTCACACTGCCGTTAGCAGCGCTATTGATGCCGCCACGCTCAGCGCCATTTCCTCCGTCCGCTACTGGAGCATTGACGGCGCAGGTGGAACGCCTTCCAATTTGCAAATCACCCTTAGCTGGAATTCCTCTGACGGTATTTCAAACTTAACAGCGCTGGATGTGGCCCAGTACAACGGCACGCAGTGGATAAGCGCCGGAGGCGATGGGTCTGGCACCGCAAGCAGCGGGACGATTCAATCGGATGTTATTACCAGCAGCGGAAGTTTTTTTACCTTTGGCGATGATGCCGCCGGAGGTCAGGATAACTCGCTGCCCGTCACGCTTTCTACCTTTAATGTAACGGCTTCGTTTGAACAGGTAAGCATCGAATGGGCTACCGAGTCGGAAGTTAATAATAGCGGTTTTAATCTCTACCGCCGAACGGCAGAAAACGATAACTGGACTAAGATAAATGATCAATTAATCCCCGGCGCCGGCAATTCAAGCGTTCGGCATCAATACTCCTTTGTTGACGATCAGGTTGTTCCGGGCGAAACCTATTCTTACAGGCTGGAAAGCGTTGCTTTTAATGGGCAGGTAGAAGTTTTCAACAACCTGGTAAAAACCGTTACGGTTCCGTTACCGACCGATTTTATGGTCTATCAAAATTATCCGAATCCGTTTAACCCCAAAACGACCATCAAATTCCAGCTGCCGGAACAACAGCGTATTTCGGTGCTCATTTACGATATTAACGGTAATCTGATCAAACGACTGATCGATAACGAGGTCTTCAATCCGGGCGAGCATCAGGTGGAATGGGATGCCCTTGACGACAATCATCAACCTGTTTCCAGCGGCACCTATTTTTACCGCTTTGTCTCTTCCGGCTATTCAAAGATGTTAAAAATGATCTACTTAAAATAATATGATTACTACAAAGCCCTGGTCTTTTGATCGGGGCTTTTTTTTTGGATACTTCCTCTGAAAGATCTAGTCCCGTCCTGGCGGGATTAGAAAATTTTTGTGCTGTTTTAAAAACTCATCCCCCGTCCATGGATTGGTTGAATAGTTGATTAGTTGAATGGTTGAATAGTTAGCCTGTCATTTCAAACCTGTTTCTGCAAATGTGGTGAATTCCTGCCACCGTTTATGTAGGGGCGAAGGATTTCCAAGAACAATTCAGCGATGGTAAGCATTAATCTTTAGTCATATAAAAAAAAGCGCTCTGGATAAAGTAGGGTTGGAAATCCTTCGCCCTTACAAGTACGTTCATTCCTGATCTTTTGTCTGGGAGTGAGGATCGAGCGAGCAAGGGTAATTTAATTTAAAACATTATTTGCGCACGTTGCTGTTGATTTTGGTTGCGGCTATGCTGCCTTAGGATACTTCCTTCGTAGCATCTGTCCCGCCATGGCAAAATTGGTTGATTGGTTGATTGGGCTCCGGCCGGTCATTCTCAACGGAGCGCAGAGACGAGAAATCTTTTTTTAGGGGCACGTTTTGAGAAGATTTCTCCTCGCCCGTAGGACGGGCTCGTCGAAATGACAAAAGGGGAGAGGGAGTAGAACGGGCTTGTGGAAAGGACTGGGGAGTTGGAGTAGGGCGGGCTTGTCGAAATGACAAAAGGGGAGAGGGAGTAGAACGGGCTTGTGGAAAGGACAAGGGGAGAGGAGTTGGACGGGCTTGTGGAAAGGACAGGAGAGTTGGAGTAGGGCGGGCTTGTGGAAAGGACGGGGGAGCGCCCGCGGAAAGGGCTCGTCGAATTGACAGTGTTGCCCATTAATTAAGCATTCAATTATTTATTCTCTTCGTCAACCACCTGTTTAAGCGTGGGCATAAAATCCGGCAGGGCCGATTCGATGCGCGTCCATCCCGGAATCATGGGCAGTTCCATGGGATTGGCCAAAAACTGATCGCCGGCGATGATGATGCTCTTCAGAAAGACCTCAATCGTCTTTTCTTCCGAATGGCGGTCATATTTTAATCCGTTGAGCATGGCGTCCACATAGTATTTATCCAGAAAATCCAGGGCGGTACGTAAATAGGTGGCCTTAATGGTTCGGAAGAATTGATCGGAAAAGACTACACCCATACTGGCCAGCATCCGATAAAACGATTTGGCAATATCGATGGACATTTTAGCCAGTCCGGCGTTGGGGTTATCTTCCGACAGCGTCTGATGTTTGTGGTCATAACGATCGATAATATCCACCTGACAGATCTGATTTTTGGCGTAATTGCGGTAAATTTCATTTAACGTTCCGATTTCCAGCCCCCAGTCGGTGGGCAGGCGCAGGCGAACGGCCACGTCTCGAATCATGGCCATCTCTCCGGAAAGAGGATAGCGAAAAGAGTCGATGTAATCCAGATAGTCGTTGGTTCCCAGGATCTTTTTTAAGGAACGGATTAAAGGCGTGATAAAAAGACGCGACACACGGCCGTGCATCCTGTCGGAAACTCGGCTGTAATAGCCTTTGGCAAATCTGAAATTTAGAGTGGGATTGGTCACCGGATACACCAGACGGTCTAAAAGCGAACGGTTGTAGGTCAGAATATCGCAGTCGTGAATGGCGAAAACGCGCGACGTATTGGAAGCAATAAGATAGCCCATGCACAACCAGACGTTGCGGCCCTTGCCTTCGGTACCGATGTACAGGTTATTTTTATCCAGCAAATCGTACAAATCCTGAATGCGCGGACTTCTTTGCCAGATCACTTTAACATTCTGGGGTAACTGTGCAAAGAACTCTTTGGCTTTTTCAAACTCCTCTTTTGTGGCCCGGTCCAGTCCGACCACAATTTCGGATAAATAGGGCACATGTTTTAACTCTTCGATGATGCGCGGCAGGGCCTGCCCCTGAATTTCACTGTATAACGAAGGTAAAATAAGGGCGATGGGCCTTCGACGGGCATATTGTAAAATTTCTTCTTCCAGTTGTTCTGCCGGATAATCGGTTAGTTTATGTAAAGTTGTAATTACTCCGTTTTGAAAAAAATCGGCCATGCTAACCTCTTTACTTTATTTTCCAACAAACTTATAAATTGCTTCTGCCCAACCTGCCGGGCCCGCTTCGTTTGTAATGTACACATTGTCAATGGCGTTTAAATGTACAAAACTGCCATCTTTTTTGCGAATGATAATGGGCTGGTGTACTGCGGCCAGCATCTCCAGGTCGTTTTTGCTGTCTCCCAAACCCATGGTTTTGAATGTTTTTCCGTATTCGTCCTCAAATAATTGAACCAGCTTTTGGGTGGCCAACCCTTTATCGCAGCGGCCTATTAAATGATAGAACCGATTCCCTTTCAGCAGGCGGAAGCCATTTTCTTGAATAAAATCAAGCAATCCGTCCATTTCGGATAAATCGTTTTTTTCAAAACTAACCATCGGCTCGCTGAACATCCGATTTTGGGCAAGCTCGGCTTCCGCTTTTTTTAAGCCGGTGTGTTTTTGAATTTCGGAAATGGTCATTTCCGAAAAGCCTTTTATGTTCAAAGAAAAGCGCGCTTGTAAAGCTTTAAAAAAAGCAAGGATTTCATTGCGCGCTTTGCCGAGCACGATCACCGGAAAACCTTCGATTTCGCCGCCGCCGTGTACCTTCTTAAAATAATTCCGTTCAAAGAAAATGGCGCTGCCGTTTTCCACGATAAAGGGATCGTTGATTCCCAGTCTTTTTCTTAAATCTAATACTTCAGAAAAGGTTTTGCTGGTACAGGGAATAACGGGTATCCCTTTGTTTTTTAGCAAGCGAAGCGCAGGAACAGCGTCGCTGAAATCGTATGTATCAAAATCCAGCAACGTTCCATCTAAATCCGTGAAGATCAGCCAATTATTTTTCATAAAAGAAAAATGCCACGAATTATTGAAAAAGTCAAGAAATAAATATCGGCGGTTTGCTGTTTAGTGTATTGAATTTCAATGAAGCCATGGCTATCTTGTAAAGCATTGCAAAAAGAAGAAGAGAGTAGCATGGATAAAAAAGAGATCGTAAAAATTCTGGAAGAAATTGGTCGTCTTCTTGAAATTAAAGGCGAAAATCCGTTTAAAGCGCGCGCCTATTACAATGCCGCGCGGCGCATCGAAGTTTTGCAAGAAGATTTAACGCGTCTGGTGGAGGAAGGCCGGCTGAAAGAACTAAAGGGAGTGGGAGACGCCCTGGCCCAGAAGATTGAAACCCTGGTAAAAACCGGCCGCCTGCCCTATTATGAAGAATTGAAGGCCTCCGTGCCGCAAGGCCTGCTCGAAATGTTAAAGATTCCCGGCATGGGGCCTAAAAAAGTGAAAACCGTTTATGAAAAACTGGAAATCACCACCATAGGCGAGCTGGAATACGCCTGCCATGAAAACCGCCTTAGAGACCTGCCCGGCTTTGGATTAAAAACCCAGCAAAAAATACTTAAAGGGATTGAACTCAGAAAAAAATACACAGAGCGCTTTCATTTGCCGGTAGCCCTCGAAGAAGCCGCCAAAATAAAACGCTACATGGAAGCGCACCCCGCAGCCCAAAAGATCGAAATTGCCGGCAGTCTGCGGCGGCGGAAAGAAACCATCAAGGATATCGATCTGTTGATCGCCTGCCGGCAGCAGGACAGGGAAGCGCTGGTCAAACACTTTGTGAGCTATTCCGAAGTGGACGCCATTACCAATCAGGGACACACCAAAGCCAGTGTGGTTTTAAAGTCGGGTCTGGCCTGTGATTTGCGCCTGGTTGAGGAGGGGCAGTTTCCCTTTGCTCTGCAATATTTTACGGGAAGCGCAGCCCACAACACGGCTCTGCGTCACCGCGCCAGAGTACAGAAATTAACGCTCAATGAGTACGGTCTCTTTCCGGAAAACGCAGAACAATCCATCCCCTGCGCCAGCGAAAGCGATGTTTACCGTCATCTGGGCTTAGCCTTTATTCCACCGGAATTGCGAGAAGATTTCGGGGAAATCGAAGCCGCAGAAAAAGGTGCTCTTCCGCAGTTAATCGAAAAAAAGGATTTAAAAGGCCTGTTTCACGTGCACACCACCTACAGCGATGGCGCCAGCAGCATTGAAGAAATGGCGCGCAGGGCAATGGAGCTGGGCTTTGATTATATTGGAATATGCGACCACAGTAAGGCGGCCTACTACGCCAACGGCCTTTCCGAGGAACGGATTAAAATGCAACATCAGGAAATTGAGCGTTTAAATGAAATGCTTGATCCTTTTGTCATTCTAAAAGGCATCGAAGTCGATATTTTACCCGACGGCACGCTTGATTACAGCGACGACGTCCTCGAAACATTTGATTTTGTGATTGCTTCGGTGCACTCCTCTTTTAATCTTGAAGAGGAGGCGATGACCGAACGAATCTGTCGGGCGTTAAGACATCCGCTGGTCAATATGCTTGGCCATCCGACCGGCCGGCTGCTGCTCGGACGTGAGCCGTATGCCGTCAATATGGATAAGGTGCTGGAGGTGGCGGCCAGGTTTAACAAGGTCATCGAGATAAACGCCAATCCCTACCGCCTGGACCTGGACTGGCGCCAGGGTATCAAAGCGGCAAAGATGGGGATTAAAGTGGCCGTCAATCCGGACGCTCACAGCCTGGACGGTTTGAATGATTTCGAATACGGCCTGGCCATTGCCCGAAAATCGTGGTTTACGGCTTCCGAGGTTTTAAACAGTTATTCGGTAGAAAAGTTAAAATCCTTTTTCAAAGCGCAGCAAAATGCCATGTAGAGAAATAATGCCGACGCCTTTGCGTTATTTAAAATATATGGTTATTTTAAGGTATTGAAAAAAGTAGATGGAGTTATTATGGAAATAAAGATCATTGTCGATGCCATGGGAGGCGATTTTGCCCCCAAAGAAATTGTTCTGGGCGCTATTAAAGCGCTTAAAAAAGACAGGAATTTAAAAATAATTCTGGTTGGCGATGAAAAGCTGATCAATCCGCTGCTGGAACAGGAATCAAGCGATTTGAATGTTGAGGTGGTGCACACCGATCAGTTTATCACCATGGAAGAGTCTCCCAAAGCAGCCATAAAAGAAAAATCCAAAGCCAGCATAAACCTGGCCATGCAACTTTTGGCGGAAAATCAGGGTGACGCGCTGGTATCGGCCGGATCCACTGGCGCTACCATTTTGTCTGCCGCAAAATTCCTGCCCGTTATTCCAGGGATTGAACGGTCGGCTCTGGCAACTGTTTTGCCCACCGCACGACTCCACCCTGGTAATCATGGTATTTCGTTGTTGATTGATGTGGGCGCCACACTGCACTGCACGGCCAAACAACTGGTGCATTTTGCCTATATGGGCAGTTACTATGTCTCTCATGTGCTTGAAATCCCGCGGCCGCGTGTTGCGCTATTAAACAACGGCACGGAAGAAACCAAAGGCGGCGAGGTGCTGGTTAAAACTTACCGCTATCTGAAGGAAGCTCCCAATTTAAACTTCATCGGCAATATTGAAGGCACCGACATTTTAAAAGGGACGGCCGACGTTATTGTTACAGAAGGATTTGTGGGCAACATTGTGCTTAAAACTCTGGAAGGCGCCAGCGAAATCCTGAAACACGCCGGACGCTATGCCTACCGTAAACGGCTTACCTGGAAGGTGGGATTGGCGCTGCTCAGCTCCGGCGTTCGGCAGTTGAAAAAAAGAACCGATTATTCGGAATACGGCGGCGCGCCGATTCTTGGTTTTAAAAAACTGGTAATTAAAGCGCACGGCCGCTCCAACGCTAAAGCCATCGCCAACGCCATCGGCGTGGCCCGTCAATCGGTGGAACAAAATATAGCCGAACATATTGGCGATTCGATCATTGAGTTTAATAAACAACATCGGCTCGATTTTATTGATATTTAAACAAGTAACCTGTGTTTGGTTTGTTCAAGGGAATCCTTTGCACCCACGCAAACGGTGGGCGGCATTTCCTTTACTGGCCTCTTTTTCGCCGGGGTGGGCTTTTGAATGAAATGGACGTTTGTTAAATGGGATTCCTCACCCGACAAATCGGGATTCGGACCGACAGACTGATGACCAATTAACTCTTTAACTCTTACACTCCAGCGGCGTAAAACTTCCTCTGTTCAAGCATTCATTTTATTGATGAATATTGTTTTTTACCTAAAATAATGGGGTTTATTGCCGATACTAATTCTCACGAGTCTATAAACGGTAAAAAAATAATGCAAATTAAAATAGCCTTTATTTCAGACAGGTTGGTGGAATTCCAGCCTTTTTTAAAAAAGACCTTGCACGGCGAGTACCGGCTGGATTTATACGAACATATCGAAGCCATTCGCAAATCCATACAAATGATCTACTACGATCTGTTTATTATCGATTTAAAAGAAGAATGGCTAACCGTTCCGGGCTGGTTACTGGAGCAGGCCAATCACCAGTACTTTTATCAGGTCGTCTTTATTACGGACCATCCTCTGCCTGCAACGTTAAAGAAAAAAATGGGCGATAAAATCTATCAGGTGCTTGATTTTTCTAACGCCAGAATCTCTCTCTCCGAAGTATTTAAGGACGCCTTAACCGCCATGGAAAAGCGCCAGTATCGGGACTTTAAGCTGCCCTCTACCGTGCGCTGGAGGCCGGATCGCCTAATCGGAAACGACGAAAACATTAAACGTGTTAACGAATTTGTCGAGATAATCAGCAGAACTTCGTTTACGCCCTGCCTGATCCGGGGCGAATCCGGAACGGGTAAAGACCTGGTGTCGTACATTATTCATTCTGAAAACGAAAAACAACAAAATCCTTTTATCGTCAAAGATTGCGAATTTGCCACGACCAATGAACTGCTTTCCGATATTTTTGGCGTGATTTCGGATAACGGTCGTTTGAATCCGGCCAAAAAGGGATTAATAGAGCAGGCAGCAGGAGGAACGCTTGTTCTGAAAAATATCGAACGGCTGCCGGCCGAGGTTCAAAACAAATTACTGCTTTATCTGGACAGCCACATCATTAAACCCATCGGCGGAGAAAAGCCCATTCGTGTGGATACAAGAATTATTGCCCAGACGCGCTTTGATCTGGAAACCTTTGTTCAAAACGGCAGTTTTAATCCGGAGCTCTATTTTCACTTAAAGAGTTTTGAGATCTATCTGCCGCCTTTGCGCGAAAGAAGGCGAGATATTTCTTTGTTGGTGCGCTACTTTTTGCAACACTTCAGCTTTCTTTACGCCAAACCCATGCCCAAAATTTCGCCAATGGCTCTTAATCTTTTAAAAGATTACTACTGGCCGGGCAACGTACAGGAGCTGAGAGAAGTCATTGAATTCAGCGTGCTGAGCAATCCCACCAATGAGATTCATTTAAAAAACCTGCCCGAGTATTTGAGCAATTCAAAAAACATTCCGGATGATGTGGACTTATTGGGGAATTGTTCTTTAAAAGAAATCGAACGTGTTCACATTGAGCGTGTGCTGGCCAGGACCAAAGGCAACAAATCGAAAGCCGCCGATTTTCTGCAGATTTCCAGAACCACTCTCAGAGAAAAATTAAAAACCTACGGGCTGGATAAATAGACCGCATACTCCACTTGCTAACAATTCAAGTATTTCTTAAGTTAATTAATTAACAGAACAAACTGCTGAACGTTAAAGGGATTTTCTGAATGGAAAAGAATTTTTATTTTAGCGAAAACATTCTCCATGCCGAAAACCTGAACTTACAGGAATTTGCCGCGAATCATCCCACGCCCTTTTATCTTTACTCGCAATCCAGAATCGAGCAAAATTGCCAGGCGGTAATCAACGCCGGCAAAGGGTTAGATTTTTTACCCTGCTTTGCTTTAAAGGCCAACTACAATCCGGCCCTTTTAAAGCTGATTAAAAACATGGGTTTTGGCGCCGATGTGGTTTCCGGAGGAGAACTGGTATTTGCCTTAAAGGCCGGTTTTGCGCCTTCCAAAATTGTTTTTGCCGGAGTGGGAAAAACGGCAGAAGAGATTCGCCTGGCCATTGAATCCCGCATTCATTCCATCAATATCGAATCCATCGAAGAATTCAAGGTCGTGCAAAAAATCGCCGAAGAGCTGGAAATTCCCACCGGCATCGCCTTTCGCATTAATCCGGATATCGAAGCGCCCACGCACGATTACATTGCAACTGGCAAACATATTAACAAATTCGGGATTACTTTCGAAGACGCGCTGCCCCTGTACCGGGCCGCCGCTAAACATCCCTGGTTAAAGCCGGTCGGCTTACATATTCACATCGGTTCCCAGATTCTGGAAGCAGAACCGTTTTTAAAAGCGGCCGATTATCTGATTGAAAAAGTCGATTTTCTGCGAGATCAGGGTCTGCCGGTTACGGTTTTAGATCTGGGGGGCGGCATAGGAATCGACTATACGGAAGATTTTTTTGAAACAACGCGCTGGCCTTTGCCGCAAATTTTGTCTGCTTTTGTGGCCAGGTTTAAAGGGCTGGAGATTAAACTACTGGCCGAACTGGGACGGGCCATTGTGGGCGACGCCGGCCTTTTGATTACTAAAGTGCTGTACAAAAAACAAACGCCCCTGAAAAAGTTTGTTATTGTTGATGCCGGCATGAACAACCTGCTGCGCCCCAGTTTGTACCGAGCGTACCACCCGATCGTTCCCCTGCAAAGGCGTAATGCGCCCGCTGAAATAGTGGATGTTGTCGGTCCGGTGTGTGAAAGCGGGGATTTTTTTGCTCAGGACAGAAAGTTGCAGGCCGTAGAGCAGGGCGATTTCCTGGCCATTGGCGGGGCTGGCGCTTACGGCCAGGCTCTGGCTTCCAACTATAATTTGCGTCCGCTCATTCCGGAATATCTGGTTAAAGACACCAAAGTAAAAACCATTTTTAAAGGTGAACGTATTGAGCAAATAGCACAAAAATTCGAGTGGTAAAATGGGACCAACCAGAGCTTATATCGATCATCGTAACTTGATTCACAATTTAACTTTGATTCAAAAGGCGGTGGCTCCGGCGACTGTGATGGGCGTGGTTAAAGCCGAGGCTTACGGCCATGGCAGCATTGAAGCGGCCAGAACCCTGCTGGCTAACGGCGTTAACTATTTAGGCGTTGCCTTTCCGGAAGAAGGCATCAAATTGCGCAAAGCCGGCATTGACGTGCCCATTCTTGTTTTTGGCGCTCATCTGCCTCATTTCTTTCCGCAGTTTCTGGATTACAAGCTGGACATTACGTTAACAGACGTGGAACAACTGGAACCCTTACGCGCCCTGTGTCGCAAATACGGCCTGCGGCCGCGCGTGCAAATTAAAATAGATACCGGCATGGGCCGCGTGGGATTTCTTTTTGACCGGCAACAGGATTTGATTTTTAAAATTATTGAAGAGCCCGCCTGGCAAGTGGTGGGCGTTTATTCTCATCTTTCCAGCGCCGACGAAGAAGATACAACGTTTACGCTCCAGCAGATCAAAGAATTCAGCAGGATTAAAAGCGTCATTCAACAAAAATACCCCGAATTGAATGCGCTGTTTCATCTGGCCAATTCGGCGGCCATCATGCGCTTTAAAGAAAGTTATTTTGACATGGTTCGTCCGGGCGTGATGCTTTACGGCAATCCGCCTTCTCCTGCTTTTAACCTGCAGTGGCCCTTAAAAGAGGTGATGGCTTTTAAGTCTAAACTAACGCTGATAAAAAAATTGGACGCCCATCAACCGGTGAGTTACAATCGGCGCTACTACACGCCGCGGCCGACCTATATTGGCCTGGTGCCGGCTGGTTATGCCGACGGCTACAACCGAAAATTCACCAATCGAGGACAGGTATTGATTCGCGGAAAGCGTTACCCGGTGGTGGGCACCGTTTGCATGGATCAGTTTTTAGTTGATCTGGGGCCGCGTTTAAATGGCGTTAAGGTGGGCGACGAGGTGGTGCTTTTTGGAAAACAGGAAAACGCGCACATTAAAATCATCGAAATTTCTGAAAAACTTGAGACCATCCCTTACGAGGTGACCTGTTGGGTTTCGGGACGCGTGCCGCGCATCCATCTGAAATAGGATATTCATTTTTCACTTGCGGCTTTATTTTGTTTTAGTAGATTTTATTCGCTTTCATTGTTATATTCAAACAGTTTAATGAAAAACTGGAGTAGCTATGAAACGGTTAACGTACGCCCTGAGTATAATCCTGGCTTTGGCATTGACGGTTCACAGTCAGGTGTTAAAAGTCAATGTCACGCTCGATCCCACCAATCTGCCCACCGACGAGGTGAACAAACTGGCGGATTTCCCCGATAAGGTTGAACAATATATTAACTCCTACGAATGGGTGGAAGACGTTTATGAATACGATGTGAATTGCAACGTTCGCATCATCATTCAATCCGTTCAACAAAAATCGCACGAAAAATTGTACCTGGCGCAGTTTGTCATTACCAGTGAATCCGGAGAATATTTTTACGACAAAACATGGGAGTTCCCTTACGACCAGGGGACGCCTTTTAGTCATTTTAAGGGGCAATTCGATCCCTTAACCCATTTCCTCGATTTTTACGCTTACATGATATTAGCCGGCGAGCTGGATACCAACGATTATTTAAAGGGAAATCCTCTTTATGAAAAAGCGCGGGATATCGCCAATCGCGGGCAACTTTCGCGCTACCCGCGCGGCTGGACATATAGGATGAATCTGGTATTTGCCATAACCGATGCCCGTACCCGTCCTCTGCGCGAAATAAAACCCGATTTCTTTGAAGCGCTTTATTTGTTAGATGAAGGAAAACGGGGCGAGGCCTACGCTTACGCTAAAAAGGTATTAGAGGGCCTTAAAAAGGTTTATAAAGTTCAACCCAACAATCTCTATTTACAATACTTTTTCAATTCGCATTATCAGGAACTGGCGGATCTGTTCAGAGGCCATAATGCGGATTTGAATCAGTTAATAGAAATGGATAGCCGGCATCGGCAGGCCTATCGCGATGTAATGGAGTAATACGTTTTTAGATTCCAAAAATGGTTTTAGCCTTAAAAGTTCTGTTAGTGTAAGGTAAATATGTTTAACGAATGAAACGGGAAGCAGGCGTACAAACGCGCTTCCCGTTTTTTTTATCGCGTGTAGGCGCGGCGATGAATTTTGAAGCAGATGTCTGGTCGATGGAGTGGGCAGGGCTTTAAGCAACCACAGAGAAATCACAAAGAGCGCAAAGAATGTTTTAAGAAATAGTTTGAATTGCCCTCACCCCCCTCGATTCCCTTTTCTCAGAATAAAAATCTGGTAGAGGGGGTTGATTTGCGGGTGAGAATTTTCTCCGACGGTGTGCTGGGCGCCAACGCCTGCTTATTTTGATTCAACCATTCAACCATTCAACTAATCAACCATTCAACCATTTTGCCACGCTAAAGAGCCAGAATTTTTGAAAGAAATATTCTTATCTGCCGCATTTTAGTTTACGGCGGAGGCGCAGTAGTTCTCAGTATTTAAGTTTCTTGAGGCGATCCATCTCTCTTTTTTGATCTCTTTCGGCAATGGCCGCCCGTTTATCATATTGTCTTTTTCCTTTGGCAATGCCCAGTTCAATTTTTACCAGGTGCTTTTTAAAATAGATCTTGAGCGGAACGATGGTGACGCCCTTTTCCTCCGTCTGGCGGAAAAGACGCTTCAACTCGCGTTTGTGCAGCAGTAATTTCCGGTCTCTCACCGGATCGGGCTGTTCAAAGGCCGCCTGTTTGTAGGGAGAGATATGCATGCCCACCAGCCATAATTCACCTTTTTTAAAACGGGCGTAAGCATCCTGCAGGTTGACGCGTCCTTCGCGAATGGACTTAACTTCGCTTCCTTTTAAAGCGATACCCGCTTCCAGGGTATCAATAATATGATAATCGTGCCGCGCCTTGCGATTGGTTGTAACAACGCGTATTTGACCATTTGCCATTTTGATTCCAGAATTTTATTTAGTGATCAATTTAATATTGAAACCTTTGAAAAAAACAGGGGCTCCCGCAGATCTTTACCCCATAGTGACCGAAATTACAATGTTACTGATTTTTTTCAAAGGCTTCCTGTTGAATGTAGCAAAATGAAAGATATTAAACAAGGTAATATTTGGATCGGGGGGCAAAAACACATTCCACCCACACCGCTCGCCACTGCCCTTTGTTTTGCGGAATAATTTGCATGTTAATAATATCGCCCGCTTCGATAAAGCGCCCGTCTAACAGGGAGAGATCTACATCCTGATACCGTTCCTTAAGGTGAATGTCTTCCACTACGAAAAAACCGTCTTCGTAATCAACCACTTCAAAAAAGCCATCGAGGATGGCAGGGTCTTCCTTTTCCGGGGAAAGCTGATATTCAACATACGAATGCGTCTGATGAAAATTCTGGCTGAGTTTGAAAGTCCGCCTGAGCTCCAGCAATGAGGCCGTTTTCAGTTCGTTCCAGTACACATAAAAGTTTTTTTCGTAATTGTAGTCAACGAATTTAATGAACCGTTCAAAACGCTCAATTTCGCCATCAAATTGAATACGCTCTTCCGGGGCAAATTCCGTCGGAAAGACAATCAAAAAGAATTCTTCAAAATCTTCATACACCAGATCATTAATGTTCAAAGGCCCGATAAAATTGATTACAAACTTTTTGAACAAGTTGATGACATGGTTGTCGCCAGAAGTAGAGGTTAACGTCTCGAATTCTTCAAGTACGGTTACCAGATCGTTTTCTGCCCGTTTCCAGGGTTCATCCATTTCAAAGTCGTCTGGATCGTCCAGAGAAGAAAAATCGAGTTCCGTCCACGAGTTATCGTCAAATTCAATTAAACGATCGAAAAGGTCCGAGGCGTTTTCGTCTGGCGTTTTTAACAACGGATCGCCTTCTTTTTTAATCAGGTCAACAATTTTTTCGTTAATGAACTGAATCAGCTTTTGTAAAACCGGATGTCCATCAGTAGCCGAAGTTTTTAGATCGTAGCGGTAAAAATCCAGCACCGCATCGATAACCACATAGTTCAATAAATCATATTTAAGACAATGTTCCTTGATGGTACAGGAGTAAATTCCAAATTCGGCGCTTTCGGGGACTTTGCCCGCTTTAACCAGGTCTTCTTGTGAAATTTTTTGTTGCAGTTGATTCGGACAATCCAATGGGCAGCCGCCAAAACAGTTTTT
Organism: Caldithrix abyssi DSM 13497; assembly: GCF_001886815.1. GTDB lineage: Bacteria > Calditrichota > Calditrichia > Calditrichales > Calditrichaceae > Caldithrix > Caldithrix abyssi. The sequence continues at coordinate 867,205 of NZ_CP018099.1, forward strand.
ATCGAAAAAGAGCTGCACACTGTCGCCCAGATGAAAAGCCAGATTGGTAATTTCGTCGCTGTTTAAAACGAATTCCTCATCAGCGTTGTACAACGCAGGAAAAAACGAAGTTTCAATTTGCCCGGCAAGGGAGTTCATCAACAAGTAAATAAAATAATCCAGGTTGGTAAGTTCGTAAACTTCCTTTTCCCAGGCCTTAATAAAATCCGATGCAGAGATATATATTTTATGAAATTGTTCTGCCAAAATAATCCTCCTTACACCACCCAAATTTATGGCAACGTCCGCTCATTATCAAATAAAACTGCCTCCTATCTTACCGTTATTTTTAAGTTAAATGGAATGATAAAAATTATCGCAACGCCATGTCCATTATTCTGCAGCGTTTTTTGCCGCACATGGCCTATTAAATATTTCCATTGAACATTTTTCTCTGTATATTTGTTTCACCTAAATCGGACATCAGAAAGCAGTAAGTGGTTTTGTTGTTTTCTTACCGGTTGAACAGATCAGTTTGCAGAAAAATTAAACGCTTCGAAAAGAGCAATAATTCCCGGAAGATTGACCAGGTTTTTTACAAAACTTCTGCTCGAAAAGATTTTACTTTTTTAAGCCATTTTCATGTTTAACCAAAAAGGGAGGACCTTTATCATGTCTAAAAAGAAAATTTTAATGTTAGTGGGCGATTTTGCGGAAGATTACGAAACCATGGTTCCTTTTCAAATACTGACCATGGTGGGCCATGAAGTGCACGCCGTGTGCCCTGGTAAAAAGAAGGGACAAACCGTTAAAACAGCCATTCACGATTTTGAAGGCGACCAGACCTATACCGAAAAACCGGGGCACAATTTTATGCTCAATGCGGATTTTGATTCTGTCAATGAAGCGGATTATGACGCTCTGGTCATTCCGGGCGGAAGGGCTCCGGAATATTTACGCCTGACCGACCGCGTACTGGAGATCGTAAAGCACTTTGCGCAAAACAACAAGCCCATTGCCGCCATTTGTCATGGACCGCAAATTTTAGCGGCCGCGGGCGTGTTAAAAGGAAAACAGTGCTCGTCGTATCCGGCGGTTAAAACAGAGGTGGAATTGGCCGGCGGAACCTGGATCGCTAACAATGAAACTTTTTCTAACGCGCACACCGACGGCAATCTGGTTTCGGCGCCCGCCTGGCCAGCCCATCCGGAGTGGATGAAACAGTTTTTGCAGGTACTGGGCTCAAAAATCGAGGCCTGATTCAGGCTAAATTTTGCAGCCAAAACAGCAATGGTTAATGCGACCTCCCCAACACACTTGGCTTACCGGAGGTCGCTTTTTTACGGCGCCGGCCAAACAGGGTTAAAAAGCGGCCTTTTCGATTTTGAACCAGAATAAAACAGGATGCTTTGCCATGACGATTTATCACTGGCTTTTAGGCCAACCTTACCAGGACAATGCGCTTTTTGTCAAAATTGACGAAGGCCAGAGCATCTATCGTTTACTTTTCGATTGCGGAGAGAACACGATCTCTAATCTGCCGCAAACGGAGATAATGCGCATTGATCATTTGTTTTTTTCGCATTTTCATCTGGATCACGTGGCCGATTTAGACCGCTTCATCCGTCTGAATTACAATCGTCCGGAAAAGCCGGTTCACATCTGGGGACCGCCGGGAACGCTGGAAAAAATCTTTAACCGCTTAAATAGTTTTACGTGGAATTTACTTTCCGATGCCGGAGCCCGCTGGTTTATCCACGAAGCAGGGGAAGGTTCGCTGAAACATTTTTTACTGTTGGCGAGAGATCAATTCAAGAAAGCGTACTTACAAAAGAAAGAACCAGTTGCCGACGCCATTTTGAGCCTGCCGGCGTTTAAGGTATTTGCCGCCACGCTCGACCACAAAATACCTGTACTCGGCTTTAAAGTGACAGAAACGCCAAGAAAAAAAATCAATGTGGCCCAACTGGAACAACTACGTTTGCCTCCCGGCCCCTGGATTAAAACCTTAAAAGATGATGCGGTTGCCGATGAAAAAGAGCTAAAAATCAACGGTAGGCGCTATAATGTCGGTTTTTTAAGAAAGGAATTGCTGACCATTTTACGCGGCAATTCCTTGTGCTATTTAACCGATTTCATCTTTCCGCAAAATGACGGTGGACGTTTGATTCAGTGGATAAAAAATTGCGATGTATTGTATTGCGAGTCGCAGTATCTGGCGGAAGATTTGCCTCTTGCCGAAAAAAATTTTCATTTAACGGTACAGCAGGCGGCCCGGTTGGCTAACCAGGCAAACGTCGGCAAACTTTTTATCTTTCATTTTTCTCAACGCTACAAAGATTTACCTCCTCTTACATTTTTAAAGCAGGCGCAAATGACGTTTCGCCGCAGCTTTCTGCCCGGCCCCTGGGAAAAGATTTAACGTACAGACAAAATGTGGGCGCAATGAACCAGGGCAGCGCAGCCGCAAGCAAAATCAACCGCGACGCGCGCAAAGTAATTTTCTCGCAGATTACGACAATAATCTTTTGTTACCCATAATTGCTCTCACCCCTCGATCCTCTTTGCCCAGAATAAAAGTCTGGGAGAGTGATCTTTGTTTTACATTGGAGGGCAATCTCTTCGCTGCGTCATGACAGGCCGGCTCCCATTCAACCGATTAACCATTCAACCAATCAACCACTCCAGCGGCATATAAACTTTCAAATCCCGCCAGGGCAGGGCGCTAAGCGTTAATCATTTGAAGCATATACTCATTAAGATCGATTTTGTAAAGAGAAGGTTCGGCTATTCCCACAATGGTGTGCAATTCACCCACGCCTTTAGAAAGATCAAGATTGCGGGGCGCAATCGGCAGGCCTTTGTTTAAATCGTAAATTAAACGCACTATAGGGCGCAGTAAATTATCGTGCGCCGTTTCGATAACGATTGCTAAAAATCCGCTGCTTAATTTAACCAGACTGCCCGGCGGATAGATGCCCATAAACAAGATGAACTGTTCGAGCAATTCTTCATCAAAATGCAGCGCCCGTTGAATGTACATATCCTTAATCGCCTCGGATGCATGCAGGGCATGATGATATACGCGATCGGTGGTTAATGCGTCGTACACATCGACTATGGCGCCTATTTTCCCTGCTCTGGATATCTCATTACTCTTTAGCTTGCGCGGATAGCCTGTGCCATTTTCGCGTTCATGGTGTTCGGCAATGTAGGCCATAATATTATCTGTAATGCCGGAATGTCCTTTTACCAGCTCAATTCCAAAATCAACATGTTTTTTCATCAGCTCAAATTCTTTTGGCGATAACGGCATTTTTTTATTGAGAAGTTCCGATGGGATTTTACTCTTACCAATATCGTGCAACATGGAGCCCAGCGTAAACTCGATTACCTCTTCTTTGGACATCTTTAAGGCTTTGCACAGCCCCGCCGTTAAAACAGAGACATTCATGGAGTGTTCAAAGGTATATTCGTCTTTTTCCTTAAGACTTGAGAGCAGCAGCAAGGCGTCATGATTACGAGTTATGGATTCAACGATTTCTTTGACCATTTCGTTGATTTCATCAAACTTGATGCCGCTTCCATAACGCGCATCCTGATAGGCGCTTTTAATGACGCTGAAGGCTTTGCTCTGGATTTCGTGCGCGCGCTTCAATTCTTTTTTTAAAGGGACACGAACGTCTAAATTTAAATCATAGCCGGAAATATCGGGAAGGGCGGCGTCTTCAAAATAGCGTAAAAGTTCTTCTCTGGAAAAGGATTCGACAATATCGATTCCTTTGGTGGTGTCGATGTAAACTTCCGAAATGCCGCTGCGTTTTATCTTTTCGATGTCTTTGTAGGAGCGAATTCGTTTTTTGCCGACAAGGAAAGGGTGGGCGAGCCAGCTGCAATTAAAATCTGCAATAAATACGCCGGGTTTTAACTTATCAACCTTAATCTTTTTAATCATGTAGCGGATAAAGCTCCTGTCTTCTTGCTTCAGGTAATTTTCATTATCGGTTAAATCGTTTAAGAACTTAATCTTTATGGTTACAGGCTGCGCAAAACCCGTCGGCGCACCGCCCCTTTAAAAAGCTGAATGGCCCCCAAATTTTTTAAGATAACAATATTTTTTCTAAAATCATTTTTACAACTCACCCCCTAATTTCATACTTACTAACACGTTAGGTATGCTCTTATCCCCCTCTCTTTGCAAAAAGCTGACCTTTACCCACACATAGCACCGTGGGTTATGGGCCGTCTCGGCTTGAAGTAAAAATAATATACATCTCGGTTGCCGTATCCAATCGCTGTATTCCTCGCCAGAGCGTTACTGTGCCAGGCTCGCCATCACTCTTTCTGCCTAAATGGCCTCCGATCTGACCTACCATACGGATGGCTTCTCGTAAACTCATCGGCTCCTCCGGCGCTATGGGCGTCTTATGCACATAGCAATACAACGCTTTCCATTCCTCTTCTTTGAAAAATACGCTCGCCGGCGAATCCGGTATTTCACGACCTAACATGGTCATATGATAAATGCGCCAGGCTACAACCATATCCACGGCTAAGGCCGTCTCTAAACGATCCGCACTGCCTAATTGACGATCTTTTATGCGGCAGCCGCTCTTGAGCGTTCGATGATATATCTCGATACCCCAACGACGAGTGTACCACTGCACTCGTTGATAGGCATCAGTAAAATTCTCTACCGACACCGTGGTCAATAACATCCACTCTATTGGACTCTTAATATCAGCTGGCGGATCGACCTCTCGGATATAAACAGCCCACACCTTAATGGGCTTAGAGGACGAAAATCGTTTCGGCGGTTCTAAGTCTATCGACGAATAACGCAAGGACATCTTGGCCTCACGAGCCCTGATATTGCCCCTACGAGGAACATGAATTTGAAATTGACCGCGCTCTTCTTGACTGGACATGTAATCCCACAGATCAATTCCGGCCACTTTGCGATTGCGGCGCTTGCCCACGCGTACCAAAAGTCCTGCCTTGCTATCTTTCCTTTGAGCCTCATGAAATAATTCGTAGATATCCGCCTCTCGATCGCCCACGCTTACGATAAGCGTCTCCGGACATAACTTAGCGATCTCGTTGACCCGGCGATAACTACGTAACCATTTCATACTCTCTTTTTGCTCAATGGGTAATTCCTTACGACGACGCGTCTTGCCTCGATCCTTCGGATCACGAGCCCATACCTGGGCATCCAATACGCCTAACGGCGTGCCATCCTCACTAAAGGCCAATGTATCATGTAAAATCAAGCCAATGCTCTGGTGATCTAAATGGCTTGTCGGCCCCAAGTCTTTGGTCATGGGATGCGTGCTGTAGTCTAAAATGGTCGTGTCCTGAGGCGCTAAAACCACCTTGTGTTCTTTTATGCGATCTATCGTCGCCTCGGTATGTGCATCTAAAATAATATCCATGGTTACCTTCTCGTTTTGAAAAAATCGATAGGCGCCCATCGTGCGCGCCTTACCACCACAGGCCTCCGGTATGTTGGCCTGCGGCTTGTTGTAAAAGTCATCCGCTATGGCGTACAAACGCTGTTTGAGACGATTGTCATATAAGCGAATGCTGCCAAATTCCCGCTCCGCCCAATTCGATGAGTCTTTGATTAATCGTCCTTGGCCTAAACCGTCCGCACTCTCCTGACACAAAATCTTTCGCCAGTTCCTTTGCAATGGATAAAGAAATACCTTTTTGGCGATACCGTCACGACGACCGCTGGTATTTCCTACATAAAGCCAGTTGGAAGCCAGGTAACCGATGCCTTTGAAAACACTAGAATCCACATAACTTTCCACCAAAACCGGGCGATAACCATAACGACTCTCCCAATCGGTTCCAATACGCTGCAAGGCTTTACTCAACAGAAATGAAGCCAGATTCTTGACCTTAACCGTAGGTACGATCAAAAAACGATCATTACTGATCACATACTGGATATTCTCCCTTCGCGCCTTTTCGCTCCAGCCAATATAGGCATCCCTGGCTCGTAATTTATAAGTCGCTGAACTAAAGCCTAAAGCGCCAATATAGCCATACTTCTCGCTTTTTACAATATAGCGAATCTGAGCGCCACAAAGTTTTGCGCTTTTAAGGTAATGGAAATTCTCTATTAACTGAAACCATGCGCGCGAATCCTTGCTGTAGCGGCTTTTGATCGGCTCGATTACAATTTCGCCTAAAACCGATAAATGGCCTTCAATGGAGGCGATTGGAACATCAAGCTTACGCTTTTTCTTTTTTTCAAAAGCATAGCTTTTTTTTCGTTCTGGTAATTTGATTAAACCGCGCCGATCCAGCTCTAATAAGGCTTTACGGCAGCTCATCTCCTGGAATTTCCCATTGGGAGATTTCCAGTCCATCAGTTCGCATACCTCTCGTGATAATTTCCTACGAGATATCTGCGGCTGCCGGGCAATGATCGCATTAATACGTTTTAATATTGGTTCGCTAAAAATTTTCCCATATATTTGCATGTAGAAAATTTAACAAATTATTCCCCCTGTGTCAAGTGTGTGCCAGGTCCAGTTGCAAAAAGAGAGGGGGATTAAGGGGGTGAGTTTTTCATACATTCAGCTAATGTATTCACTTAAATATCAATAGATTATAAGGTCTATGTTTGAAATTTTGGGGGACATTCAGGCTCCTTTAAAAAGTTATGGATTTTGAAACTATATTTTCTTACTTTTCGTTTATAATTTCTTTTGCTTTAAGTGACTAAATTTTAGTAGGTTCTATGAAAATTAGTGTTATCTAACGGGGAATGTAACATGCGACGAATCATTAATGTTTTTATTGTACTTATTGCGCTTTCGGTTTCAGTTTTTGCACAACAAGCCAGCCAACAGGAATGGAAAATCTTTCAGCAGGGCATCCAGGACTATAAAACGGGCGAATATGAAAAAGCTCGCAAAAACTTTGCTCTGGTGATTTCACGTCTGGGATATAAAAGCCGTCTTTTAACCGCCAATTATTTAATGCTTGCCAAAACGCTGTATAAATTAAAAGACTATGAAGGATCGATTGAAATTTGTAAAAAGTTTTTAAAGGAATTTCCACAAAGCCAATATGTGGATGACGTTCAATTTGTACTGGCCAATAACTACTTTCGTCTGGGGCGCGTTCAGACGGCGGCGCAGCTCTGGCTTAAACTATCCGAAAAATCTGCGGATAAACGCCTGCGTAAAAAAGCCTTTGAGCTGGCCAAAAACGCCTTGCGCTATTTGCTGGACGCCCAGAGTTTGGCCTATCTGGAACAGCAGGCGAGCGGCAATTACCAGAAAAAATTCATTCAATATATCAAGGCCGAACGTTTTTACGAAGAACGGAATCCGCAGGCTGCCATTCAGACGCTGGAAGTCTATCGTTCGTTGCCGGGTAGCTTTGCCGCCCTCGACGAGATGGCCAACAATCTCTACGATTTCTTAAAAAGTAAGCAAACCAATAAAATCAGAATTGCCGCCTTATTACCTTTAAGCGGGCTTAATCAGGACGTGGGACGCGCCATCCTGGACGGCGCTCAACTGGCCATGGCTGAGTTCAACCATATTCACCAGGTAAATGTTCAGCTTATCCCTTTTGATTACCAGGGCAAACTGGAACTGGCCCTACAAAAGATGAAGGAGATCAGCAACGATCCCTCTATCGCAGCCGTTTTTGGTCCGCTGGAAAATGATGTTACGGCGGCCTGCGCCGTGGTGGCGGACTATGAAAATATTACGCTGATCTCGCCCACCGCATCCGGAAAATATTTACGGCGCATCTCTAATAACGTGGTGCAACTGGCCGTTCCGGTGGATATCATGGCCAGTAAACTGGCGCGTTTTGTGGTGGATTCTTTAAGAATGCGACGCATTGTGACCCTCTCGCCCATTGACGATTATTTTGTCGATTTTACCAATACGTTTACGCAATATTTAAAAGACAACTTTATCGAAATTCCCATTCAACGCTGGTACTATCCCAATGAATCCGATTTGACCGATCATTTTAAGGCGATCAAACGCGTGGGCCTAAAACTCGCCTTTCAAGACTCCATCATGCAGGCCGATTCCACCATTCAATTTTCGCAAATCGATTCGCTGTATCGAATCTATTCTAAAGAAAAAAGAGAAAAACTGTTACATTCGATGAACCGCGTTAAAATCGACTCGGCCGATATTCCGGTTCAAAGCATCGACGGCGTTCTTTTGCCCATTTATCAGGAAGATATTTCTAAAATTGCCTCTCAATACGCCTACTGGAATATTCAGGCTCAAATCATTGGCAATGGCGCCTGGTACGATACCGAGGCGCTCAACAAAAACAAGACTTACGTCAACGGCCTTTTATTTATCAGCGACCGCTTTTTAAATGACGAAAGCTGGGATTACCGCAACTTTATCAATAAGTTCCGCACCTCGTTTCACCGTACGCCGGAAGAGTTCGAGTTTTTAGGATACGACAATTTCAGTTTTGTGCTTAATGCCATTGCCGTTTCGGAAGATCGCCCGGCAAGAGACAACTTTTTGAATATGCTGACAGGCGCTCCGGATTTTGAAGGCATTTTGCGACGCTTTCATGTCGGCGAAAAACGCTACAACAACGCGGTAAGAATTTTGAAGTACGTTTACGGCCAGCTGCTGCCTTTAAATTAATTACAGAGGAAGAGTGAAACTTGCAGATTCAACCCGTGCTTAAAAAATTCGCTTTATTAAACCAGTATCCGTCGTTGATCCACGCTTTCTCCACGCGCAAAGGCGGCGTGAGCGATCCGCCTTTTCATTATCTGAACTTAGGGCTTTCCACAGCGGATGATCCCGAACGCGTAAAGGCGAACCGAAGGCTTTTTTTTGAAGCGCTAAACATCAAAGAAGATAGACTGGTTTTCCCTCAACAGGTGCATTCCGCCAATATTCAAATTGTTAAAAAAGCCGGCGTGGTTGCGGAGTGCGACGCGTTAATTACCGACACGCCCAACCTGTTTCTTACCGTTCAAACGGCAGATTGTTTTCCTGTTTTTGTTTATGATCCTCAAAATAAAGTGACGGCGGTTATCCATTCGGGCTGGCGCGGCACGGCGCAAAACATTGTCGGTAAAACCATCCGCGCCATGCGCGAGACGTTTCGCTGCGCGCCGCAGAATATCCTGGTAGGAATCGGCCCCGGCGTGCAAAAATCTTGTTACCAGATCGACGAAAAAACCGCGCAATACTTTGACAAACAGTTCCTGAGCCCCGACGGCCCGGGACATTTTAAGCTGGATTTACTTGAGGCGATTGTCCTTCAACTGACAGAGCAGGGCGTTCTTCTTGAACATATTGAACGGGATGCAACCTGCACGCATTGCGCAACAGACGAATATTTTTCATACCGCAGAGATGGAAACTACAGCGGCAGAATGATGGGCGTGATCGGGATGGTGAAATAAAACAAACGATGCAAAAGACTTTTTGATTTTTGGGGAGTTGTTAACATGTTGCAAAGAATGATTCTATTTTTATTTCTGTTTTTATTTTGCCTTTCTGTACAGGCCGGCTTCCATGCCGCTCAATTTCCGCAAACCGCCGACGGCAATCTGTTGGCCTGGGTCGTTTTTAAAGATAAGGGCGGCCAAAATACGGCGCTTTACAAACCCGGCGAACTGCTCCGTCAGCGGGCGATTGATCGGCGTCTGTTGCGGCGTCCCAACCGACCGCTGGTAGATTATAGCGACCTGCCTGTTTATCCCCCATATCTTGATGAAGTGCGCTCGCGCGTACAAAAGATACGCGTGGTTTCCAGATGGTTAAACGCCGTGAGCGTTGAGGCGACGGCCCAAAGTTTAGAAGATTTGCAGGCGCTGGATTTTGTGTTGAAAGTTGATCCTGTGCGGCAGGCAAAACCGATCGACAAAGAAAAAATCGAAGTGCGCCCTGAAACGCTGGCCCCTAAAATTCAGGCAGAAATTGACACGCTATTTTACGGTTACTCCTTTAATCAATTAGATTTAATCGGCGTGCCTTTTTTGCATGAAAAAGGGCTGCATGGCGAGGGCGTGGTCATTGGCATGCTGGACGACGGGGTTAATCTTTTAAACTACCACGTGGCTTTTGACAGTTTAAATGTTCTGGCCACGCGCGATTTTATTCACGGCGACGACGATGTGACGGACAGCGAATTTAAAGCGTTTGAAGGCTGGCACGGCACGATGACGCTTTCTACCATTGCCGGTTATGTGCCAACCAGGTTGATCGGTCCGGCCTACCGCGCGCAGTTTTTGCTGGCCAAAACGGAAGTGGATCAAAGCGAAACGCCGGTGGAAGAGGATTACTGGGTGGCGGGCATCGAATGGCTGGAACAGAACGGGGCGGATATTGTCAGCAGCTCGCTGGGCTATATTGACTGGTACAGCCCTGCCGACATGGATGGCGAAACGGCTAAAACAACGATTGCCGCCGACCTGGCGGTAGAAAAAGGGGTGATCGTCTTCAATTCCGCCGGCAACGAAGGCGACAATCCGGACGTAAACACCTTAATTGCTCCGGCCGACGGCAAAAAGGTGCTGGCCATTGCAGCGGTTGACCGCTTTGGGCTGCGCGCCTCTTTTTCATCGGTGGGGCCCACGGCAGACGGCAGAATAAAACCGGACCTGGCAGCCATGGGGCTTTATGTTTACGTGGCCTCTAAAAGCCATGCCGATCAGTTTGTGTACGCCAGCGGCACTTCGTTTTCCTGTCCGCTGGCTGCCGGGGGCGCGGCGTTGCTATTGCAGGCCTATCCGCAAACCACGCCGGAGTTAATGGCCAGAGCCTTAAAAGAAACCGCCTCGCAGGCCGCCTTTCCGGATAAGTTTTTGGGTTGGGGCGTTATCAATCTGGAAAAGGCTTATTATTTTCTGGACACGACCTCCGTGGTTTATCCGCCCATGCAGGGAGAACACCTGGCCGTTTATCCGGCCAGGCCCAATCCGGCCAGTGAAATTGTAAAAATTCCGTTCCAGGTCACCTACCCCAGTTTTGTAGAGGTGCGTTTGTTTGACATAAGGGGCAGAAAGGTGCTGTCGTTTGGCACCAAATTCCGGGGAGCCAACCGCATCCACTATGAGACTTTGCAAGGCGATGATTTAAAAAACCTGGCTTCGGGCGTTTATGTGTATTTAGTGCTGTCCCGGGAGCTGGGCACGGGCGCCATTTTTCGCAAAAGCGGCAAGCTGGTAGTTTTGCATTAAAGTTGCAGATAGGGTATGCGATCCAAACACATATTTAAAATATTTTTATGAAATATTTCTTGAACAGGCGGTGCAATAGCATTCCTTTTTTGTACAAGGAAATGCAGAAGTAATTTCCCGCCCCATCTCTTTACCTCATTTTTTCATTTGACATTTTCAATATCCTTTCGTAAAATGGTGTACGATAGTGCATTTAAACGGGAGGGCGCCATGAAATCCCTGACAGTCAGACAAAAACAACTTCTGGAACTCATCGCCAAACATATTGAAGAAAAGGGGTATCCGCCAAGTTATCAGGAGCTGGCGAAAAAGATGAATATTCGATCTAAGTATGCCGTCTTAAAACACATCGACGCCCTGGTGCAAAAAGGTTATCTGGAAAAAGATTCGCTGGCCAGAGGGTTGCGCATTATTGCCCCGCACTATCAGGTTCAACCTTCTCCGAACGTTGAAATCCCCTTGATCGGACAGGTAGCGGCCGGTTTCCCCATTCTCTCCGAGCAAAATGTAGAACGTTACGTGCCGGTGCCGCGCGCGCTGATTAAAGAAGAAGGACGCTACTTTGCCGTTAAAGTACAGGGCGATAGCATGGTTGGCGCCGGCATTTACGAAAACGATTTGCTGGTGGTCAATTCCACCAATCGCGCCAAAAATCGCGATATTGTGGTGGCGCTGGTAGGCGATGAAGTGACGGTAAAACGACTGATTACGCGACGGGGACACCATTACCTGAAAGCAGAAAACCCAGACTATCCGGATATTCATCCCAAACAAGAGTGGTCCATCCAGGGCAAGGTGGTCGGATTAATCCGTGAAATTCATTGAATCCGTTGTTTTAATGAATAACCAGAATGCAACGTTTGTCATGAAACAGAGCAGCAGCAACGCACACCAGTTTTACGAAATTCCGGTGATCGGCGAGGTCCATCTGTCAGAAGAGGATCGCCGTCTGTTGAGTAAATTCACCCTGGGCGAACTGCTTCAGAATTTTCAACAGGAAAATCGCGATTCGGTGGTGGTGCGCGCGCTGGATAACGCGCTGGCCGGAGAGGGCATTTTTAAAGGCGATCTTTTAACCGTGGATTTGCAAAGCCGTCCGCGATCCGGCGATATTGCGGCGGTTCAATTCGGGAGCAAACTTTTTATTCGAAAAATCTTCTTTAACAAAAACTACATCCGGCTGGAAACCGCTGAAGAAACTCCTTCTCCCGTTATCATCGACGAAAATACCCCGGGCGTAAGCGTGCTGGGCAGGGTGACCATGGTCGTGCGCGAACTTTAAGGGCTGTTTAGGATACTTCCCCTGAAAGATTCGGCCCTCCCTGGCGGGATTAGATCTTCCAGAGGAAGTGTTCTAAGTGAGCCAATATTCGAAACGACCTTCCGCCGTCTGTTTAAAACCGATCTTTTTTAAATATTTGCGATGACTGGCCACGGTTGACTGAGCGACCATCTTTTTAACGCCTTCTTCTTTAAATTTGCGCGACAGGGCCTGAACCATAAATCGCCCGTTTTTGTAATCGCGATAATCCGGAATGGCGTAATCCAGTTTAATGAAAATGGTTTCCGCATCCTGCCGCTCCAGGACTACCAGCCCCACCGGCACCATATTGCGCAAAATCAGGTAGCGTTCGGCGCCTTCAAAATCCTTTGGATTGCATTCCGGAAAAAACTTTTTGATCTCCGACCAGTGGAACTCAAGAAAACGATCAAAATAAATGGACAGTTGTTTGGACAGCGGCTGCAGGCGAAAGGAATCCTGTTCTCGATTCATTCTTATTAAGTAATAAAGGTCCACCAGGGCAATAAAGCCGTTCAGCAACACCACCGGGTAAGCTTTTACCAGAAATCCGTACAAAGCAAATGTGGTGGCTCCAATCAGATTTACGCGTCGCAAATGATAGATGTTTTTCATCATTAACGAAACGGCAATTAAAACAGAGCCCGCATATCCGATGTACTCGTAAACCACCAATGTTGATTCCTCTATTTTTAATTGAATATCAAATACTGCTGTTTTTTGTTTAAAACATACTGAACAGCGATTTTCAGCCTATTGCTTTCCGGCTTAGATTTAAACCATTCTATTTTTAATGTTATTCCCAGTGTAGTAAAGCCACAACCCAGAATATTTTTGCAAAGATTTAAGCAACCACAGAGAAGTCACAAAGGGCGCAAAGAATATTTTCAATTAAAATAGCTTCAATTGCCCTCACTTCCTGTATCCTTATTCCCAGACAAAAGATTAGGAATGACCGTACTTGTAAGGGCGAAGGATTTCCACCCCCCCTTTATCCAGAGCGCTTTTTTTATATGACTAAGGATTAATGCTTACCAGCGCTGAATTTTTCTTGGAAATCCTTCGCCCCTACATAAACGGTGGCAGGAATTCTCCACATTGCAGAAACAGGTTTGAAATGACAGGCTAACTATTCAACCATTCAACTATTCAACCATTCAACCATTCATCCATTCATCCAATCAACTCTTACCCTGTTACCGCCTCCGGCGTGGAGCCCCTACTAATCGCCGAACGAAATATCATCAGAAAGTTCGTTCACATCGTCGCTCTGATAGGGGAAATACTCTTTCAGTTTATCGCCGATCATGGAGATGCCCTTTTCCAGCCCCTCGGCAAAGCGATTTTGTTTAAAGAGTTCCGCCATGGCTTCTTTAACGTCTTCCCAGAAATTTTCCGGCACCTTTTCGTTAATGCCCTTATCGCCCCAGATGGCAAATTTGCGATCGTCAGCGGCCAGATAAACAATAACCCCATTGCGCAGGGCTGTCTGGTGCATTTTTAATTTCTGGAAGATGGCTTTCGCTCTTTCCAGTGGATCGTCCTTGCATCTGGATTCGATGTGCAGGCGAATTTCGCCGCTGGTTTCTTTTTCCGCCTCCTGAATGGCTCGAATTATTTGCTGCTGTTCTTCTTTAGATAAAAATTTTGCTGGGTCCATATTAACCTCGAAGTTTGTTCAATTGTAAATACCATAAGTAGCGGGAAATTGTACGTGAATCGTCCCGCCTGAACTGCCGGTCGTGCGCAAATCGTTACGTTTTATTTTCGCAGCAGAGCGATGAAACGGTGGGTCTCCACCTTAACGCTTTACGCAATAGAACTCAAAATCAGTCATTCGAAAGGGATATTGGTTTACCCCGACAGTAATTAATTACCCGGCGTTTCAGGGGACGCTTTCTGCCGCCGTTACCAGCTGCCGCTGGCGCCGCCTCCGCCGGAAAGGCCTCCAAATCCGCCACCAAATCCGCCTCCTCCGGAAAATCCGCCAAAGCCGCCACTGCTGCCGCCTCCGCCAAAACCGCCCCAGAAAATGGGGCCAAACCAGCTTCCGGAACGTCTTGAGCCAAGGGTCACGCCACGTCTGCGGAACAGCATGCGGCTGATAAAGGCAAACACAATAAAGGCAATAATCAGATCGCTAAAACTTCCGCCCTCTTTGTCTTTTTTAGAAGATTTGGCGGTAATGGGGATTTGATACTTGCCTTCAACCGCGGGAATCAAGACATTTAAACCGGACGCCAGGCCGCTGAAATAATCGCCTTTTTTAAAATAAGGGATCATCATGTTGTCCAGAACCTGCCGCGCCTGGGCGTCGGTGACCACATCTTCCAGGCCGTAGCCCACTTCGATGCGCGCCTTGCGATCTTCGATGAAAATGGTGATTAACAGGCCGTTGTCCTTGTCCGGCAGGCCCGGCCGCCATTTTTCAAACAGACGATTGGTAAAATCTTCCAGATAGCTGTTTTCTGGTAGTTTTTTGAAGATGGCGATGAATATCTGGTTCGAGGTTCTCTTTTCCAGATCGCTCAGCGCCGCATTGAGCTGCGCTTTTTGCTGTTCGCTGAGAACGCCGGCGTAGTCGTTCACCCAGGAGGTCGGACGTTCCGGCAGTTGCTGCGCATTTAAAAACAGCGCAAATAAAAAACTGATTAGCCAAAATTTAATCGTTGTTTTCATGAAATCGATCCATTAAAATTTAACTTCTGGAACTTTATCGGCGCCGACCTGCGCTTTAAAGTAAACCTTGGGCTGAAAACCGAACATACTGGCAATGATGTTGGCCGGGAACTTGCGAATGGCCGTGTTGTAGGCCTGCACCGCTTCGTTAAAACGGCGGCGCTCCACGGCAATGCGGTTTTCAGTGCCTTCCAGCTGCGCCTGCAGGTCGGCAAAACGCTGGTCGGCTTTCAGGTTCGGGTAGCGTTCAACCACCACCATCAAACGTTGCAAAGCGGATGACAGGGCGTCCTGCGCCTGCTGGAAGCGCGCAAAGGCCTGCGGATTGTTCAGAACCTCCGGCCCGATATTGATTTGACCGCCCACTTTAGAGCGTGCTTCCACAACCGCTTGCAGAGTCTCGCGTTCGTGGCTGGCGTAGCCCTTAACCACTTCCACCAGATTGGGGATTAAATCGGCTCGACGCTGGTAAACGTTTTCCACCTGCGCCCAGGCCTGATTGACATTTTCCTCAAGGGCGATAAAGCTATTGTAATAGTTTTTAACCGTAACAAACATGGAAAGCGCAAAGATGACCACCACCACCAGGGCCACGATCAACCCAATCAAGCATCCTCGTTTCATGGTTCCTCCTGAAGATTTGATTTTTCAAAATTACACAACTTGTTGAATCGTTGAACGGATAGGTCAAAAACGCTACCCATCCGCCTGCCTAACATTTGCCGCTCATGAGGCCTGTTTGAAGCGAAACTTGTGATTACGGCGCACATAAGCCTTTAGCGTAAAACAATAACCCTTTTGCTTTTCAAAGGTTCCGGATAAAAGAAAAATTCCATTCAACCATTCAACTGACCAACCTCGTTATTCATAAACAATCGCGGCCAGGTAGCCCACCACGGGCGCGCGCTCACCGGTAACATCGCCGGAATTTCGATAGAGCACCACTTTGGCTTTATCCGCGCCTGATTTTCTGCAGGCCTTCATCATGGCGATCACCGGGCCGCCGCCGCACATTTCGCACAGGCCGCTCTGTAAATCTTCGTACAAATTATCTTCTTTAAAATTATTAATGTGCGAAATAACCACCGAGTCGAGACGCACGGCTTCTTCATAGCTATGGTAATGGGAAAGATCGGAGCTGGCTACAATCAGGGTTTTTTTGTTATCAAGAACCGCGGCCAGAGCGTTGGCCAGCGCCTGAATGTTTTTCATGCTCTGATCGCCCATCACGATGGGTACCAGTTTGAATTCTTCAAAAATGTGTTGTAAAAACGGCAATTGAACCTCCAGCGCGTGCTCCTCGCCTTCGTGGCCGATGGACGATAGAGTCAGCCGTTGATCGAAATCAGCCAGCTGGCGGCAGAGGTTTTTATCGACAGGAATTAAGCCCATCGGCGTTTCGTAAAAGTCGCCGTCATAAATGGAAACCGTTTCAAAATACACATGGTGACTGGGAGCAATGACCACAACGACTTCATATTCAAAGTCCATTACCTGACGATAGGCGCGCGCAGCCACCCCGCCCGAGTACATGTAACCTGCATGGGGAGCCACCACGCCGTAAATATGGCGCACATTTTTTTCCTGATTGGAGTTTTCAAGAAAAACAGCCACCTCGCGCTCCAGGGTGGAGCGGTTTCCTGAATAAAACATTCCAGCAACAGCTGGTTTGCGGATTATGGAATTTTGCATCATATCCTCACCTGCTTATTAAAAACGAAACGTCTTTTTCCCTGCACCGCGCAATTTAATTATAAATCATTTGATTAACAATAAAAATCGGGTTGAAGTTTCGGAGAAATCAACCAATTGACTAAAAAGTGTACCTTTTCCCGGGGCAGTGATACGCTAATTACATTTGACTCATTTTGAAGCCGGCAAAAAACATTTCCGCAGTGATTTAAGCAACCACAGAGCGCACAGCGCACAGCGCGCAGGGACGTCACAAAAGGGCGCAAAGAATGTTTTAAATTAAAAAAAGTTTCAGTTTCCCTCACCCCCTGCACCCCCTTTCCCAGAATAAAAGTCCGGGAGAGACTTGCCAGGAAGAAATTTCTCCGACGGTGTACATGAATTCTGCACATGTCAATTTCTATTCAACCATTTAACCATTCAACCAATAAACCATTCTACCACCCCGCCTTGGTGCATAATCGGCTTGATTTTAAAAGGCCTATTTAGTATTTTCGAGCTGAAATTTAATTTGGATAAGATAATTGAAATCAAATCTTTCCTTAATAGGAACGTTATGACGGTTTACCAGCACTTATTGGAAGTAAAAGAGCGAAAAGGCGGCGGCTATCTTGTTTTAATCGATCCCGATAAAACGCCCGCCCATTCACTCCCCGCAATTATGGAAAACGCCATTGCCTCGGGCGTGGACGCTTTTTTGGTGGGCGGCAGTTTGCTGCTCACGCCACAATTTGATCAATACGTAGAGCAGTTTAAAAAATACGCGCAGGAATTGCCGGTCATCATCTTTCCGGGCGGGGTGCATCAGGTTTCGCGCCACGCGGACGCCATTCTCTTTTTGTCACTGCTAAGCGGACGCAATCCAGACCATTTGATTGGCACCCAGGTGCTGGCGGCGCCCATCATTCACAGCCTGAAGCTGGAAGCCATTTCCACCGCCTACCTGTTGATTGAGTCGGGCGAAGTTACCTCGGCCGAGTTCATGAGCGGCACAAGGCCCCTGCCGCGTAAAAAGCCGGAGATCGCCGTTGCCCACGCCCTGGCTGCGGAGTATTTCGGTTTTAAATTCATCTATCTGGAAGGGGGAAGCGGGGCGCAGCAGGCCGTGCCGGCAGAGATCATCGCCGCCGTAGATGCCCATGTGAACGTGCCGTTGATTGTTGGAGGGGGTATTCGTACGCCGGAAGACGCCGCTAAAAAAGTAGAAGCCGGCGCTTCTTTTATCGTTACCGGCAATGTTCTGGAAACACCCGATAATCGCTCGCTGGTGCAAGAGTTCTCGCAAGCCATCCACCAAAAAGGTTCGTAAATGAAATTTCTGGACAGTATTAAAAACCATTTCGAAGAAAGCATTCAGGTAAAACGCCTGACCTTCAATCATTGTGCGCCGACCATCGAACAGGCTGTTGACATCATGGTCAAAAGTTTTAAAGACGGCAAAAAATTGTTGCTGTGCGGCAACGGCGGTAGCGCGGCCGACGCACAGCACATCGCGGCGGAGTTCGTCATTCGTCTCAGCCATGAACTGGATCGCCCCGCTCTGCCGGCCATTGCGCTGACCACCGACACCTCCGTGTTGACAGCCGGCAGCAACGATCTGGGCTACGAGCTGGTTTTTGCCCGCCAGGTGGAGGCCCTGGGTCAAAGCGGCGATGTTTTTCTGGGAATTACCACCAGCGGCAATTCACCGAACATCCTCCGGGCGGCGGAGATGGCCCGCAAAAAAGGCATGGCCACCATCGGTTTTTTGGGCAACGATGGCGGACGCGGAAAATCGTTGTTTGATGCGCCGATCGTCGTACCTTCCGTTAATGTGCAGCACATTCAGGAGGCCCACATCACCATCGGACACATCATCGTGGAGCTGGTGGAAAAGACGCTTTTTGCAGCAAAATAAAACGAGCGGCCGGGGATTCCGAAAAATCATCATACAATCAGAGGCAAATGGTAAGGCCGTTCAAAGCCTCTGCCTCAGGTGTTGAATTTTCAAAGGTTTTCTTTTGAGAAATTTCAGTTTCCTCAATTTTTTCCGATTACCAGTTAAAACGTACGCCGCGTTTTTCTTTAGAAATTAAGATTTGAAATATTGGCTGGCGAAGGCTTTCAATAAAACAGCACAGTACTTAAAAGCTAATGGAGGGAAGTTTAATGAGCGAAGTTTATTTAATCACCGGTGGGGCGGGCTTTATTGGCTCCAACCTGGCGGAGGCGCTGGTGAATCAGGGCGCCACGGTCAAAATACTGGACAATTTTACCACTGGTCGAAAAGAGAATATTGCCCATCTGACGGATAAAGTGGAAGTCATTAACGGCGACGTTCGTTACCTGAACACATTGTTAGAGGTTACGAAGGGCGTTGATTACATTTTGCACCAGGCGGCGTTGCCTTCGGTGCCGCGTTCCATTCAAACGCCGCTGGAGAGCAACGACGTTAATCTGAACGGCACGCTTAACGTGCTTTATGCGGCCAAAGAAAATGGCGTTAAACGCGTGGTGTACGCCGCCTCGTCTTCGGCTTACGGCGATACGCCCACCCTGCCCAAGGTGGAAACCATGAAGCCCAATCCGCTTTCGCCTTACGCCGTAAACAAGCTGGCCGCCGAACAATACTGCTCGGTATTTTACAAGGTGTACGGGCTGGAGACCGTGGCCCTGCGCTATTTCAATATTTTTGGTCCGCGGCAGGATCCAAACTCCTACTACTCGGCAGTCATCCCCAAATTCATCAAAGCCTTTTTTAAAGGAGAATCGCCGGTTATTTACGGGGACGGTTCCCAGAGCCGCGACTTTACCTACATTGAGAACGTGATCGACGCCAATCTCAAAGCCTGCAAAGCGCCGGATGCGCCGGGCCATGTGTTCAATATTGCCTGCGGCGAGCGCATTACGTTGAACGAACTGGCCGAGGAGTTACGGAAGATCATCGGCAGCGACGTTCAGCCCGTGCACGGCGATCCGCGCCCCGGCGACATTAAGCATTCGCTGGCCGATATTTCCGCCGCGCAAAAGCTGCTGGGATACCAGGTAAAGGTGCGCGTACACGAGGGGCTGAAGAGAACAGTGGAATGGTTTGACCGCCACCGGGACGCGCTGGAGTAAGAGAAAAGGCGGTTTATTCCGTCGGGGCATTTCCATGGTTGCCACGCTGTTAACAGGTTAACGGCGTGCCCTGGCGGAAAATATTTCAATCCTTCTCTAACTTGCGGTGTAAAAGCAGCCAAAACGAGCATGCTGGGATGGTGTTGATTTAGAAGGGAGTAAATATTGTTTTGATGAATGATGGATTTTATTTGAAAGCATGTGAAGTTGGCAGGACGAAAGAATATTAACATGCAGGGTGTAGAAATAGAGCGCATAAATTGTTAACAAAAAATATTTCGCTATTTTTGATTTTGTTATATATTTTTTTTAGAATTAAACAAGGAAAAAATAAGACATTAAAAAAATTAATAATTAATGGAAAAGTATAAACCACATTATCTTAATCATCGAACCAGGCTCCGTAAACGTTTTCTGGAAAACGGATTATCAGCCTTACAGGATTATGAAATCATCGAATTGTTTCTAACATTTGTCATCCCTCAAAAAGATGTAAAACCCCAGGCAAAGGAAATAATCGATAAATTTGGCTCCATAAAGGGATTCTTCGATGCAGATGAAGATCGGTTAAAAGAAGTCAAATTTTTTAAAGATAAAGCGATTGCTCTGAGAAGGTTCATCAAAGAAATATCATTATTGTATCAAAAACAATTAGTAGAAGAAAAACCGCTCACTCAATCAAGAGAAGAATTGATCAAATTTTGCATAAATAAATTAGGCTTCAAAAAAGAAGAAGAATTCTGGATGATTTCTTTAGATAGTAAATATTCAATAATCGAGGAGAATCTCATTTCTAGAGGTTTGACGGACAAGGCGCCCGTTTATCCCAGAAAAATTATCGAGCAGGCATTACAACAAAAGGCTCATGCAGTTCTTTTGCTTCATAATCATCCAAATGGGAATCCCAGAGCATCAGAACATGATATTACGATTACCAGGGCCATTATCATTCCGGCGAAAGTATTGAATTTAAAAGTTTACGATCATATAATCGTTGCAGGGGACAACTATTTCAGTTTCAAGGAAGAAGGGCTGTTGTAAGCAATGGAAAAACTTAAACAGCAGTTTATAGAAACTTTCGAATTACAGGATGATTTAGAGAAACAGAAAGCCATTTTTGAAACGGACGGTCCTACCCTGATCATTGCCGGGCCGGGCACCGGTAAAACTTATACCTTAGTTTTGCGGACCCTCTTTATTCTTTTATCCAAAAGAGCGCGGCCTTCTGAAATCATTTTAACTTCCTTTACTGAAAAATCAGCTTTAGAATTGCGCGACCGGTTAGGACTTTTTGCCCGCCGTTTAGGTGTGAAGTTGGATTTGCACGAGCTGGTCCTGGGCACAATCCACAGCATCTGTGATCACTACATCAATCAATTCATCCGAAACACACCGCTATCCAGAAATTACACCGTGCTGGACGATCTGACCAATTCATTGTTTATTTACGAACACTGGGATGAAATTGGCGAACCGTTCCGGGTAGGCCGGCGATATTTCGGCCGCTGGATAAGTAAATGGGATAGTATCACCAGAATCAAAACGTATTTTGATAAGATTACCGAAGAAATGGTGGAGCCGGATGAACTTGTGCAAAGCAGCGATGATTTTTTGCAAATGCTGGGGGAATCCTACCAGAAATACAGAGCGTTACTTTTCGAGAACAACAAAGTCGATTTTGCCTTCCAGCAGCGCATTTTTTATGATGTGTTAAAAAAACGAAAAATTGGTAAGCAAATACGGGAATCGGTGAAATACCTTCTCATCGACGAATATCAGGATACCAATTACATTCAGGAGCAAATTGCGCTGACGCTGGTAAAGCCCCACCAGAATATCTGTGTTGTGGGAGATGAAGACCAGGCCCTGTATCGCTTCCGCGGTGCTACGGTGCGGAACATCCTGGAATTTCCCCACCATTTCAAAAATGTAAAGATAGTAAAATTGCTGGATAATTACCGTTCGCACCAAATGATTATTGATCGGTATAATGCCTTTATTGAATCTGTGGATTGGAGTAATCCCGATGGTGGGCCTGATTTTCGTTTTGATAAAAAAGTACGTCCGGCAAAATCGACGGCTTCACCGGATTATCCGGCGGTGTTTACCATCTGGGGAGAAAATACACGGGAAGAAGCCCGGCGTTTTGCCGACCTGGTGCAATTCTTGAAAAAACAGAAAATTATTCAAGATTATAGCGATGTGGCGCTCCTATTGCACAGCGTCAAACTGGATTATAGCGAGCCTTTCATCCAAGCTCTTCAGGAAAAGAACATTCCTGCCTTCTGCCCCCGGGCCCGGGCCTATTTTGAAAACGAAGAGGTGAAGATGGCGCTGGCCTGTTATCTGATCATTACTGGCTATTTAGAAGAGGATATTAAACAATCCCGGCATGCGGATTATTTTAACGAGGCATTAAAATTGTTGGGACCGTTTGTTGATACTCCTTTAGCAGCCTATTTACAACGAATGGCTACCGAAATCCAGCAGCTTTCTGGCAATGAAACGATCGATGAAAATGTGATGGACTTTCTCTATCAATTATTCGCCTATGAGCCATTTTATTCCTATCTCAAAGATGAAAATAAAGCCCGTAATCTATCTATATTTTCATCTCTGCTGAATGCTTTTCAAACCTATTACCATTTGCCCATTATAACGGCTAAAAATAAACAGGCGTTAAAATACCGGCTTTTCAATAGTTTTTTTAATTTGTTGCTGGAAACGGGATTGAACGAATATGAGGACCAGAATGATCCGATACCGAAAGGTTATGTGCAGATTATGACCATTCACCAGAGTAAGGGGCTTGAGTTTCCGGTGGTTGTGGTGAGTTCGCTGGATAAACGCTACTCGGTGCAGAAACAGGTGGATCGGTTGCTGCGACCGTTTTACAGACGTGAACCTTTTGAGCCAGAGGACAGGATTCACGATTTCGATTGGGCTCGACTCTTCTATGTGGCCTTTAGCCGTCCACAGAAGTTACTGGTATTGAGTACTGGAACAGAACCAAAAGATTTCTTCCGCTCCATCTGGGAGGGACTGGAGCAATGGCCCTATGTACAGAAAGAAACCCTGAAAGCCCAGCAGTTTAAATCCCGTCAGCCCTTTGTCCCCAAAAAGACCTTTTCGCTAACTTCCCATATCAATGTATATGAAACCTGTCCGCGGCAGTATCAATTTTACAAAGACCTGGAATTTACCCCCAGCCGTACCGGTCAGTTGCTGTTCGGGACGCTGGTGCACCAGACCATTGAAGATATTCACCGGGCGGTGCTGGATGGGGAACAGGTTAACGAACCCCAAATTGCTGATGATTTCGAACGCAACTACCGGGGATTGATTGCCAGTGGCTATCGCCCCCTAGGCAAGACCCAGAAGGAACAGGCACTTAAACAGGTGGTGACCTATTTTCAGAACAACAAGGACCTGTTAGCACGCGTGGTGGAAACCGAAGTGGATGTGAGTTACGAAAAAGAAGATTATATCATCAGCGGAAAGGTGGATTTATTGCTGGGGAAAGATGATCGGCTGGAACTACTGGATTTTAAATCGCAACAGAAACCGCAAAAGGATGATCCCATTATTGAGAAATATACTTATCAACTGCATGTGTATGCCCATATTTTAAAGGAGCGTTACGGCAAAGAACCGGAACGCTTATATATTTACTGGACGGCGGAAGACCACCGCAAAGATGCGTTGCAGGAAATCCCCTACGATCCGCGTCTGGAAGAAGCCGCCGGACACCATTTTGACCATATCGCACACCGTATTATTCAGAAGGATTACACCTTGAAAAATCCACCGGATAAAACAAAGGTGTGCAAAGAATGTGATTTTCGGTATTATTGTAAAATAAGGGAAGTGTGAAAAAACAATGGACTCGTTCGAATTTTCTGCATATATTCATAAGTGCAGAAAAATAGAACGGAGAAATAGATGCAAAATGTAATCGATATTTTCAAACAGCATTACGGATATGCTTATTTAAAGGATCTGAAAGCACAGGGGATCCATACGGATACGATTCGAAAACTGTTAACCGGGGGGAAAATAGAAAAAATAAAACCGGGGTTGTACAGGTTGGCAGATTTCACCATGATGTCCCATCAGGGATTTGTGGACGCCTGCATGGCTATTCCAAAGGCGGTGATCTGCCTTCATTCTGCACTCTCCTATTATGAATTAACCACCACGGTACCTGCGGTGGTCATGGTTGCTGTGCCCCGGGAAGCCAAAGCGCCCAGGCTCCAGTATCCGCCGGTGAAGGTGTTTTACTTCTCACATTCCAATTATGAAGAAGGGATTGAACGGGTTCATACGGAAACCGGAGATTTCAGGATTTATAATATAGAAAAAACGATTGTCGATTGTTTCCGCTATCGAAAACGGTTGGGAGAAGATGTGGCAGTGGAAGGGTTAAAAAATTATCTTCGCAGCAAAGATGCCAATATCAATAAACTATTTTCCTATGCCCGGAAAGGACGTATGCATGGAGTTATTAAGCCCTATGTGGAGGCGCTGATTATATGAAAAATTCATTCAAAGAAAAGGACTTTGTATAAAGTATGAAAAAAAATAATCCGCCAGAAAATAAATACTGGTTTTTCAGGACAAATTAATTTTAGTCGCATGAACAGGTGACAAAAAATATGGATCATAAATTTACATATATTGAATTATTTGCAGGTGCTGGGGGGCTTTCAGAAGGATTTATAAGAGCAGGATTCAGACCTGTTTTTCATATTGAAATGGACAGGTATGCTGCCTTAACATTAAAGACCAGGATTGCCTATCATTATTTGAAAGGCAAAGGAAAAATTGAAATATATAATAAATACATAACCGGAAGAATTACAGGAGATGAACTCTACAAATATGTTCCTGATTATGAACTTGATTCCGTGGTCAATGAAGAAATCAGAGATGATAATGTCGAAAAGTTATTTCGTATTATAAAAAATCATATGCTAATTAATAACGTCAGCAAAATAAATGTCATTGCTGGTGGACCGCCCTGCCAGGCATATTCAATAATCGGAAGAGCAAGGGACCCCTACAGAATGAAATATGATAAGAGAAACTATCTGTATAAATTGTATGTCAGATTTTTAAATGAATTCAGGCCAGATGTCTTTGTATTTGAAAATGTTCCAGGACTCATTTCAGCAGCAGATGGTAAACTCTGGGAAGATGTAAAAAAATATTTTATGGAATCCGGATACGAAATTGGTTTTAAACTGCTTAACGCCCACGATTTCGGTGTTCTCCAGAACAGAAAACGTGTGATAGTTATAGGCTGGCGAAAAGAACTGAATTTAAAATATCCTGAATTCTCTCCTGATAAGAATGTTGCAAAATTTAAAGTTCACGATATTCTGGATGACCTTCCGCCATTAGAACCGGGTGAAAGAATAACCGTGGGTAAATATATTAAACCACCATCAAAATATCTTTTCGACTACGGAATCAGAAATGGATGGAATACTCTTATTCAACACATTGCACGTGGACATAATGAGAGAGATAGAAAGATTTATAAGTTTTACATTGAAAACTGGAGAAAGGAAAAGAGAAGGCCGGACTATGATGAACTTCCTGAAGAATTAAAAACACATAAAAATAGAAAAGTTTTCCGGGATAGGTTTAAAGTCGTTGCTTCGGATCTCCCATACTCACAAACAATCGTTGCTCATCTGGCAAAAGATGGTCATTATTTTATTCATCCGGATATTAATCAATTAAGATCGATTTCTGTAAGAGAAGCGGCCAGGATTCAATCATTCCCTGATAATTTTTATTTTGAAGGCCCGATGACGGAGATGTTCCGGCAGATCGGAAATGCCGTGCCACCATTAATGGCTGAAAAAATGGCTGAAAAGGTAAAGGAGATGTTGAAGTGACTGAAAAACTGGTTTTCAAGCCACGGGCAAGATTGATACTACAACTTGGAGAACAACTCATTAGAAATGAAAGCATCGCACTCCTTGAACTGGTGAAAAATGCTTATGATGCCGATGCTTCACAGGTTCGGGTTATTATGAAAAACATAGATAAACCTGGAGATGGATTAATTATTGTTGAAGATGATGGATGCGGAATGACCATGGAGATCATAAAAAATGAATGGATGGAACCGGGAAGTGATTATAAGGAAAATTTATTTAAACAAAAGAAGAGAACCGCAAAATATGGTCGCCTTCCGCTTGGAGAAAAAGGTATTGGAAGATTTGCAGCACATAAACTGGGGAGTTATATCACTCTTATTTCCAGAGCAGAAGATAATCCTGAAATTGTGGTAAATATAGACTGGACTGAATTCGAAAAGTCAAGATACCTTGAGGAAGTACCTATTAAAATAATTGATAGAAGTGCAGAATATTTTGCGATCAGGTCAGGAACCAGAATAGAAATTAGAAAACTAAGAACGCGATGGACTCGAGGAATGATGAGAGAGGTATACAGGTCTCTTGTTTCTTTTACTTCTCCTTTTGATACACCTGAATCCTTCAAGGTGATTTTGAAAACGGATAAGGAAGAATGGGTGAAAGATTTACTTAAAATAGAAGATGTGAAAAACTATGCACTTTTCAGATTTAAATGTATTATGGAAGGCAATCATATAAAAGAGTTCCTTTATAATTTCACCCCATGGAATTCAATGAAAAAAATAGATGGTAGAACAGTTGACGAAACAGATACATATATACAAAAAAGACTTTTGCTCGTCGACCGGGAAGGAGAAATAAATCTTAACAAATCTAAAGTAGGTATTGTAATCTTTGAAGGTTTTATTTTTGACCTTGATCCTAAAATACTGGGTCTTGGCGTACCTGACAAAAAAACACTGAGAGAATATTTGAAAATCAATGGAGGTATCAGGATATACAGGGACGGAATAAGAATATATGATTATGGGGAACCCGGGAATGACTGGCTGGATCTTGGTATCCGAAGAGTAAATGAGCCAACAAAGCGAATAAGCAATAACATAATCGTTGCTGCTGTACATCTTGACAGAGAAAAAAGCACGGATCTTAGAGAAAAAACAAATAGAGAAGGTTTTATTGAAAATGAGGCTTTCAGTGAATTGAAAAGGGCGCTTCTTTATTGTATCGGACAGATTGAAGAACTCAGGTATGAGGATAAAGAGAAAATCAGAGTGGCCTATGGTTTGAAAAGCATGAAAGAGCCGGTTATTGCCGGAATAACTGAATTAAAAGAGGTTCTCAACAAAAAAATCAGGGAAGAGAAATTAAAAAAAGATATTTTCAGGTATCTGGATAGAATCGAAAATGAATACAAAAGTATGAGAGACATTCTACTGAGGGGAGCGGGAGCAGGCTTAACTCTAAGTGTGGTTATACATGAAATTGAAAAGATAATCAGTGAATTAAAGAAAGTTGTCAAAATAGAGGTCACCACTGAAAGAATTAAAAGTCTTGTGGAACATCTGGCAAAACTTATTGAAGGGTATACCCTGGTCATTAAAAAAAGTGAAGTGAAAAAATGGAATTTAAGAAAACTGATCGACCAATCAATTTTTAATATGGAATACAGATTTAAGGTTCATGATATAGAAGTTATAAAAGCATATGAAAGTAAGGTGAATGATATATTTATTAAATGTTCCAGAAATCTGTTTATTAACTCCCTTATCAACATAATGGATAATTCAATATGGTGGCTTGAATATAAATACAGGGGTAAAAAATTTAAAAAGGAAATATTTGTTGATGTATCGGATTACCTGATTGACGGTTACCTATCAATAATTATAGCAGATAATGGCCCCGGATTGACTCTTTCGCCTGATGAAATTACCAGACCTTTTGTTTCCGCCAAACCTGACGGAATGGGACTCGGATTACATATCGTGGATGAAGTGATGAAGGCACATGGAGGATTCCTGAAATTTCCGGAATATGATGAGGTTAATATTGGGGAAGATTTTAAAGACGGGGCAATTGTTCTACTCGCCTTCAAGAAAGAGGAGGAAAAATTATGAACCTGCCTGTAAGTGGAAGAGTGGTGCTGATAGACGATAAATTTAAAGAGGCACTTCCGCTTATACGGGTGCTTTCCCAGGAAAGGATTGCTGTCACTTTTTTTAGCGGAAGAATAGAAGAACTTCCCTCAGAACCCTTTCAGGATGTAAGAATAATATTCATGGACATGGTTCTTGATGGCCTGGATGGAGCAGATGACAAAACAATAATATCTACTCTAATGGGAGTAGTTAAAAAGATCGTATCACCGGAAAGTGGCCCTTTTATTCTCGCTGTTTGGACAAAACATCCGGAGAAAGTTGAAAAAGTTCAGAATGCATTGCGAGAAGAAGGTTTTTATTTGATACAGATCAATCTCGAAAAGGAATATTTTTTCAAAATGTCAGAAGATGGCAAAGAATGGTTATTTGATGAAAACAAATTCGATGACCTTAAAAAAAAGTTAAAAGAAAAAACACAGGAAATAGAGATATTTGAAACTTTTATTATCTGGGAAAATCTGATTCACGACTCTGCATCCGAAACTGTTAATGAAGTTTCCAGATTTTCTGAATATAATGATGCATGGAATGATGAAATAAAAAAAATTTTTTATAATCTTTCAAAGGCATGGGCTGGCAGAAGAGAAGATGATGTCGCAGTTAAAGATTCTTTTTATTCTTTTCACCAGATATTCAACGACATTCTTGAAAGAAAAACTCAGAGCATTGAGACTGCTGACGTTGTGTTTGAAGAAGGTGAACTCAGTAATGAGGTTAAAGGGAAAATTAATTTTAGAATCCTGGCAGACACTTCTACTTATGAGAAGGTTTATCCAGGAATTGTATATAAAGTGCATTCTCTTGAATCGTCTTTTATGAGTGATATTTTGAATGAAAATGATGATAAACGTTTGAATCTTATAATCAGAGGTTCTATTCCTGTTTTGATTGAAGTCTCTCCAGTTTGTGACTTTGTACAAAACAAGATGAGAATGAGCCGTATGATTAAGGGGGTCCTACTTCCAGATTCTGTTGAAAATTATAATTCAGTATGGAGAAAAATTAAAAAATCAGCATCTTTTCTTTATGTTTCACCTGTAATTTATTATGGTAACTCAGTATTCCGGATGGTTCTGGATTTTAGATATTTTACTTCAGAACCACTCAGTAACCAGGAAAGAGAAACTATTTTCCGGATTCGAAAAGATATTCTCAATGATATACAGACCAGGCTTGCTTTTCATGTAAACAGAACGGGAGTGCTTTTTCTTGAATAGGAGCATATCAATAATTATTAAAAATATTCTAAAATGGTATACGCATAACAGTCGTAATTTCCCCTGGCGGGATACAAAAGATCCCTACAAAATAATGATTGCTGAATTTATGCTGCATAGAACCAGAGCCGAACAGGTGGTTCCGGTATATCTTGATTTTATAAAAAAATATCCTGATATATATTCGCTTGCTGATGCAAAACCGGAGGAAGTAAAAACAGTTACGAATCACCTTGGACTACACTGGAGAAGCAAGCATTTTATTGAAGCAGCAAAATATTTAATTAACAATTCAGGTGGAAAGTTTCCGGAAGAATACAATGCATTACGTCAAATTCCCGGTGTTGGAGAGTATATCGCCGGGGCAATATTAACGGTATCCTTCAATAAGCCCGCTGCTGTTGTGGATAGCAATATTGCTCGTTTTATCAACAGATTCTGGAACTTAAACCTTAACGGGGAAATTCGGAGAAAAAGAAAGATTAAAGAGATTGCGGATGATTTGTTTCATAATCCAGAACCCGGTAAATTACTTTTTGCTCTTGTTGATTTCACCACTGCTATTTGTAAACCGGGACAACCATTGTGTAATGAGTGCCCTTTAAAAGTGAAATGCCTGTATTATCTGGAAAAAACAAATGAGAAATAGATGAAAAAAGTGAACGGAAATTTTTAGAAAGTCTTAAGAAAACGGAGTGAGAAAATTCTATGGCAAAAATCGAAATCAAAAAAACCGAACTGGTGTGGAAAGGCAAATACGATGAAGCCGGCCGGTTGAAACCGGTGGAGAAACCGGGCCCCTACCCGTTTCAGATTGTGGAGGTGGTGAACCAGCCGCGCGTGGAAAAGGGAGCCGGCCATACACAGTTAAGCATTTTTGATTACTACAAAGGCGACGAAGGCGAGTCTTTTGAAGAAGGCTGGCGCAACAAATTGATCTGGGGCGACAACAAGATGGTGATGAGCAGCCTGTTAGAGAACTTTGCTGGTAAGATTGACCTGATTTACATTGACCCGCCCTTTGCCACCGGCGCCGATTTTACCGTGGACATTCCCGTGGGCGAAAGCGGCGAAACCCTGCACAAAGAACACTCCATTATCGAAGAAAAAGCCTACCGCGATACCTGGGGCCGGGGGCTGGATAGTTTTCTGCAGATGATGTATGAGAGATTGGTTTTGATGAAAGAATTATTATCCGAAGATGGTTCAATATATGTTCATTTAGATTGGAGAGTAAATAGTTACATTAGAATTATGTTAGATGAAATTCTTGGCGTAGATAATTTTAAAAATGAGATAATATGGCAAAAAATAAAGGCAGTAAAAGCACAATCAAGCAGTTATGGCAATGTAATTGATTCAATATTGTTCTATTCCAAAAGTGAAAAAACTATTTTTAATCAAATTAGAAAAGAACATAAAGAAGAATATTTAAAACAAATGTATAGATATGTAGACGAAAATGGAAGAAGATATCGATTGCATGATTTTACTCAAAAAGGATCAGGTCCTCCTAGATATTTTGGAAATAAAGGTTTGATAGCTCCCCCTGAAGGAAAACATTGGATATGGTCTCAAGAAAAAATTGATGAAGGTTTAAAGAAGAACTTAATAGTTTTTTCCAAAACCGGGATGCCACAGGTAAAAAGATTTTTAGACGAAGTTGAAGGAGAGGCATTAAGCAATTTATGGAATGATATAAACCCAATAGGTTCTGTTTCACATGAAAGGATTGATTATCCCACCCAAAAACCAGAAGCCCTGCTGGAACGAATCATCCGTGCCAGCAGCAATGAAGGCGATTTAGTCGCCGACTTTTTCTGCGGCAGCGGTACCACCTGTGCGGTGGCGGAAAAGTTGGGCCGCCGCTGGATCGGCGTGGATTTAAGCCGCTACGCCATTCACACCACCCGCAAACGGCTGCTGGAAATCGAGCACAGCAAAAGCCTGGAAGATCCCAAAAAGAAATACGGCAAAAAGGCCCGCCCCTTTGAAATCCTGAACCTGGGCAAATACGAGCGCCAGTTCTGGCAGGTAAAAGCCTTCGGCAAGAAGGACGAAAAGGAAGCCCTGTATGAATACCTGGCCTTCATCCTGAAACTCTACGAGGCAGAGCCCATCAGCGGTTCCAGTCACATCCACGGCAAAAAAGGCAACGCCCTGGTGTACATCGGCGCGGTGGATGCCCCCGTCACCATTCAGGAGGTGATCGATGCCCTGAAGGACACCAGAGAACTGGGCATGAAGGAACTGCACGTGCTGGGCTGGGAATGGGAAATGGGCCTGAATGACGCCATTCAGGAAGTGGCAAAGGACATGGGCATCCGGCTCAAACTGCGCATCATCCCCATGGATGTTACCGATCCCCGGGCGGTGCAGAAGGGCGATATTCGCTTCTTTGAACTGGCCTATTTCAAAGCCGATATTCAAACCAGCAGTAGAACCATTAAGGTGAAACTGCAGGATTTTGTCATTCCCCATACGGATCTCATTCCCCGCGAGGTGCAGGATTCCATACGGAAATGGAGCGACTGGATCGACTACTGGGCCATCGACTTTGACTTCCGCAACGACACCTTCAACAATGGCTGGACCTCCTACCGCACCAAAAAGAACCGGCAACTGGTGCTTCAGGCGGAGCACAAATATGAAAAGCCGGGCAAATATAAAATCTTCATCAAGATCATCGATATTTTCGGTATCGATACATCGCAAATTTACGAAATTGAGGTGAAGTAGCCATGCCGAAAACCTGGGTGCAATACAATAAAGAACTGCCTTATTTAGAGGATCGCCAGCCCTGGGAGATTCCCACCTGTTACATGCGCAAAAGCGGGCCCAATGCATACGAGGTGGTGGAAGGACGCCGCCCCAGCCGCATGTTTCTGGTCAACAAACTGCGCAAAGCAGTGGACCAGTGGCGGGCAGAGGGCTATCCGGGCGCCACGCCCACCAGCCGGGAACTGCTGACCTACTGGTTTGAGCAGAGCCACCCGCCGGTATTCGGCAACGAGCCCTTTCACTTCTACTTCTGCCAGCGGGAAGCCATCGAGACCCTGATCTACCTGTATGAAGTCCGGCAGTTTACCGATCTGGCGGAGGTGATCGATAAATTCCACGAGGAATATCGGGGCACGCTGTTTTCCGGTGAATACGAAATTTCCGAAGCGATGGACGGCAAGCGCACCCTGAAGCGCTACTTTCCGGAACTGCAGCAGGAGGGCGAGCAGGAACTACCGGAGAAGGATTTGTTGCGCTATGCCATCAAAATAGCCACGGGATCGGGCAAGACCATGGTGATGGCGCTGGTGGTGGTGTGGAGTTACTTCAACCGCCTGAGAGAGGGCAGCCGCCGCCATGCGGATAACTTCCTGATCGTGGCACCCAACGTGATCGTCTATGAACGGCTGGCCAAGGATTTTGCCGATGGAAAGATCTTCCACGAGTTTCCCTTCATTCCCCCGGCCTGGAAATCCCGCTGGAAATTGAACATCAAACTGCGGGGGGATGAATCACCGCTGGCGCCCGGAGGAAATCTGGTAGTCAACAACATCCATCAATTGTATGAATCCCGCCAGAAAACCTGGGAACCTAAGAACATCATCCAGGCCATTCTGGGGCAGGATGTGCCGAAAGATCCGGCCAGACCACCGCAGACGTTGCTGGAAAGACTGAAGGAACTGGATAACCTGCTGGTGATGAACGACGAAGCTCACCACGTGCACGATGACGAGCTAAAATGGAACGAGTCGCTGCTGTCGTTGCATAACAGCATTCCCGGCGGCTTAAAGATGTGGCTGGATTTTTCCGCCACGCCCAAAACGCCCAACAACACCTACTATCCCTGGATCATTGTGGATTATCCGCTGGCGCAGGCTGTGGAAGACCGGATCGTCAAGGTGCCGCTCATTGTTCACACGGTAAATAAGAGCGACCCGGAGAAGATCACCGGTGACAATGTGGTGCAGAAATACGGTGCCTGGATTACCGCAGCGCTCAAGCGCTGGAAAGAACATTTTGACGCCTATCAGGGAATCGGCAAGAAACCGATTCTGTTTCTCATGGCAGAAAAGAACGCCTATGCCGATCGCATTGCGGAAGCGATTGCCAGGCGGGGTAAAAAATATGGCATCGAGAAAGATGAAATCCTGGTGATTCATACTGATTCGACCGGCGAAATCCGCAAGAGCGATCTGAAGAAATTAAGAGATACGGCACGCGATGTGGACAGCCCGGATAACAAAATAAAGGTGATAGTCAGCGTGCTGATGTTGCGGGAGGGCTGGGATGTGCAGAACGTGACCATCGTTCTGGGACTGCGCGCCTTTGATTCACCAATTCTGCCGGAACAGGCCATCGGGCGCGGTCTCCGTCTGATGCGGGATGTGAGTCCGGATCGGACACAAACGCTGGAGGTGATCGGGAATAACCGCTTTGAGAAGATCGTGAAGGAACTGGAAACAGAAGGTGTGGGCGTCAATACCACAAAGACGCCGCCGCCCCTGCCGGTAACCATCGCGCCGGAAAAGAAACGCCTGCAATATGACATTTCCATTCCGCAGACGGATTTCTCTTATGTTCGCGTGTATCGGGATATTGAGGCGGTGGATGTTTCCGGGCTGCCATCCATTTTTACATCGGATAAATTAAGTGAAGATCAAATAACGCTGTTAAAGATGGAAGTGATGAATCTGGGCGTGGAGGTTCATCAGGTAGAAATTGAATCTGAGTATATAGAACTGGGCCGGGAACTGGTTTCTTATATTACCAATCAAATTATGAAACGGGCTGGATTAACCGATTGTTTTCATGTGCTGTATCCTAAGGTTACCGAATACATTTTAACGCGCTGCTTTGAAGCCACGCTTACGGACATTGAAAATGAAGAGTTGCGAAGGAAATTAAAAGAATTAAGCATTCAGGAGGCAATCATCGATCTGCTGGCGCGTGAAATCGGCAAAGCCACTGTGCACCAGAAACCCATTACCATTAAAGGTAAGCCGATAAAATTATCCGAAACGCCCAGATTCCTGTGGCGGCGGAAACATATTCGTTGTAAAAAAACAGTATTCAATTTCGTTGCCTGTTACAATGATTTTGAGGCAGAGTTTGCCGAATTCCTGGACCGTGCCGATGATGTGGAAGCCTTTGCTGCTCTGACTAACATTTTACGGATCGATTATCTTTCCGTTTCGGGAGCTATCCGGCACTATTTGCCTGATTTTGTCGCAGTGCAGAATGTGGATGGGAAAAAAACCTTCTGGATAATTGAGACTAAGGGGCGGGAATATCCGGATCTGGAGAATAAGAATAGAACTATAAAACGCTGGTGTGAGGCAGTAAGTAAGCAGACAGTGGGTGAGTGGAAGTATTTGCTTGTTAGACAAACTCACTTTAATGAAATAAAGGGTAAATTGCAATCAATTTATCAATTGATTGCATATATTTCAGATAATCGCTCTGCTCAGTTAAAAATAATATAAACCTGATTTTTATTTAAGTGAGGTGTTATGCAAATTAATAAATTTGTCCACAGTTACTACAATTCTAAAAAAAAATCAATAACAAAATCAGGATTAAGCATGGATAAGTGAAGGAAAAAATTGATATGATCTTATCTATTGTCAAAAAACTTATCAAATATATTAAATGATAATAGAAATGTTAAACGTCCCTGGCAAAAACCTAAGTTTTCGGATACTGAGGTGATTGCTTTGAGTTTATTATCTGAAACTCTCATGCTCGATAGTGAAAATTATTTGCTCAAAAAAG
This sequence comes from Caldithrix abyssi DSM 13497, assembly GCF_001886815.1. Taxonomy (GTDB): domain Bacteria; phylum Calditrichota; class Calditrichia; order Calditrichales; family Calditrichaceae; genus Caldithrix; species Caldithrix abyssi. The sequence continues at coordinate 902,202 of NZ_CP018099.1, forward strand.
TACATTTAAATTATGGAGTTGTTTTTCTGAATCTTATCCACAAAAGTGTTTACAGCAGGCGGAGTAAGCCCTTATTCAATTATACTGCAAAATTAAACAAGCCGGTCTGTGGCCAGGATATTTTTATCATTGATTCCATGTCATTGGCCTCATTTAAGTTTATTCTTGCAAATCGTTTAAAAATCTTCAAAGGGAATTATGATATAGCGTTTTTTTTGGGGGGGTAGACCAAAATACCACTTATTCTGGCAATAAACTCCCTGCGATTGTCATTGTTAAAAGGATAATCATAAATGAGTTCAGTGTAAAAACCACAAATTTCAAGAATGGACACGAATATATTTTAAATAACTTAAATAAAAACAATAGTCCCATTTAAATGAAATTCGATACTAATACCTTTTTAAAGTGGACTGATTAATAATTTTACGCTTTGGCTAATAAAAAATTTTATTTGACAATAATCATAATTGTAAATAATTTACAAAGTAAAATATTATGGAGGTGAAATTTGAGCAAAGCAAAAGATTTTGACAGCATTGCCCGATTAATCTTTACGCTCCGCCAGAAGTGCGCTTTAAAAGACGTGTACTTCGTGAAAAAAATGGGCATCTCGCAGGCCGAATTTAATTGCCTGGCCCAGTTTTATGATACCGACAGCCTGAGCGTAAAAGAATTGAATGAACGGTTAGACCTTACGCCCGGCGGCGTTACGCGCGTGATTACTCTGCTGGAAAAAAAAGGTTTGATCAAACGACGCATTTCTTTGGACGATCGGCGCAGCATTAATGTCTATTTGACCAAAAAAGGGCGCGAAATGGTGCAAAAATTGCAAAAGGGCGCCAGCGATCTACACGCCGAAATCTTTGCGCAGCTGGATGACGCCTCTCGCGAAAAGCTGGTGTGGTCCATCGAAAAATTGATGAATATTATTGATGATTGGTTGGAGAAAAACAAAGAAGCGGAACAATAATTTTTTACCCGTTTCTGTGAAAATCAGAACAAACCCGGAAAGTTACTGTCATGAATGAAGTCAAAACAAATCCCGCGGTCAAATTGGTTTCCGCCGTTTTATTGGCGGCGGTGTTGCTGCTGTTTTATATTCTGTGGAGCCATTCTCGCAACATGAGCGACTGGGCGATCATCTTTATCTTTGCTTTTCTGGTATCGCTCGTTTTTACAAAGCCTAACAAGTTTCCCGCGCTGACGCTCAAAAAAATCGTTTACTCTGTTGCTTACATCTTTTACCTGTTTATTTCCATTGTAAAATCCAATTTTGATGTAGCGCGTCGTGTGGTTAAGCCGCAAATCCCGATTAATCCGGGAATCGTGCGCGTTAAAACCAGATTAAAATCGCCCATCGGACGGATGATTCTGGCCAATTCCATTACCTTGACGCCCGGCACTCTGACCGTGGATGTGAAAGACGATTACTATTACATCCACTGGATCGATGTGACCGACGTTGACGAGACGGCCGCCACGGAAAAAATCGTTTCGGGATTTGAAAAATATCTGGAGGTGATCTTTGGCTGAAACAATCATGCATATTGCAACGGTAATCGCCATGCTTGCCGTGCTGGTGGCAGGCGCCCGTTTTGTGCTGGGGCCTTCGGCAGCGGACAGGACGGTGGCGCTGGACACGCTGACCATTATTTCAACGTCGCTGATCGTTTTTATCGCGCTTTACAGCGGGCGAACGATCTACCTGGATGTGGCGCTGGTTTACGGCATTCTCAGTTTTATCGGCGTTATTGCCGTGGCCCGCTATCTGGAAGGAGGGCTGTAATGGAAGCGATTCGTTTAATCGGAGCTCTCATTGCTCTGGTGGGCTCGCTGTTTTTGTTCCTGGGCGCTCTGGGCATATTAAGGATGCCCGACCTGTACAACCGGATGCAGGCCGGCACCAAATCGACCACCCTGGGCAGCATTTTAACCCTGCTGGGCATCGGGATTTATCACCTGCCCTGGTTCTGGCAAACCTTTATTCTGGTCGCCTTTCTGGTTACCACCAATCCGCTCTCTTCCCATGCGCTGGCGCGGGCAGCTCATTTTAGAGGCATTCCCTTAACCAGAAAGACCGTTGAAGACAGGCTTTCGAAAGATGAAAAGAAAGAAAAACATTCCACAACTCCGGAGGCGGAATTACTATGACATTGATCGTTATTTTGCTTGGCATCGGGATGGTGGTCGCCGCTCTGGCCGCCGTCTATTTTAATAACCTGATTGCGGCTGTGGTTGCCGGCGGGATTGTTAGTTTGTTCGCCAGCGTGCTGTATTTGATTTTAGCCGCTCCGGACGTGGCCATGACCGAAGCTGCCATCGGCGCCGGATTGTCCACCGCTATCTTCATTTATGCCGTCAAAAAAACGCGCGAACAGGAGGTAGAGCATGATTAAACGCGTCATCTCTTTTATGGTGCTGTTAGGCTTCGCTTTTATTTTCGGAAAGATGTTAATTAACTGGCTGCCGATGAGCGAGTTGAACGGCGTGGCCAGGGCTTATGTGGAACGCGAACCGCAGGAACTGGGAGCGGTTAATGTGGTCACGGCCATTGTGGTTACCTATCGTGGATTGGATACCCTGGGCGAGGTGAGCGTGTTGTTTTTGGCGGCAACGGGCGTGGCCCTTTTACTGCGCCGCCGAAAAAATTCGACACAAAACAAAGAAAACAAACGGCCGGCCAGCGAATTTCTGAAAACCGGCTCTTCTTTGCTCATGCCCTTTATTGTAATGTTTGGCGTTTACATCTTTATCAATGGCCATCTTTCGCCGGGAGGCGGATTCCAGGGCGGGGCCGTGATCGCCTCGGCCATGCTGCTAATGCTTTTAACCTTTCCCGACTACCGCCTCAACCACACGGTGCTGGGCTGGGTGGAATCGGCTTCCGGCGTGAGCTATGTGCTGGTGGGCGTATTGGGGTTGCTGTTGGCCGGCGGTTTTCTGGATAACCGTATCCTGCCATTGGGAACCTACGGCGCCATTTTGAGCGCCGGCGCCATCCCATTGATTTATGTCTTTATCGGTTTAAAAGTCGGCGCTGAACTGGCGGGCGTGCTGGAAAATTTAAAACAAGAACAATAAAAACTGGGTATTAAGATGACAATTGTACTGGGAATTGGATTTTTATTGATGTTGATCGGCTTCTGGGGCCTGTTAACGCGCCGGAACATGATCAAAATGGTATTAAGCATTGCCATTGCCGAAAGCGGTTTGCAACTGGCGATGATTGCCATCGGCTACATTAATGGTCGTACCGCGCCCATCTTAAATTCCGAAACGCTTAAATTACATGGCGCGCTAAAAGTGGTTGATCCGGTTCCGCAGGCGCTGGTTCTAACGGCCATTGTGATCGGCGTGGCGGTGAATGCTTTGATGCTTACTTTTGTGATTCGTCTTTATCAACAGAAAAAATCATTGGACATTAGCGACTACAGGGATATGAAATGGTAGCACCTATTTATATGATTGCGATTGCTCTGGGCGTGGCGTTTTTACTGCCTGTTCTGGAACGAGCAGGAAAAGCTTTTATAAATTTCATCTTTCTTGCGGCTCTGGCCAGCCTGGTGTTTATCTCCGGGCAGTGGTTGTGGGGCCTGGGCTGGCAGGGCATGGAAGGCGTGCAGATTTTTACGGCCGGGGTTAAGCCGCCGCTTTCCATTAATCTGCAAATGGGCTTAAAAGAAGCCGTCTTTTTGAGCGGCATAAATTTTCTGGCGCTTATCGGCGGCATCTATCTGCTGCGCCATTTGAATCAGATTGGCATCCGCGCCCTGGCGCTGTTTTTACTGGTTGTCCTGGGCATGAATGGTCTGGTTATGACGCGCGATATCTTTAACCTGTTTGTCTTTATCGAAATCACCTCCATTGCCAGCTACGCTTTGATTGGTATGGACTTAAATCTGAAGGCCCTGATCGCCGGGTTTAAGTACATGGTGGCCGGCAGCATTGCTTCTATCTTTTTGCTGTTAGGCATCATTCTTTTGTACCGCTTTACGGGCACGTTAAATATTGATGATCTGGCGAGCATGTCGCTGGCCGCCTCGCCGGTCTATTTGATCATGGGCGGGCTTTTTGTGCTGCTTTTATCGTTTATTATTGAAATGAAGCAATTCCCGGCCAACGGCTGGGCGTTAGATGTGTACCAGGCCGCCCATCCCGGTATTGCGGCCATCATTTCTGCCGGAACATCGGGCGCCGTGTTCTTCGCCTTCTACAAAATTATGCCCCTGCTGCCCGTGGGCTGGATTAAGGTGACCGCCGGCCTGGGGCTGGCAACCTTTTTCTTTTCCAACTGGATGGGCTTAAAGCAAACTGTCACCACGCGCATGTTAGGCTACTCATCGGTCGGGCAAATGGGCCTGCTGCTGATGGTTTTGAGTTTAAGTCAGGTATTTGACCCTGCTTTACATGTTTTTGGAGTGATCATCGTCGCCCTCTTTTTCAACCACTTTCTGGCCAAGGCCGGTTTGTACTGGCTTGCGGGTCTGGTTAACAGAGATTCTATTGAAGACTGGCGCGTGTTAAGCGGTCGGCCGGCCCTGCAGTTTTTATTTGGATTTTTTGTGCTGGCCCTGCTGAGCTTCCCGCCGTTTGCCGGATTCTGGGGCAAATGGTCGTTGATTATGGCCATGGCCGAACACAAAATGTTCTGGTGGATTGCTATTTTGCTGATCGGCTCTATGTTCGAAGCGGTTTATCTGCTGCGCTGGTTCGGCAAAGCTTTTGCGCCAAACGATCTTGCAGTGGAGTGGAAGGCAGGCCGGCTCGAACAACATGCGGCTTTATGGACGTTTGTCGTCGCCTCACTGGTTTTTAGCTACGGCGTTGCCAGCCATTATCTGCCGCACAACGCCATACTGTTTCTGCCGTTATCAGGCGCTATGGCGTTCCTTTTACTGGAATGGCTTCCGGCTCGCGTTAAGGGGACGTTAGCCATCTTAGCCGTCCTTTTTTACGCCTACCGCATTTTGCCTATGTTAAACGGTTTGGGCCTGTATTTCAACATCATCTTTTTAATCGGCGGCGCTGTCCTGCTAATTGCCGCCCTGAATCGCCAGGAAAAATCGTACGGTTTTTTTCCGCTGGTGCTGTTAATGCTGGGTTCGCTTTCCAACCTGATTTTGGCCGATACGCGCTTGCAGTTCTTTTTTGCCTGGGAGTTGATGACCGCTGCCTCTTACCTGCTCATTCTACGCGGACGCAAAGCGCAAGGCCCGGCGCTAGCTTATGTGCTATTCAGCCTGGGCGGCGCGTACGTCATGTTAGGCGCTTTTGCCCTGGCCCACTTTGTGTTTCCGTTAAATCCCGCACTCAAAGCGCTTGGCGCAGTCAATCCCTATTCAGCCGCCATTTACCTGTTAATGAGCGTCGGCTTTTTGATCAAAATTGCGGCCGTTGGTCTGCACATCTGGGCGCCCGGCGTGTACGCTGAAGCGGAAGACGATGTAACGCCGCTCATTTCCGGCATACTTTCCAAAGCGGGCATCTTTGGTTTTGCGGCGCTTTTTGCCACCATGGGCGCGCCGCACATTGCGTCCGTTGGATTAAACGTCATCTTGGGCTGGATCGGCGTGTTAACCGCCTTTTTTGCCACGCTGTTTGCCGTGTTTCAGGAAGACGCTAAAAAGCTGCTGGCTTACTCCAGCGTGGGGCAGGTGGGCTACATTCTGCTCGCCCTGGCCGCTATGAGTCATTTAGGCTGGGCGGCCGCTTTGTGGCACACTTTAAACCACCTGCTGTTTAAGGGGCTGCTCTTTTTGGCCATCGCCGGCGTTATTTACCGCACCGGCACGCGCGACATGTACAAAATGGGCGGATTGATTAAACAAATGCCGTTGTCGTTCGTCTCTGTTTTGATCGGCATTATTGCTCTGAGCGGCGTGCCGCCTTTAACCGGCTTTGGGGGCAAATGGCTGCTTTACGAGGCCCTAATTGAAAAGGGCTGGTACCTGCAAACCGGCCTGGCCTTTTTTGCCAGCACCATCGCCTTTTTGTACTGCTATCGATTAATCCATTCCATCTTTTTAGGCATGCCCAAGCCCGATCAATTAAAAGTCAAAGAAGCCCCCGTCTGGTTTTTGATTCCGCAGTTCATCTTAATCATGGTCATTATGATCTTTTCAGCCCATCCGGCATTGTTGTTAAAGCCGATCTCAACCATGATCGATCCGCTGTTCGCCACAACTTTGCAGTGGAGCAACCTGACGGTGTACAGTTCGCTGGGCTACTGGAATGGAACCATTACCATGATTATGGTGGGCGTGATTTTTGTTCTGCTTTTAGTGTATCTGTTCATAATCAACCCACGTCCGCAAAAGGTAAAGCCTTTTAACATTGTGTTTGCCGCGGAAAAACCGGAAATGCCGGAAACCACGCACTACGCGTATCAATTTTTTACGCCCTATCAAAGAGCCATGGCGCCCATTTTAAAGCCGCTGGTCAGGCGTTTTTGGGCGGCGGTTGGCGAATGGAGTCATAGCCTGGCCGCGGGCTTGCGTTTAATGTACACCGGCAACGCGCAAACATACGCCCTGTTTATTTTTGTTCTTGGTTTGGCGCTTTATTTGATGATGGGAGTTAAATGATGGAAGCGATTTGGACGAAGATCGGCTACGCACTGGCATCGCTCTTTTTGATTTTTAATTACGGTTTGCTGTTGATCGGCGTTACGATGAAGATCATTGCCCGCGTTCACGGGCGCATCGGCCCGCCCATCTGGCAGCCTTATGTGGATATTTTAAAAAGTTTTTCCATGCGCACGGCCGTTTCGCACGGCATCATGTTCTATTTAGGGCCCGTCTTTCGCCTGGCGGGCGGCATCGGATTGTATTTGCTGATTCCGGCGGTTTACGGATCAACCTGGCTGCAAAATTTCAGTTTTAGCGGCGATCTGCTGCTGGTCATGTACTTCATCTTCTTTGGCATGCTGGGCATGGCTCTGGGCGCGGGAGAGGGCGGCCATCCCTTTTCGGCCATGGGCATCATGCGCGGCCTTTCGCAGGTGACGGCCTCTGAGGTGCCGTTTGCCCTGGCGGTGATTGCTCTTGCCGCTCAGCATCAAACCCTTTCCATTACGGAAATCGTTGCCGCCCAGCAGGGAGGCATCGCCCACTGGAACATGGTCACCAATCCCATTGCCACCGCGGCCGGCATGCTGGCCTATCTGGGAATGATGATGCACGCTCCGTTTAACGTGCACATGGCTCCGCAGGAAATCCCCGTTGGTCCGCCTACCGAATACAACAGCAGCTTTCTGGTGTTGCTGCAATCCAACCGCTCTGTTTTTGCCGCGGCCAAATTGATCTTATTTATGAATTTGTTCTTTGGCGGTGCGACATCCATTGTGGAAATGGTGATCAAAACCTTTTTGATCTTCCAGTTTTGCGTGGTGGTGGGCGTGGTGTTCCCGCGTTTTAAGGTGGAGCAGTCGGTACGCTGGCTGCTTAAGGCGCCAACCTTAATCGGTGTGCTGGCTGTTTTAATTTACAGTTTTTAGCTAACAAAATCAGGATAGAACCATGGACGATAAAGAACTTAAGCAGATAATGGAAGAGGGCTTTAACGCGCAGGACTATTTTTGCGACGCGCGGCCCAGAGTGGTGACGCCGGTGGCCAACAAAATAGTGCGCAAATTTTACAACTGGGCGCAGGCCAATTCATTGTGGATTTTAGCCTTTGGGACGGGCTGCGGTTCCATCGAGCTGCCGCCTTTGTACACGGCGCGCTACGACGTTTCGCGCTACGGCATTTTCCCTCGCCCCACGCCGCGGCAGGCCGGCGTATTCATCATTAGCGGCTACCTTTCGGTAAAAACGCTCAAACGCGTCATCCGCAGTTACGAACAGATGCAAAACCCCAAATTTGTACTGGGCCTGGGAAGCTGCACGGTAAACGGCGGCATGTATTTTGACAGTTACAACACCATCAATCGTCTGGATTATTATCTGCCGGTCGATGTTTACATCGCTGGCTGCATGCCCCGGCCAGAAGCGCTGATCGCCGGTTTTAATGAACTAAAAAAGATGATTAAACAAGGAAAGGCCGAAGGGGCCAATCAATACGCGGAAAATTTCGACTGGTATAAAGCCAATCAGAAAAAAATAATTAAGGACTGGGATTTACCGGAATACAATTGGTAGGTGGCTATGGAAGAAATTCTTAATCGATTGGATCAAAAATTTTATGTGCAGGCGCGCGATGTGCAGCGCCGCAATCTGGCTTTTATTACGCTCAACAAAAATGTGGCGGTGCAGGCCATTACGTACCTGAGGGATGTGGAAGGCTTTCGCCATCTGGTGCTCATTTCGGCCGTGGACTACATCGAACGCAACCTGTTTCAGTTAACGTACATTTTACACAACTACCGTTTGCACAGCGACATTGCCGTTCGCGTAGAGATTGATCGTCAAAATCCGCAAATGGAGAGCATCCATCATCTGTGGGCGGCGGCTCAGGTTTACCAGCGGGAGTTGAAAGAGATGTTTGGCATCGACTTTCCCGGCAGCCCACGTGTGGATGAGTCGATGATTCTGGAAGGCTGGGACAACATCCCGCCCATGCGCAAGGAATTTGACACCAAAAAATATTCGGAAGAGACCTATTTTCCTCGCGAAGGAAGGGCGTCCTGCGATCCTGTAAAAATTATGGAAAAGAAACTTTACCGTGTAGAGGCTGAGGTTAAATATGAAATCAAAAGAATTGTCCGCGACAATCGAGATAAACAAGCAAGCGGCGAATAAAACGCCGATCAGTCCATGGGAACCATTCTGGGCTGAGCAAAAACAATTCGATTTAAAGTCCGGCAAATATTTAAAGATATGGCATGGGCCGCAGCATCCTGGTGTAACGGGCAACATGGCCCTGGAACTGACGCTGCAGGGCGACGTGGTGGTGGAGTGTAAAACGCATGTTGGCTATTTGCACCGCGGCTTCGAAAAGCTGATGGAACGCCGCAAATTCATACAGTGTTTTCCCATCGTTTGCCGCATTTGTGTGCCCGAACCGGATTACAACGAATACCTGTTCGCCGCTGCCGTGGAAGAGCTGGCCGGCATTCAGGTGCCGGAGCGCGGGCAGTGGATTCGCGCCCTGGTGCTGGAGATGATCCGTCTGGCTTCGTTAACCATGGGTCTGGGCGGTCAGGCTGGCGCCTTTGGATTGAGTCCCATCGGACAATGGGGCGTGGCCCATCGCGACTTTATTCTCGATCTGTTCGAAGAACTGACCGGCGGCCGCATTTACCACATGTACATTGTGCCGGGCGGCGTGCGTCAGGATTTTCCGGACGACGGATTTCCCGGCCGCGTTGAAGAGGTGCTGCAAAAACTGGAAAAGTTGATACTGGACATCGAAAGGGTGATGTTTAACAACGCAGTTTTTAAATCCCGCGCCCGCGGCCTGGGTAAAATTCCTGCCGATTGGATCGAACCTTTTGGCATCACGGGCACCACGGCGCGCGCCGCCGGCGTTGCCATCGACGTGCGTAAAGACAACCCTTATCTGATTTACGATCAACTGGACTTCGAAATCATTCTGGGAACGGAATCGGATGTTTACGAACGCACCCTGTTGCGTAAAGAGGAAATTTTGAATTCCATCAACTTAATCCGCCAGATTTTGAAAAAAATGCCCCGAACAGGCCCGGTGCGCGTCAAGCTGCCCAATGTGCTGCACTGGAAGGTTCCGGCCGGCGAGACTTACGTGCGCGCCGAAACGGGGCGCGGCGAGATGGGTTATTATCTGGTCAGCGACGGCAGCGAGTATCCCCGGCGCGTTCATGTGCGCGGCGCCAGTTACACACACGCCATGGCCCTGTTAGAACAGCTGGCCGTGGGGCTTAGCATCGCCGATGTGGCCGGATTGATGGTTTCGCTGCAAACCTGTCCTCCGGAAATCGAACGTTAAACGCAGAATTCGAAGTAAATGAGGAATAAAAAATGAGTCTTAAAGATGTACTTTCGCCATTTTCGGCCTGGAAGCGCACGTTAGAAAAACCATTTACCATAAAAAAACCGATCACCGAACGAGAAGGCGCGGAGCGCTACCGCGGCTTTCATGTCAACGATATAGAAAAGTGCATCGGCTGCGGCACCTGCGAAGAGATTTGCCAGAACGAAGCTATTGACATGGTGGAAGCCACGCCTATTACGGCCAAAAAAGGCGACAGCGGATTGCGTCCGCAAATCGACTACGGCCGCTGCTGCTGGTGCGCGCTTTGCGTGGATGTGTGTCCAACCGGGTCGCTGGGCATGTCCAATGACTACATCTGGGTTACGCCCAATGCGGACGAATGGGTCTTTAAGCCGGGCATTGATGAAAAAAAATGGAATGACGATCAGAAAGGCTATCGACGAACCGAGGAAGCCTGGCTGCTGGACCCCGAGCAGGAGCCCATGCCCGTGTTGGAACCGGAAATCCGCAAAGATACCTTTGAAGAAATGGCCAAAGGCTACCCGGTGACCATGGCTCTGGAAGAGGCCAGCCGCTGTCTGGAATGCGGCATTTGCATCGAAGCCTGTCCCACGCACATGGACATTCCGGAGTACATCCGCGCCATTCGCGAAAACCGTCTGGAAGATGGATTGAAGATTTTGTACGATACCAATCCCTTTTCCGAATCGTGCGGCCGCGTTTGTACGGCGCGCTGCCAGGATGTGTGCGCCCTGGGGCACAACGGCAAGCCCATCGCCATTCGCTGGTTAAAACGCTACATAACCGATAATACCCACGAAAAGCGAAATGAGATTTTAGGCATCGGTCAAAATTTACCGCAAAATGAGCAAAAAATTGCCATCATCGGCGGCGGCCCTTCCGGACTGACGGCCGCTTTTTACCTGCGCAATTACGGCTATCAGGTAACGGTTTATGAAAAACACGATCAATTAGGCGGCATGCTGCGTTACGGCATCCCTGAATATCGTCTGCCCAAAGCGGTGCTGGATCGCGAAATCAAGACCATTCTGGACACCGGCGTTACAGTAATCTACAATACGGAAATCGGTAAAGATGTTAGCCTGAAGGACATTCAGGAAACGTTTGACGCCGTGTTCATCTCCGTTGGCGCGCAAAAGGGCACGGAAATGCCCATCGAGGGGATGGACACGCCGGGCGTGTTGATTGGCGTCGATTTTCTGGACCGTATTGCCGAAGGCGAACGACCGGACCTGGGCCAAAAAGTGGTGGTGGTGGGCGGCGGCAACACGGCCATGGATGTGTGCCGTTCTGCGGTGCGCCTGGGCGCCAAAGAGGTGCAGGTGATCTACCGCCGTACAGAGCAGGAGATGCCCGCTAACGACGAGGAGATCGAAGAGGCCAAAGAAGAAGGCGTGCGGTTCGAATTTTTAACTACGCCGGTTAAAATTAGTAAAAAAGGCGATAAGCTGGAGATCGAATGTCTGCGCATGAAATTGGGCGAGCCGGATGCCTCTGGCAGGCGTCGGCCGGTTCCCATTGAGGGCTCGAACTTTACCATTCTGACCGATACCTGTGTGATGGCCATCGGGCAAAAGGTGGACAGCGAAATGGCCGCACAGGCGGACGTTAAGACCACGCGCTGGGGAACGTTCGACATCGATCCCACCACCTTACAAACCAACGTGAAAAATGTCTTTGCCGGAGGCGACTGCGGTTTTGGGCCGGATGATGCCATCAGAGCCATCGCCGACGGGAAAAAAGCCGCCTACTTCATTAACAAATATCTGACCAAAAAAGGGCCGCTGGTGGAATAAAAAGTAAGGGAATGCAGATGTCTGTTCAAGAGAAAAATTTAAGCTTTAACAATATCGACGAAATTTTACAATTTGCCATCGAAAAGGAAGAAGAAGCCAGAACATTCTATGAACTCTGGTCTCAAAAGGTTAAAAAGCAGTCCATTAAAGAGGTGCTGCTGGAATTTGCCGTGGAAGAGCAAAAACACAAAGAGCTGCTTTTAAACGTTAAGGCGGGGCGCGACTTTAACCAGCCGAAAAACCAAATCATCGATCTTAAATTGGGCGATTATTTTACGGAAGTGAAAGCGCACGAAAACATGACTTACGAAGCGGCGTTGCGTATCGCCATTCAAAGAGAAATTGGCGCTCATCAATTGTACCAGTACCTGGCGTCCATCGCCGAAAATCAGCAGATCAAGGAATTGTTCGACAGGCTGGCCCTGGAAGAATTAAAGCATAAGATGCGCCTGGAAAACATGTACGACGAAAACTTTTTGAGCGAGAACTAATGCTCGATGGCGCCGGCCACGCGTTCGATTTCTTTAAACAGCTCTTCTTTGCGGATGGGCTTGGAAACGTAGCCGTCCATGGCGGCGTTCAAACACATATCGATGTCTTTTTTCATGGCGTGCGCAGTCAGGGCAATAATGGGAATGTGACTTTTGCCGTTTTCCAGCTCTCTGATTTTTTGCGTGGCCTGTAAGCCGTCCATCTCTGGCATCTGAACATCCATTAAGATCAGGTCGTAATGATTTTTCTTGAGTTTTTCCAGCACTTCCAGTCCGTTTTTGGCAATATCGGCGTAGTAGCCGTTTTTTTCTAACAGACGGATGGCTAACTTCTGGTTTACCGGATTATCTTCAGCCACCAGGATGTGTAATCTGGGCAGCACTTCGCGCACTGTATATTGGGTAACCAGCGAAGGCTGCACCTCTTCTTCCTGCGGCAGCCCCAGGGTAACCTGTAGCGCCTTCAAAAAGTCGGTTAATTTTACGGGTTTGGGCAGGTAGGCGTTAATGCCGATTTGCTTGCACCGCTCGCTGTCGCCGCGCATGCCGGAAGAGGTAAGCAGAATAATGGGCACCTTTTTGTAGTTTTTTAACGCTCTGATTTGAGTGGAGAGTTCAAAGCCGTCCATCTCGGGCATCTGAGCGTCGGTGATAATGAGATCGAAGCGCTGATTGGTTTTTAAGATTTCCAGCGCCTTAAAAGCGCTTTCGGCTGTGGTAACCTGCAATTTATTTTTTTCTAAAATCTTCTGAAAATAACTGCGGTTGATCGGATTGTCGTCAATCAATAAAACATTTAATCCTTTTAGATTTTTCTGCAAAATGCGATAGGGCGTTGTTTCCCGGTGTTCGGCCTCGTGGAGTTGTGCCGTAAAGAAGAACGAGGTGCCGGGGCCGCCTTTTTTGCGGCTGGGATAGGTGGAAGGACTCTCCAGCCAGATCTTACCGTTCATCATTCTGACCAGGCGCATGCAAATGGCCAGTCCCAGACCGGTTCCGCCAAATTTGCGCGTAATGGAAGTATCGGCCTGCACAAACGACTCGAAGATTTTGTCCTGCACCTCTCTGGGAATGCCAATGCCCGTATCGTGAACGCCAAATTTAAGAATGATTTTATCATCTAAACGCTCTGCTTTCAATACTTCCAGAACCACCTGACCTTTTTCGGTGAACTTAATGGCATTGCCGAGCAAGTTGATCAAAATTTGTCGCAAGCGAATGGGATCGCCTTTAATGAAGATGGGTACGTCCGGATCGATAAAGTAGGCCAGTTCAATCTTTTTTTCGTTGCTTTTAATGGCCAGCGGTTTAATCATGTCGCCGATCATATCGTACAGGTTAAAGTCGATTTCTTCCAGATCCAGTTTGCCCGCTTCAATTTTTGAGAAATCGAGAATGTCGTTAATGATGGCCAGCAGGGCTTCGGCGGATGATTTGACGACATTCAGATAGTCTCTTTGCTCGGCCGTGAGTCGCGTTTCCAGGGCTAATTCAGTCATGCCCAGAATGCCGTTCATGGGCGTGCGAATCTCGTGGCTCATGTTGGCCAGGAATTCATCTTTAGCTTTGTTGGCCCGTTCGGTCTCTTCTTTTGCTTTTTTCAGTTCGATGTTTTTAAGGCTTAAAATGTAGTTTTGGTAAAGCCTGTTCCAGTATTCCTCATAAAACCGTCTGGCAAATAGATAGAGATAAAAGAAGAAGAACAGAATGAGCACGCCCCAGACGAAAATTTTAGCGTCGCCAAGCAATAAGCCGGTTAAAACCGAAGGCATGAGCAACAAAACAAGATAGGCGCGAGTCAGTTTAAAATTTGGGGATAAGGCAGAAATGCCGCCGGCGCCCAGACCGCTGATCGTTACCAATATGGTTAACGAAGTGGGATCAATTCCGTAATATGAAAGCGTGAAAGCGCCAAGCCATCCCCACATACTCACAATAATTAATGTTAACGCAGAGAAGACCAATCGGCAGCGATCAGGATTTAGATTGATGTTTTTTTGATAATAGAAGCCAAAAATGGTGCGGACGATGCTTAACAAAATAAGGCCAGAAATTAACGAGTAAAATAAGACTGGAAAATCTTCTGCCAAATTGGTTGTGAAATAAATTAATAAGATCAGGGCAACATACATTACCGGGCCCAACTGCGCTCGTTTGATGATTTCTAAGTCGGCTTCCTTTTGTAATTCAGGAATGTGTGAAAAAATTCGAGTTTTCAGCGAAAATGGATTAAACTTGGACATTTCAGATTCTTTCTATTCATACGTTTTTACGGCCATTTATTCATGATTATCGGAGTTTTTGAGGCGAACAATAGAAAAAAAATCGATAATTGGTGTGCACAAAAAAAAGGCCGATTTTTTAATCGGCCAGTGTATTTTTTGCTTAAAAAAGAGAAGAATTTAAACGCCAATCAAAGAGATTACTTAATCAGCACATCGGCCGTCATTTCATCGGGAATGGGAAGTCCGAGTAATTTTAAAACCGTGGGCGCGATGTCGGCCAGTTTTCCGGTCTCTTTAAGTTGTACGCCGGGAGCGTCTTTGGCCACGTAAATGAATTCAACCGGAAAGGTGGTGTGGCTGGTTTTAACCATGCCCGTTTCGTAATCGATCATCTGTTCGCTGTTGCCATGGTCGGCAGTGATTAAAATGCGGCCGTCCAGTTCGAGCATGCGTTTGACAATGCGCCCCACGCATTCGTCCACCACTTCGATGGCTCTTTTAGCGGCTTCGAAATCGCCGGTGTGACCCACCATGTCGCCGTTGGCGTAATTGACCAGAATAAAAGCATAGGGATTGTTTTCCAGCCGCTTTAACAGCTCTTCGGTCACGCGGTAGGCTTCCATTTCCGGGTGACTGGCGTAGGCGGCGGGATCGATTGTACTTTTGATTTCAACCTGATCTTCTCCCGGAAAAGGCGTGGTTAATTTACCGTTAAAAAAGCTGGTTACGTGTCTGAACTTTTGCGTTTCCGCAATGCGCAGTTGCTTTAAGCCGGCCTTAGAAAGTACTTCTCCTAAAATATTTTCCATATTGCCGGAAGAGGTCATGGACGCCATCAAATAGTTTTCAAATTCGTCGTAATACTGGGTAAATCCCAGATAAATTACTTTTGGCCGTTTGCTGCGCTGGCCAGGATAGGTGTCTTCAACAAAAGCCATGCTCAATTGAATGGCTCGGTCCTGCCGGT
Organism: Caldithrix abyssi DSM 13497; assembly: GCF_001886815.1. Taxonomy (GTDB): domain Bacteria; phylum Calditrichota; class Calditrichia; order Calditrichales; family Calditrichaceae; genus Caldithrix; species Caldithrix abyssi. Next base: position 917,614 of record NZ_CP018099.1, read on the forward strand.
AGTTGGTGTGAAAAACGCTGTCGCCGTCGTGCACGCCATCGTAGTCGCCGATGACATAAGGCGGAATGTATTCGTCGAACATCTCCACATCATCGGGCGTTCTGTCTTTTTCGTAGGATTCTTTAACGGCTTGTTCGGCGGAGCTGGCGCGGCGTCCTTGGGCGCTAACAATGCAGTTGTAAGCCTGGTCGGTCAGCGTCCAATCGCGTGAACGATCCATTGCATAGTAGCGTCCCATCACCGTACCGATGCGGCAGCTTCCTACTTCTTGCATTACTTTGTTTAATTTGGCCAGATACTCCATGCAGCTTCGCGGGGGAGTGTCGCGTCCGTCCAGAAAAGGATGAATGACGATTTCGCCTTGCGGATATTCTTTGCGCGCCTGCCGCATGATTTTGAACAGGTGATCCATGTGGGCGTGCACGCCTTCATCCTGCAGCAAGCCAAAGAGATGCAGGCGCGACTGATTCGATTTCCAGTTGTCAATTAACGCGCGCCACTTTTCATTTTTAAAGATTGAACCGTCTTTGAAGCCGTCGTCAATCCTTTTTAACTCCTGGATTACCACGCGTCCGGCGCCCATGTTTAAGTGCCCAACCTCACTGGAGCCCTGAAAGCCAGGGGGCAAGCCGACCGCTTCGCCGGAGGTTTCGATTAAAATCCAGGGATATTTGTTTTTGTAAGCATCTATGTTTACGGTTTTTGCTGCCATCACGGCGTTTCCTTTGGGGTTTTCGTTGTAACCCCAACCATCGCGGACAATAACCATTACAGGTCTCATTGTACATTTCCTTTCAACTTTTTCACTCTTACGCTCTTAATCTTTTACACTCTTTTCCAATCTGAAGGTGGCAGTCCTTCGCCGAAGTAGCCCTCACCCCCTCGCTCCCCCGGAATAAAAGTCTGGAATAGGGGGGAGACTGGCCAGAGGGAAATCTTCCCCGAAGGATTAAAGTATTCTTACATTGACCAATTTCTATTCAACCGCTAAACACCTAAACCTCTAACCCCTTACGCTCTTTCTCCGTCCGAAGGTGGCAGGCCTTCGCCGGAGTAGCCCTCACCCCCTCGCTCTCCCGGAATAAAAGTCTGGAAGAGAGGGAAGACTGGCCAGAGGGAAGCTCTCCCCGAAGGAGTAAAGTATTTTTACATTGGCCAATTTCTATTCAACCGCTAAACTCCTACACTCCTAAACCCCTAAACAATTACCCTCTTAACCTTTTCTCTCGAATATTTTTAGAACTTGCTGAATAATCGTCTCGTCTTCGGCCAGGCCGCCGATGCCTTCGTCGCCGTCTGCCAGACGTTTGGGCACTGGTGGAATAACGGTAACATTGTAAAATTGTTTCATATTGTTAAGCTGATGGGCGGTAATCGGATTTTCCCACATGCGCGTATTCATGGCAGGAGCAAGAATAAGCGGTTTATTGCCCAGAGCGCGCACGGTAGAGGTTAACAAATTGTCGCACAATCCGTTGTAAATTTTGGCCAGGGTATTGGCGGAAAGGGGAGCGATTAAAAAAGCGTCGCACCATTTGGCCAATTCGATGTGCAGCACATGTTCTGTATTGCCCCATTCCGCCTGATCGTCGTAACATGGGTATTGGCTCATAACAGCCAGGGCCTGGGGGGCAACAAAGGCTTTTGCTTTTTCAGTAACGATGGTTTTAACATCAATGTCCTTTTTCCTCAGGGCAGAAACGAGGTTAGGGATGCGGTAAGCCGCAATAGACGAAGTAATGCCGATTAATAATTTCATAAATACTCCAGATTTCAATGTACATTGAATTGCCCCAAAGATAGAGATTTTTGTCTGTTAACGCAATAGCGGAACAGGACAATTAAATTTTATTTTGAGCTAAATATAAAGGCGTTAATGGTTGGTTAAAATATTATGAAACGCAATACAACAAGGCAGGCGACAGAGCGCCACGAATCGTTGAAATCTGATTTTGTTCAAGTCGCCAAATATTGTAAATTAGCGGTAGTTTTTTAAAGAGAGGAATGCAATGAAGATCGGTTTTATCGGCCTTGGCATTATGGGCAGCAGGATGGCTATTAATCTTATAAAAAACGGATTTTCGTTAATCGTTTTCAATCGCACGCGGGAAAAAGCGCAACCGCTGCTGGAAGCGGGCGCGGAATGGGCGGAATCGCCGGCCGAACTGGCCAAAAAGGTTGACTTATTAATCACCATGCTTTCCACGCCCGAAGCGGTAGAACAGCTGGCGCTGGGCGAAAACGGTTTTTTGAATCATCTGCCGCATGGCGGTACGTGGATGGACTGCACCACTGTCAATCCATCCTTTTCCAGAAAGATGGCCGCTCTGGCTGAGGAGCACCACATTCGTTTTGTTGACGCGCCGGTTGCCGGTTCGAAAAAACCGGCCGAAGAAGGCCAGTTGCTCTTTTTGGTCGGCGGAAAGCGGGAAGACGTTGTTTTTTGCGAGCCGCTCTTTAAAGCGATGGGGAAAAAACATCTTCACGTGGGGCCAAGCGGTCAGGGCGCCGCTTTGAAAATGTTATTCAACCTGCTATTGGGCGAGGCCATGCTGGCCTTTGCCGAGGCGCTGGCCCTGGGGGAAAAAATGGGCTTTGAACGGACGCAATTGTTGGACATTTTGCTGGATGCGCCGGTTACCGCGCCATTTGTTGCCGGCAAACGGCAAAAGATCGAATCCGGGGTGTATGACGCCGAGTTTCCCTTGCAGTGGATGCAAAAGGATTTACAATTGGCCAGTCTTACCGCTTATGAACAATCGCTGGCGTTGCCCGCTTTGAACGTGATTAAAGAGGTGTTTGCCCTGGCCAAACAACAGGGCCTGGCCGAAAAAGATTTTTCAGCAATCTTTGCTTATTTGAACAAGTAAGGCATAAATACCAGGAGACTTTTTATGAGCACTTTAAAAGATTTATTGAACGTGGCTATTAAGCAGGAACAAAACTCTCAGAAGCTGTACCGTAAAGGCATGGACATTGCCCAGGACGAAGACAGCAAGAAATTCTTCAAACGCCTTCATGATGAAGAAGTAGAACATGAAAAGATGCTGTACAATATCCGTGAAACAGAGCTTTACGATCTGGATGTGGAGATAAAAGATCCTGAGCTGCTGGAGATGGCCCGTTCATCTCATGGAAGCGATGATCTGTACCTGCCGGAAGATTTGAGTCTTCAGGATGTGCTGGAAATGGCCATGAAGCGCGAGAACACAGCGCGCCTGCGTTATGAAAAAGCCGCGGCGCTGGCCAAAGAAGACGAGGTTAAAGAATTGTTGAGCAATCTGGCCAGAGAAGAAGAGAACCACAGGCTGCATGTGGAAAAATACTACAAGATGCACAAAGGCCTTTTTGGCGAAGAAATTTAGAAAGCGCCGTTTTTTATGCTGCGGATCCGCTGCGGGGCCACGAAAAAACAGCAGAGTTTTTGAAAGCCGCTCACCTGAGTAATGCTCGGTGAGCGGCTGTTTTTAAAAGAGCCTACCAGGGAAAATAGGGGGGCATTCCGGGATTCGGAAAAATTTAAGCTTGAATTGCTTGACATCTTTCAATAATTTCAGGTAATTCAAAAAGTTAGAATTTATAGGGAATTATGTTTCGCAGAAAATTTTTAAAAAAGATCTCTTACGGCATTGGCCTTGCGCTGTTTAACCCGCTGCACTGGTTGCGTGCGCAGGAACGATCGCTATTGAAAATAGAAAAAGACGGCAGAATCATCGGGCAAATTCCCTTCCTTTTAAAACAGAGTCAATGTTACATCAAATTAACAGACTTTGCCGATCTGAACCATCTCGGTCAATTTACTAACACCAGCCGCCGAAAAACGCTTTTAATCATGGATCAGGCAAAGTTTAAATTTACGCATGATAATTCGTTTGTGGTGGTCAACGATCGTGCTTTGCAAATTTTGTACGCTCCTTTCTGGAAAGAGGGCGCCCTGTGGGTGGCAGTTGCCGAATTGGTGGAACTAATCAACGAATTTACGCAGTACCATCTGCAATTTGACGATGTTCACAAATTACTGCGTTTTACGGTGCGAAACATCAACATCACCAGCATTCAAATCGAGCACAAGTCCAACGGCACGTTAATCGCATTAAATGCCACACGTTCGTTTGCTGCGGACGACTTAAAAACCAAAATGGTGAACGGCTGGTTGTACCTGGAAATTGTCGGCGGCCGGGGAGAAGAAAAAGCCCTGTCGCGCAAGATCAACGATTCTACTGTTCGGGAAATTCGGGCGGCGCAACTGGATCAGCTTTTATCTATTGGCTTTCATCTTAAAAAGGAGCCGCAGGCTTACGAAGCGCTTTACGACGATGTGAATGGTCAGATTTTGCTGACCGTTCATGAAAAAACAATTCAGAAAGATAATCCCGAAAAGACGGATGATGCGCAAACCCAAAGTATTGATGAAGAGCTCGAGCGGCAAAAATCGGAATGGATGATTCATACCATTGTCATTGATCCCGGGCACGGCGGAAAGGATCCGGGGGCGGTTGGTTATTACAAACTCAAGGAAAAAGATATTGTGCTTTCGGTGGGCCTGTTGTTGGGCGATTACCTCAAAAAGCGTCTACCGGGAGTGAAAATACTTTACACGCGCGATAGAGATGTGTTTATCCCGCTGTGGAAACGAACCAAGTTTGCCAATGAGAATCAAGGACGATTATTCATCAGCCTGCACTGTAATTCTAGCAAAAGCAGAAGGGCCAGAGGATTTGAAACCTACTTTTTAAGCGCGGAAAAAGACGAAAAAGCGCGCGAGGTGGTGTTAACGGAAAACGAATCGATCAAATTTGAAACGGCGCACGACCAGAAGAGATACGAAGGGATAAATTTCGTCCTTGCAACATTGGCGCAAAACGCCTTTATTAAATACAGTCAGTACCTGGCTTCGGTGGTGCAGAAAATGCTGCGAAAATTTTTGCGCCCACTGGGCATGAAAGATCGCGGCGTAAAGCAGGGCCCGTTCTGGGTGATGGTTGGCGCCACCATGCCCAATATTCTGGTGGAAATGGGCTATATCTCCAATAAAAACGAAGCCAAACTTTTACGTAGAAAATCGACGCAATCGAAAATTGCGCTGGCTCTGGCCGAAGGAATAGTTAAGTTTAAAAATGATTTTGAAAGTGCATTGTGAGGAAATAGATGGAACGACCGATTGGCGTATTTGACTCCGGCGTAGGCGGATTGACGGTGGTCAAGCAGTTAAATAAAATTTTGCCTGACGAACAGTTAATTTATTTTGGCGACACGGCGCGCATCCCTTACGGAACTAAATCAAAACGTTTAATACAGCAGTTTGCCCTGGAAGACGCGCTTTTTTTGCTGCAGTTTAATATCAAGTTTTTAGTCGTGGCCTGCAACACGGCCTCTTCCAGCGCGCTTGAAATTTTGAAAGAACGATTACATATTCCGGTTGTGGGCGTTGTAGAGCCGGGCGCGCAGGCGGCGGTTGAGCGCACCAGAAATAAAAAGATCGGCGTAATCGGAACCAGCGCCACCATTGGCAGCAGTTCTTACACTAAATCCATTTTAAAACTGATGCCCGATGCACAGGTTTTGGGGCGGCCCTGCCCGCTGCTGGTGCCGCTTGTGGAAGAGGGTTGGCTGGATGGCGAGGTAACGCGCCTGACTCTGAAAAAGTATCTGGCGCCTTTGATGGAACAAAAGGTAGATACCATCATTTTAGGATGTACGCACTATCCGCTGCTGGAGCCAACCATTCAGGATATCCTGGGGCCGGATGTAAGCTTAATTGATTCCGGGAAGGAAACGGCGCGCGTGGTCAAAGAAACATTGATGTCCTTAAAGCTGGTAAACAGTGGAGGTAAGCCGGGCGCCGACCTGTACTTTGTCAGCGACAGCGCCAGGCAGTTTGCCGAAGTGGGGTCGCGCTTTTTGGGGCGGCCGCTGGAAAATGTTCAACGCATCGATTTCGACGAATTTTTGATTAAAAATTCCGATGCGCCTCTGTTAAAAAATTTTGAGGTTTTATATGATGAATAAATGGATCCGTACACTGGTTGTGGTAATGGGTTTTAGCTGGGCTTTGCAGGCCGGAAACACCGCAGGCTTCGAGTTTTTGCGCACCGATTTTTCAGCACGCAGTTCAGGCCTGGCCAGCGCCTATTTAACGATGCGGGCCGACCTGGAAGGGCTGGCTCTTAATCCTGCGGGGCTGGCCTATTTGGGCGAGCGCAAGTTTGCCTTTAATTACACCAACTATTTACTTGATATTAACGGCGGCACGGTTGCCTATTCGCAGCAGGTGCCCTATTTAAAACGCGTGGCGTTTTCCATTACCTATCTGGATTATGGACAGTTCGACGAAACCGATCGGTTTGCGGTAAGCACGGGCAACACCTTTTCGGCTAACGATATTGCTCTGGCCGTGACCCAGGCCGATCACCTGGATCAGAACTTTAGTTACGGTATTACGACCAAGTTCGCCTATTCGCGAATTGCGGATTATACCGCCTCGGCCTGGCTGTTTGACTTCGGATTGCTGTATCGGGCCACCTTTGAATCGGAGCTTTATTTTGCCGTGACTTTGCAAAATTTAGGCTGGCAGCTTAGCAGTTATTCTGCGGCGACCAATATTAAAGAGCCCATGCCCACGTCGTTAAATGTTGGCGTGAGCAAAAAACTGGCCCATCTGCCGCTCGAGGTGAGCTTTCGCTTGCAAAAGCTGAACGAATATTCCGAAAAATGGTATGACCGTTTTAAAAGATTTTCGGTTGGCGGTGAATTCCGTTTAAGCGATCACTTTCATTTTCGTCTGGGCTACAACCATGAACAGCACGAAAGTCTGCAATCCGATGTGACCACCCAGGGTAAGTTTGCCGGTCTTTCGCTGGGCGTTGGCATTTTTGTTAAAAAATTTCGGATCGATTACGCCTTTTCCAATTTTGAATTTTTGGGAACGGTGCATCGCTTCGGTATTTCTGGTAGTTTAAATTAAAGCGGATTAAAAGATTACGATGTTCATAGATTATGTAAAAATTCATGTGATTGGCGGTTATGGCGGTAGCGGCGCAACGAGCTTTCGGCGCGAAAAATTTGTGCCCAAAGGCGGGCCGGACGGCGGCGACGGCGGTCGTGGCGGAAGCGTCATTTTGCGGGGGAATAAACATTTGCGCACCTTGCAAGATTACAGCTACCACAAATTGTACAAAGCCGGCCGTGGTCAACATGGAATGGGCAGCAATAAACACGGTAGAAAAGGAAAGGACATCGTCCTGGAGGTTCCGCTGGGGACCATTGTAAAGGATGCGGAAAGCGGACAGGTGTTGGGCGATATTGTGGAAGATGGCCAGGAAATTGTTGTGGCGCGCGGCGGGCGCGGCGGCCGCGGCAATGCCCGTTTTGCCACGCCAACGCATCGCAGCCCGCGCGAGTGGGAACCCGGCGAACCGGGCGAAGACCGCTGGATCGAGCTGGAACTTAAATTAATTGCCGACATCGGACTGGTCGGTTTGCCCAATGCCGGAAAATCGACCCTGCTTTCGCGCATTTCACAGGCTCGACCCAAAATTGCCGATTATCCTTTTACAACGCTCGAGCCCAATTTGGGCATTGTGGCCTACCGCGATTACATCCATTTTGTGGTGGCCGACATTCCGGGCTTAATCGAAGGCGCGCACCAGGGAAAGGGGCTGGGTATTCAGTTTTTAAAACACATCGAACGCACTCGCGCCATCGCTTATCTGATCGACAGCGCCGATCCGGAGCCGGTTAAAACCTTTGAAACGCTTTACAATGAGCTGCAGGCCTATAGCGCATCATTAATTAAAAAACCGGCGTTAATTGTTCTGACTAAAAAGGATTTGCAAACAGACGACTTTAGTCCGCCGGATTTTGGCAATGGATTACCCGTTCTTTTTATCTCTGCCGTGCGCGGCGACCACCTCGAAGAACTAAAAGACCAGTTTTACAATCTCATTCAACAGGCCGATAAAATAGATAACATGGGATGAACGATTTTTCCTTAGAGGCTTTGTTGGGGCTTTTTTCCATCCCCACCATCGGGCCGACCAGATTGCGAAAACTTATTTCGGTGTTTGGCTCGCCGGAAGAGGTGTTAAAGGCCAGTTACCGCAGCCTGACGGGTGTGGAAGGCGTTGACCAGAAAACGGCAGAACGCATCAAACAGGGCCCCGATCATGAATTTGTGCGCACTCAGCTCAGACGAATTGAGCAATTGCAGGTGCAAATTTTAACCTATTGGGACAAAACCTATCCCGAACGCCTGAAAAAGATTTACGATCCGCCGGCCTTCCTTTTTTACAAGGGCAACGTGCAATTATTGGAGCAGGTCTCTATTGCCATTGTGGGCACGCGTACGCCAACCAGTTACGGGCGGCTGGCAACCGAACAGTTTGCCAGAGCTTTTGCCGAAAACAATTTTTGTATTATTAGCGGATTTGCCCGCGGGGTGGATAGTATCGGCCATGAAATTGCGCTTCAGTATCCGGGCTCGACCATTGCCGTGCTGGGCAACGGCATTGATGTGATTTATCCGCCGGAGAATTCGAAGCTGTTCCATGAAATGACGCAAAAGGGTTTGATTTTAACCGAATATCCCATGGGCGTTAAGCCTGAAGCCGGCAATTTTCCCAAACGCAACCGCATTATCAGCGGCCTGGCTGCTGCGGTTTTAATTACCGAGGCGGGAGAAAAAAGCGGCGCGCTGCTAACCGCCATGTACGCCAACGACCAGAATCGCGAGGTATTTGCCGTGCCTGGTTCCATATTCTCGCCTAAAAGCGCGGGATGCAACCGCCTTATTAAGCAGGGGGCAATTCCTGCCCTTTCTGCCGAAGACGTGCTGGAAGAACTGGCGCCGCAATTGCAATGGGCTTTAAAGAAATCGAAGCCGCCGGATTTTAAATTAGACGGCAATTTAAAGAAAATTTATGATCTCCTCTCTGACGAGCCGCTGCATGTCGATCAAATCGCCTTTGAAACACAACTATCTCCGGCCGAGACCCTCAGCGCGTTATTGACCCTTGAATTGATGGGCGCCATCCGCCAGATGGCCGGTAAAATGTTCATCAGACTGTAAAAACGGATTGCCTTTCGCCTTTTTGGGCAAGCAGAGGTTGTTAAGAATGAAAACAAGGCTGTGCTGTGTTGCCAGCTTAAATAAAGCTGTTTAAAATGAATGCGCAAAATAATTTTGGCGCAACACGCGTAAGCACAAAATTAAAACATTTTGCCCGCGCAGCGCCAGGAATGCCGTTTTAAGATTATTTTCAAATTATTGTTTTTCTCTCTGAAAAATAAAAAAAAATCAGTTGTTTTCAAGCGTTTTAATCGCTAAATTTGTCACTAAAAAATTTTTTTGGATTGTTTCAACAAAACAGGAATGGTGCCTATGTTCAAGATCATCGAAGCCCGATTTTTAGCGGAAAACATTAAGCTTTTTGAAATCGAAGCGCCAAGGATTGCCAAAAAGCGCAAAGCCGGGCAATTTGTTATTGTCCGTATTCACGAACATGGTGAGCGCATCCCTTTAACTATTGCGGATTCCGACGTGGAAAAGGGAACCATCACCATCATTGTACAGGGGGTTGGCAAAACGACCCGCGAATTGAATCTCAAGAAAAAAGGCGATATCATTCTGGATGTCGTCGGCCCATTGGGGCAGCCATCGCACATTGAAAATTTTGGTACCGCTGTCAGTATTGGCGGCGGAGTGGGAACGGCCATTGCCTATCCTACCGCTGTGGCGTTAAAGCAGGCCGGGAACTACGTTATTACCATTAACGGCGCACGCAACAAAGACCTGGTTATTCTGGAAGAGGAGATGAAGGCTGTAAGCGACGAAGCTTACATCACCACAGACGATGGCTCCTACGGTTACCATGGGTTTGTAACCGACAAATTGCAGGAGCTGATCGACCAGGGGAAAAAGATCGATTTTGTGCTGGCCATCGGTCCTATCCCCATGATGAAAGCGGTTGCCGATGTGACCCGTCCTTACGGCATTAAAACCGTTGTCAGTTTAAATCCGATTATGGTGGACGGTACGGGCATGTGTGGCGGCTGTCGTGTGCTCATTGACGGCAAAGCCCAATTTGCCTGTGTGGACGGGCCAGAATTTGACGCTCACAAGGTGGATTTCAAGAATCTGGCAGATCGCAACAAGATGTACCACAAATATGAGCAGGAAGCCTTAAAGCATTTTGAAGAAAAATGCAAATTAACGGAAAAAATAAACACCTTGGAACAAGCAGAATAATCAAACGACGGGAAGGGTTATGAATCAGTTAACACCAAAAGAAAGAATGAAAATACCGCGGCATTCAATGATTGAGCAGGATCCCGCGGAACGCAGCCGAAACTTTAGCGAAGTGAATTTAGGTTACACGCCAGAGCTGGCCATTGAAGAAGCGCAACGTTGTTTGCAATGCCCCAAACCAACCTGTGTGGCCGGTTGTCCGGTTAATATTCAGATTAAAGACTTTATTACCCTGATCGCCGAGGGCGATTTTATAGGCGCGGTGAAAAAGATCAAAGAAGACAATGCCTTACCGGCTATTTGCGGTCGTGTTTGTCCGCAGGAAGAACAATGCGAAGAAGCCTGCGTGGTTGGCAAACGCGGCGAACCGGTGGCCATCGGTTACCTGGAGCGTTTTGTGGCCGATTACGAGCGTGAATCGGGAAAAATCGATGTTCCTGAGGTGAAAGTTTCGAACGGTAAAAAAGTAGCCATTGTGGGCAGCGGACCGGCCGGCTTGAGTTGCGCCAAAGACCTGCGAGAAAAGGGTTATGAGGTTACCGTTTTTGAAGCTCTGCACGAGCTGGGCGGCGTGCTGGTTTACGGCATTCCGGAATTCCGCCTGCCCAAAGAGATTGTGCGGACGGAAATTGACGGCCTGAAGCGCATGGGCGTAAAATTCGAAACGGACGCCATTATTGGCCGCGTTTTTACGGTTGACGAGTTGATGGAAGAAGAAGGCTACGACGCCGTCTTTTTAGGCGTGGGCGCGGGTCTACCCTGGTTTTTGGGTATTGAGGGCGAAAATCTAAACGGCGTTTACTCGGCAAACGAGTTCTTAACGCGCGTTAATTTGATGAAAGCCTACCAGTTCCCTGAATATGATTCGCCGATTCTGGATTGCCATAATAAAAATGTGGCGGTTTTTGGCGGCGGCAATACGGCCATGGACGCCGTTCGTACATCCCTGCGACTGGGCGCAAAAAATGCCTACATCGTTTATCGCCGTTCAGAAAAAGAGATGCCGGCCCGAGTGGAAGAGATTAAACACGCCAAAGAAGAAGGCGTGCAATTCATGCTGTTGACCAATCCGGTGCGTTTGATCGGCGATGACGAGGGCTGGTTAAAGGGCATGGAACTGATCAAGATGGAGTTGGGCGAACCGGACGAGTCTGGCCGCCGTCGTCCCATTCCCATCGAAGGCTCTAATTTTACGGTGGATATTGATGTGGCAGTTATCGCCATTGGCAACGGTCCAAATCCGCTGGTAACGCAAACCACGCCGGAAATTGAGACCAGTCGTCGCGGTACTATTGTGGTGGATCCGGAAACGATGAAGACTTCCAAAAAGGGTGTTTTTGCCGGCGGCGATATCGTAACCGGCGGCGCCACCGTTATTCTGGCCATGGGCGCTGGACGCAAAGCCGCGGCTGCGATCGACCACTATCTGCAAAACGGCGCATGGTAATTTTTATTTTAGAAGCGTTTGTATTTAAAGGACAGGGCTTTTGCTCTGTCCTTTTTGGTTTTAAGGGGATTGGAATGAGGGGCCGCTGACCATTCGGCTCTTGCACTTATTTTTTCACCAACGATGTTGGGCATTTCCCGGAGTAGCCCTTTAATGAAGGATTTTTTCTGTTGTTCATTCGCGTAAACCGTTGAAACGGTTTCGTTTTCGTCCCTTTGGTAAGAATATTGTTTTTCCTGTTTCGCTATAATCATTTCGTCCCTTCGGGACTTTAAAATTGCCATTTCGGTCAAATGACGTGAGAGTTTCCTCCGCCTCCTCAAATTTCGCTTGCCTTTGGAGTGCGGTGATATTATATTTAGGTGTACGCAAGTACACTTTATAAAAAGCAGGTGCATCATGATTTTCGAAGATATTTTTGAACCCATTGAAGTGATCAGCCACTTTAAAGACGGGCAAATACGCCCCCTGCGCTTTAAATGGAACGGCCGGGTGTACAAGGTGCACCAGTTGAACGGCCACTGGGTGAGCAACCAGGGCTACAGCAAGCAGTACCATTTTTCGGTGATGGCCGACACCTCGGATTACTTTGAGCTGTTGTTCGACAGCGGCAATTTTGACTGGCAAATCGCGCGGGTGTGTCTGGATGGCTGAGCAAACCGTTATCATGCACATTGACGCGGACGCCTTTTTCGCCTCGGTGGAGCAGGGCTTTAATCCCCGGCTGCGTGGCAAACCGGTGATTGTGGGCGGCCTGGAAAATCAGCGCGGCGTGGTGCATACGGCCAGTTACGAAGCGCGGGCCTGCGGAGTGCGCACGGGTATGCCGCTATTCAGGGCCAGGGCGTTGTGTCCGCAGGCGGTCTTTCTCAAAGGCAACTACGAACACTACCGCGCGGTGTCCGAAGTTTTCCGGGAAGTCTATTTGAAATACACGCCTGAGGTAGAGTTTACGTCGTTAGACGACGCCTATCTAAATTTAACCGGCGCCATGCATCTCTATCCTTCGGCGCGCCGGGTTGCCGAAGAGATTAAAGCGGAAGTCTGGCGGCGGGTGGGCGTCAGTCTTTCGGTGGGCATTGGCAGCAACAAGGTAATTGCGCGCATTGCTTCCGGGCTTAAAAAACCGGGCGGCGTAGTGGAAGTGCCGGCGGGCAAAGAACGCGAGTTTTTAGCCGGACTGCCGGTCGATGCGTTGCCCGGCATTGGCCCCATGGCGCGCGAAAAATTGTTCGATCTGGGAATTTTCAAGGTCGGTCAACTGGCCCGTCTGCCCAAAGGCATCATGGAACAGTTATTTGGCAAAAACGGGATTAAAATCTGGCATTTTGCCCGCGGCGAAGACGATCGGCCGGTGGCGGCAAAAATCTTTCCTAAACAGATCAGTCGTGAAACCAGCTTTGAAGAAGACACCGCCGACCTGGAACTGGTGCGAGGCACGTTGCAATATTTGTGCGAGCGCATTGGCAAAAAATTACGCAGCGAGGAGCTGACCTGCCGAGCCCTGGCCATCAAAATCAAGTACTCTGATTTTAAATTTCACACGGCCAGCGCGCGTCTGCCCTTTGCCACGAACAACGGCAACGAGCTGGACAAAATAGCCCGGCAACTATTTGAACAAATTCGTCTGCGCCGCACGCGCATCCGTCATGTGGGCGTTTCCGTAAGCCACATCGAAGCGCTGAATTACCAGCTAACGTTGTTCAACGACAAAACGCGCCGCGAAGTACTGGATGCGGCCATCGACGAAATCCGCGAGCGTTTTGGTTTTATGGCCATTTTACCCGCCGACACCCTGCAGCTACGCCGCAAATACCGCATGGAGCCCAACGGCTACATCCTGCACAATCCGGCCTTAACACGGTAGTCCTTTTGCAAAAAATAATTCTTTGAAAATAAGCGTTTTTCTTTTAAAATAGTTTTAGCGGCGCGCATGGCCGGGTGGACGCCCTTTTCGGATGAATCTATTTGCAGTTAATTTCGTACAGTTTTTAAAGCGCCTTAATACAGGAAAATTCAGATGATGAAAATCCGTTTAAAAACCATAAGCATGGGAATTTTAATGATGGTGACCGCCGCAAATTTTTCTTTTTCACAAACGCATTACGACGGCCAGAAGTATTTTAATCCTTTTCCCGGATTCAAAAAACGTACTTTTGGAGATTTATTGAAGTGGATGGTGTGGGATCGCCTGACCGGCAAAAGGGCGATCGTTCGTTCGCAAAACCATAATTTCGAAGTGGTAAAAGACCACCGTCTGCTCAAACAAAATGCGAATGAGCCGCTGGTGGCCTGGATTGGCCACTCCACTTTGTTCCTTCGACTGGACGGTGTAAACATTTTAACCGATCCCATTTTCAGCGAACGTTGTTCGCCGTTTCAGGCGGTTGGGCCCAAACGCATCGTCCCGCCGGGCATCGCCCTGGACAGCCTGCCGGAGATCGACCTGGTTTTGATTTCGCACGATCATTATGATCATCTGGACAAAAATACCATTCTGCGTCTTGGCAACAAACCCTTTTACCTGGCGCCGGCCGGTGTGGGAGAAATCCTTAGATCATGGGGGATTACAAACTTTGTCGAACTGGATTGGTGGGAAGAAATCGGTTTTAATCAATTAAAGATTGTTTGTACGCCGGCTCAGCATTTTTCGGGCAGAAATCCGTTTCAGCAAAACAAAACACTGTGGGCCGGCTGGCTCATTCAAAGTCGTACGCTAAATGTTTATTACGCCGGAGACACCGGCTATTTTCCTGGTTTTACGGAGATTAAAAGACGTTATGCGCCCATCCATGTAGCAGCCCTACCCATTGGCGCCTATCAACCGCGCTGGTTTATGAAGCCGGTGCACATGGATCCCCCGGAAGCGGTGAAGGCCTTTCAGGAGCTGGAGGCGGAAGTTTTTATTCCCGTTCACTGGGGCACCTTTAAATTAGCCGATGAACCCATGGATGAACCGCCCGGAGTTTTAAAAGAAAGCGCAGAAAAGTCCGGGCTGCAGCCCGAGCGCTTCTGGATTTTAAAACATGGCGAAGTGCGGAGCCTGAAAATAATTGCACAAAAAATAGAAGCCGCCGGGCAGGAGAGAGCGTCGTTGACGCAAAAACGTTAAGGCAGAAAGATATTTTGCCTACATGCCGAAATTTATGACCACGGTCGTAATGGTCAGGTAAATCAAGATGCCCAGAATGTCGTTGGTGGTCGAAATAAAAGGCGCGGCTGCCAGCGCAGGATCGATGTTCAGGCGCTTGAAGGTCAGGGGAACCAGGGCGCCGATAATAGCTGCGTTGTTGATGACCACAAAAATGGAAACGGAGAGAATCCCGGCAAAAAAGGCGGAATCCCACAGGTAAACGATGATGAACAGCACCGTGGCAAAAAATAAGCTGTTTAGAAAAGAAATTTTTAATTCTTTCAGCAAACGCGGGCCGGTATCACGCAGGCTTAAATCTCCGGTTGCCAGACCGCGAATAACAATAACGCTGGCCTGTTGTGCCGTGGAACCGCCCATGGCCATAATAACAGGGATAAAGAAGGCGATCATCAATTTGTGTCTTAAGGTAACATCAAACTGATTTAAAATAAAGGCAGCCAGCAGTTCGCCTAAAAATGCGACCATAAGCCAGGGCAGGCGAGCCCGCGCCAGTTTGGAGATCGATCCTTCTGTAATCTCTTCATCCGGCGCGCCGGCAATAAAGGCCATGTCTTCAGAGCCTTCTTCCTCCAGAACATCCACAATGTCGTCGATGGTAATGCGCCCGATCAGGTGGTTTTCCTGGTCCACAACAGGCATGCTGACCAGATCGTATTTACGAAAGATGTTGGCCACCTCTTCCTGATCCATATCCGGCGTAATTTTGGGCAGGTCGGTTTTCATAATCTCTTTTAAAGTCGTGTAATCTTCGGCCAGAACAAGATCGCTCAGCGCAACCACGCCCACCAGATGATTTTCATCGTCAATCACATAAATATAGTAAACGTCCGTGACTTCCTGTTCGGCCTTTAAACGGCGGATTTCCTGGATGGCCTGCTCTACGGTGGCATCCATGGGCAGGGCCACATATTCCAGGGCCATAATACCGCCGGCCGTATCCTCATCGTAATGCAGCAGCTGTTTAATTTCGTCCGAATCTTCTTCCGGAATGCGTTCTAAGATTTCCGGGACGATTTCATCGGGCAGAGAGGATACGAAATCCGCGGCATCGTCGGAATCCATCTCATCGACAATGGCCGAGATTTTTTCCACGCCCAGTTCTTCGGTCAGTTCTTCCATCAGGGGCGGATCGAGTTCGGCCAGAACGCTGCTGGCCACTTTAGGCGGCAAGATCGAAAAAAGGTAAATCCGCTCGTCTTTTTTAACATGCGAAATGATCTGCGCAATGTCTGCCGGATGCAGATCGATTAAAATATTCTGCAAGGCGCCGGTATTTCTTTTGTCGATTAGTACTTCGATGTCTTTTAGAATATCATCGATATCAATTTGTTTCATTCTTTAATACCTTGTCTATGACGTTTGTGATGTGTTTGAACGCATCAACGGTTAATTGTTCTGGACGTTTTTTTAAGATCGATTGATCTAAGGAATTTAATACTTTTTCTTCAAAAATTCTACCTAAACTGTTTTTTAAAGTTTTTCGGCGGAAGTTAAAGGCGGAGCGCACGATTTTTCTGAATAAATCCAGATTCTGGATGTCTTTGATTTCTTTAAAAAACTTCAGCGAAATAACGGCCGAATCGACGGCGGGCGTGGGGAAAAAGTTTCCGCGTTTTATTTCGAAAAGATAATCGATCTCGGCATAGGCGCGTGTTATGACCGAAAGAATGCCGTAATCTTTATTGCCCGGGCTTGCACTGATGCGTCGCGCCACTTCTTTTTGCGTCATTAAAACGGCCTGCGCCACACATTGATAATGATCTATCAAATGAAAGAGAATAGGGCTGGTAATGTGGTAGGGCAGGTTTCCGATAATTTTGAGAGGTTTACCGTCGGCCAGCGCGCAAAAATCGACGGTTAACACATCCTGATTTATTATTTTGATCTGCTGGCCAAATCGGTCGTCCAGGTGTTCAACCATGCGCCGGTCAATTTCGATGACGATGCATCGTTGAGAAGGGATCTGCACCAGCCGTTGGGTAAGCGCTCCCTGTCCCGGGCCAATTTCCACCACTACATCTTCTGGTTCAATATTCAGGGCATCCACTATTTTTTGCTGGTAAAATGGATTGGTTAAAAAATTTTGAGAGAATCTTTTTAAGGGACGCATGGAAGTATTTCTGCTTCAGTCGGGCGTTAAATATTAAGTTTTTTGAACAGATGTTTGGCGTTGTCGGTGGTAATTTGCCCCAGTTCTTCAATGCTGATCTGTTTAATTTCTGCAATTTTTTTTGCCGTGTGCACAATAAAAGCCGGTTCGTTGCGTTTGCCGCGTAGCGGCGCCGGGGTTAAAAACGGGCTGTCTGTTTCCAGCAAAAGCCGTTCTACCGGTGTTTTTTTTACCAGGTGCTCCATCTTCGAGTTTTTAAAGGTGATGTTGCCCGTAAAAGAGATGAAAAACTGGGTTTCGAGAATTTGTTCCAGATACGCCTCATCACCGGAAAAGGAATGGAGCACGCCTTCGGTTTTGGCCAGCGAATTGGTAGCGATCAGTTCCAGTAAATCGGCGTGCGCATCACGATTATGGATAATTAAAGGCAAATCTAATTGTTGGGCAATGCTCGTCTGGTAGATGAAAACGTTTTTTTGCACTTCTTTCGGCGCGCGCATGTGGTAATAATCCAGCCCGATTTCGCCGATGGCCACTACTTTTTCATGTCGGGCGAGTTCTTCGATCACATCAAAATCACGATCTGGCACATCGGAGCATTCGGTTGGATGAATGCCCACGGCGGCAAACAGCGTGGCGTATTTTTCGGCCAGATCGACCGCCCGTTTTGACGATTCCAGATCAACGCCAATGGTAATAATGCCGGCCACTCCGTTTTCGATGGCGTGTTGAATCACGATTTCCCGGTCTTCGTCAAAAAGATCAAAATCTAAATGGGCATGAGTATCCACAAAAAGTTCCATGAGCTTTCCTTTCCTGAAAATCCGATTAGCTAACCGTGCTGCCCGCAGGCAGGTCGTCATCCATTACCGTAATCAGCGATAGTTTTCCGTCCGCCGAAGCCGCCAGCAACATACCGTTAGATTCAACGCCAAAGAGTTTAGCCGGTTGCAAATTAGCCACCACAATCACTTTTTTGCCGATTAACGCTTCCGGCCTGTAATGTTCCGCAATGCCCGCCACGATTTGTCTTTTTTCGTCGCCCAGGTCCACCTGCAATTTCAACAGTTTTTTGGATTTGGGAATAGCCTCTGCCTCCAGAATTTTGGCCACCCGTAATTTTACCTTTTGAAAGGTCTGGTAGTCGATTTTTTCTTCGGGTACCATTTGCGCATTGTTTTCCAGCGCCGCCTGCAGTTTTTTAATTTCGGCCTCTATGACCTCATCTTCAATTTTTTTGAATAAAATTTCGGGTTTGTTCAAAAGATGGCCTTCCGGTAGGCGGTTTTTATTGATTTCATCCCATTGATGTTCCTGGCCCATGTTTAAAATTTTCCAGATTTTGCGCGCCGTAAAGGGCAGCAGTGGTTCGCTTAAAACCGACAGGACTGAAACGGTTTGCAGACAAAGATTTATGGTTGTGGCGCACGCTGCTTTGTCGGTTTTGCGTGTGCTCCACGGTTCTTTGTCGTTAAAATATTTGTTGGCAAAACGCGCCAGATCCATAAATTCGCGCACATAGGCTTTAAATTGGAACGAGTCAATCAGCTCGCCCAGCCGTTCCGGAGCTTCTTCTAATCGACTAAGCAATTCTTTATCCAGATCGTCCAGCTGGTGCAACGGAGGAACTTTGCCCTCAAAATAGCGATGGGCAAAGCTTAGGGTGCGGTTCACAAAGTTGCCAAAAATATCGGCCAGCTCGTTATTGTGCCGCGCCTGAAAATCTTTCCATGAAAAATCTGCGTCGCGGTTTTCGGGCAAAATGCTGGCCAACACGTAGCGTAAAGAATCGGGTTCGAACTTTTGCAGATAATCCTCCAGCCAAACAGCGTAGTTACGACTGGTGGAGAGTTTATTGCCTTCCAGATTTAAAAATTCGTTGGCCGGCACATTATCCGGCAAAACAAAATCGCCGTGAGCCATCAACATGGCCGGAAAGATCAAGCAGTGAAAAACGATATTGTCTTTGCCGATAAAGTGTACCAGGCGCGTTTTCTCATCTTGCCAGTATGTTTTCCACAACTCTGGATTACCTTTTTGAACGGCCCACTCTTTGGTTGCAGAAATGTAACCAATGGGCGCATCGAACCACACGTAAAGCACTTTACCGGTCGCGTCCACGCCGTATTTTTTAGCGACATCCTGCGGAACGGGAACGCCCCACGGCAGATCGCGCGTCACTGCCCGATCGGAAAGTCCTTCCGTGAACCAGCTCTTAATTTGTCCTAGCACATTTGCCTTCCAATCGTCATGTTTTGCAATCCATTCTTCAAGTGTCTTCTGAAATCTGGCCAGCGGCAAATACCAGTGCGTGGTTTCTTTAAGTTCTGGTTTGGCATTGGTAATGGCCGAGCGGGGATTAATCAACTCCGCTGGACTCAATGACTTTCCGCATTTTTCGCACTGATCGCCGTAAGCGTTTTCAAAACCACAGGAAGGACAGGTGCCGATTACAAAACGATCGGCTAAAAACATTTTAGCTTCCGGATCGTACAGTTGTTTTTCGCTTTTTAGCACAAAGACTTCTTTTTCGGCCAGAACGCGGAAAAAATCCTGGCTGGTCTGATGGTGCACTGGCGAAGAGGTGCGGCCATAGTAATCAAAGCTCATGCCGAAGCGGGCAAAGCTCTTTTTATTCAATTCATGGTAGCGATCTACTACGTCCTGCGGGGAGACGCCCTCGGCCCGGGCGCGCAGCATAATCGGTACGCCGTGCTCATCCGATCCACAGATGTAAATGACATCCGAACCTTTTAAGCGGTGAAAACGCACAAAAATATCGGCCGGTAAATAAGCGCCGGCTAAATGTCCCAGATGAATCGGCCCGTTAGCATACGGTAAAGCGCTGGTTACTAATATTCGTTTTTTCAAAACCATTCCTCGTTTTTATATTTCGTTACAACAGGCTGCAATTTAAAACAGTGTTCCAAATTTTGCAAATGGCAAACCGAAAATAGCATAGTTGGGCCGAAAAGAAGCGGCCGGACAAAAAAGTTGGCCTAAATAGTCAGGATCGTTAAATTGTACATTCAGGAAAAAAAATGGAGAGCGATGAAGATAACAGAAGCCAGCGCGGCAATTATTGCCGGAGGAAAGAGCAGACGGTTCGGCAGCCCGAAACATCAGGCGCTGTTCTGCGGCCGCCCGTTAATCGAATGGAGCATCGAGCTGGCCGCAAGTTTAAGCGAACGCATCATTTTAATCGCTTCCGAAAAGCAGCTGGAACAAAAATTTGGCCTGCCGGTAGCTGAGGATGTTGTGCCGGGCAAGGGGCCCCTTGGAGGCATTTTAACGGCTTTAAAACATATCGAAACCGAATGGTTGTTTGTGCTACCTGTGGATATGCCCCTGTTAAAAAAAGACATCTATTTTAAGCTGTGGGAGCGCAGAAAAAATGGGCGTCCAGTGGTTGCCGTGAGCGATACAGGCATTGAATCCATGGTCAGTTTGTGGCGACGTTCGCATGCCGCGCTGATCGAATCGTTGATTATGAGCGATCAGTTGAAAATAAACGTTGCTTTAAGAAAGCTCAATGCTGAGGAGGTCTTTTTCCCCGCTGAATTTTCAGTCTTTTTCTCAAATATTAATTTTAAGGAAGATCTCGCACGTCTGGAAAAAATTTCGAAAGCACGGGGGCGCGCTTCATGAAATTTAAAGGATTGAATGTTTTGCAAATTGTCGGTCCTAAGAATGCGGGTAAAACCATGCACGCCGAGTGGTTGATTTCAGGCCTGAAAGAAAGGGGCCTGCGCGTCGGCGCGTTAAAACACAGCTCGCATCCCCATCCCATCGATCGGCCGGGCAGCGATTCGTTTCGCCTGCAAAAGGCAGGAGCCAGCCCAACCGTCTTTTACAGCGCGAATAGCATGGGCATTTTTTATCCGTCCATTGATGAAAAAGAAGCAGATCGGCTGCTGGCGGCCGCTTTTAAAGAGGTGGATCTGGTCATTGTCGAATCGTTTAACACGGCGAACGGGCCCAAAATTGTTCTGGATGAAGATGGCCATCAGTGGAAACATTTTACTCAGGTGATTGCCGTGATTTCCGAAACCGCCCTGCCAACCGATTTACCGCTTTTTAAAAAATTTGACGAGCGATTGATTGACTTTGTCATTCAATATTTTCATCTGAAGCGTTAAAACGCTTTTTGTCGGCAAGTTTTTTTTTGACTTCTTAATGCTGTTCACACTTGTCCAAAATTGGAGTTTTGAAAAGGGCAATTCTAACTCGGTACGCTTGATGAGGATGTCTCAAAAGCGACATCAAATGTATGTTTATAAAAAAATAGGGAAAAATTTACAATAGCCCTCACCCCCCTTCCCCCTCTCCCGATTTTCGGGAGAGGGGGAATTAAAGGGGGTGAGGGAAAGAAAAACTTTATAAAAATACATTTTCTTTGACTTTTGGGACAGCCCCATCAAAAGGGGGTATCCTAAAATCGACCTGAACAGGCAAATAATAAATGATGCAGCATAACTCTTTAAATAACAATATACTTGTATTGAGATTTCCTTTACAATGTCATGTTGACCGGAGGACAGGCGCGGGGGTAGTGGGAAAAGGCAAAAAAAACCTCCCGCAAAGTACAACTTTTCGGGAGGTTTTTAGCAGGGTAGGTTAATTTTATTTAGTTTTGACTTCAATTTTTTTACCTTTGGCC
Source organism: Caldithrix abyssi DSM 13497 (assembly GCF_001886815.1). Classification (GTDB taxonomy): domain Bacteria; phylum Calditrichota; class Calditrichia; order Calditrichales; family Calditrichaceae; genus Caldithrix; species Caldithrix abyssi. The sequence goes on from NZ_CP018099.1 coordinate 939,231, forward strand.
GTTTCGGATTTTGGCAGATGGAGCGTTAATACGCCGTTCTTGTATTCCGCCTCAATTTTATCCACATCCACATCGCCTGGCAGGGTTAAGCTACGCGTGAATTTACCAAACCAGCGTTCACGACGGAAGAGGGTGCCTTCTTCTTTGAAATCTTCTTTCTTCTCGCCGCTAATGGTCAGCACGTCGTCCTTTATGGAAATATCGATGTCGTCTTTCTCCATTCCCGGAACTTCCAGCGTGATGCGGTAGGCGTCTTTCAATTCTTCGACGTTCATTAACGGAATCAGGCTGGAGACCGGTTCGGCCAGGCGAGTGTCCATGCTAAAGAAGTCATCTAACATGCGATCGAAAACATCGTTAATGCGGCTCAAGCCCATCATTGGTTCCCATTTGACTAACATGGCTCTCACCTCCTTTCATTTTAGTTTAGTTTTGTTTTAATTTTCTGAAAAAGAATTTTACAAACTACGTGCCAGAATTTACCGGTAAAACCTAAAACATTGAAAATTAAAGAATAAACTGTGTTGTCGGAGGCGGGACAGGCGCTTTGTCTGGCAAAAGTAAACTGCATTGCTGACACACACCATTCTTTACCTTTGACACAGGTTGTGACAATTTTAAAGATGGTTTGCATTCCACATTTCGGCTGGCTAACTTGACGATATGAAAGAAAAAAAGATGATTTTTGCCATTGTCGAGGTTGTGACTTACGACGGCGGCAAAAAAGCGGAACGGCCGCTTCGTTTTGTGTACGAGGGGAAAACGTACCTGGTGGCGCAGGTAATCGACCGCTGGTACGAGGGGCATCCTGTGGCCGGACGCCCCAATTACAACTACTTTAAAGTGCTAACCACCGATGGCGAAATTTACATTTTGCGCTACAATCAGCGCTACGAGGTGTGGTCGATGTTAATAAAAGGTTGAACCAGGGCAGCACAGCCGCAAGCAAAAACATTTCCGCAGGGATTTGAGCGACCACAGAGCGCACAGCGCACGGCGCACAGAGAAGTCACAAAGGGCGCAAAGAATGTTTTAAATTAAAATAGTTTCAATTCCTCTCGCCTCCTGCACTCACTTTCCCAGAATAAATGTCTGGGAAAGGTGAAGACCTTTCCGTTGGAAATTTTTCTCCAATGATGTTCAATATTTGCGCATTTGTAAATTTCTATTCAACCATTCAACCAATCAACTCTTACACTTCCAAAAAATGAGAGATATTACATATCTACTTTGAGCGCCATGTCGTACATACCTACGTTTAGCGGGCGGTGGAGTTTCTCGATTTGTCATTTTGCCATTTCTTTGTTATTTTTGTGCGCCCTTTTGAGTAATTGAGAAACTAAAACAACTGAAAGCAATATGAGCAAAAAACCAAAAACAGCCCGGGCGCTGGCTTACGAAGTTCTGTTTAAATTCGAAAAGACGTTTGATCGTTTAGATCAATTGACCGAGCGGGCGCTGGAACAAAATGAATTGAGCGGCCGCGAAAGGCGCTTTTTTAAAAATTTAACTTCCGGCGTGGTGCGCCACCGATTGTACCTGGATTGGATTGGCAGCCAGCTTTACAAAGGACGCTACAAAAAGCTACTGATCAAGTTTAAGGTTCTTTTGCGTTTGGCGCTTTACGAATTGATCTTTTTAACGGCCATTCCAGAGCACGCCACGTTAAACGAATATGTTGGTTTAACAAAGAAAAAATTAAACAATTTCCAGGCAAAATTGTTGAACGGTTTGCTACGCAACTATTTGCGGCAAAAAGAAACGCTCGATCCCGCCAAAAAGATCGAGGATCCTCTGAAGCGGCTGAGCGTGCAATATTCTTTCCCCGAATGGCTGATTAAACGCTGGATTGGCTTCTGGGGTGAGGCAGAGACCGAAGCCCTGTGTAAAAAGTTAAATGAACCGCCCGATTTCGATGTGCACATCAACACGCAAAAGATCAGTCCTAAAAAATTCAAAAATCTTTTAAAAGAAAAAAAAGTGCCCTTTGTGGAAGCGCCGTTTGATACCACTATTGTAAGAGTAAAAGACGTACAGCCCTTTTTGCGCGAACGCTGGTTCGAGAAAGGCTATTGCGTAATTCAGGACGAAAGCGCGGCGCTGGTGGTCGAGCAAATGGCGTTGACAGAAAAGAGTAAAATTCTGGACATGTGTGCGGCGCCCGGCGGAAAGTACGCGCAATTGCTTAAAAAGCGTCCGTCGCAGGGCATGGTTGTTGCTGCCGATATTGATAAGGAACGTTTGAAAAGAGTGAAACAAAATGTGCAAAAATTGGGACTGGAGGGCGGACTGTTTGTCGTTGCCGACGGTAAAAATCCGCCGTTTAAAAAGGTTTTTGATCACATCCTGATCGACGCGCCCTGCACCGGCCTGGGCGTCATCCGCAAGCATCCGGATATTAAATGGCGCCGTAAGTTCGAAGAGATCATCGAGTTTTCGAAAATTCAGGAAGATTTGCTGGAAGCGGCGGATCGCATTCTCACGGAAAACGGACGGCTGATCTACAGCACCTGTACCATCGATTATTTCGAAAATGAAAATGTGGCTAAAGACTTTTTGCAAAAACATGCGGAAAAGTACGCCGTGCAAAAGCCGAAAGTAGCGCACCCATCCATGCTTTCAGAAGATTTTGTCCGAATACAGCCGCATCGGCACGAGATGGACGGCAGCTTTTGCGCGGTCTTTAAAAAAATCAAAGATGATGCTGAATAATAAGCGCCGGTTTCTGAAAAGTTGTCCCAGAGCCCTGGCAGGAGCTGGGAATAATCCAAAAAAAATTGCATTTTTTTAGGAATAATCTTGATAAAGTGCTCTAAATTAATTACATTTAGCGGTCATAATAAAAATTGGACTGATGTCGGTAAGCTATGCTTGAAGAACTAACTTCTAAACTGGAATCGACGTTTCGGCGGTTACGCGGATACGGGAAATTAACGGAAAAGAATATTGCCGATTCTTTAAAAGAGATTCGGCGCGCCCTGTTAGAGGCCGATGTTAATTACAAAGTCGTCAAAGATTTTGTAGCGTCGGTGCAAAAGAAGGCCGTTGGCGAAGAGGTTTTACGCAGCGTAACGCCCGGTCAGATGATTGTGAAAATCGTTCACGACGAAATGGTGCGTTTGCTGGGCGGCACCACGGCTACCCTCAAAACGGCCGGTATTCCGCCAACCATCATCATGCTGGTGGGTTTACAGGGCTCCGGCAAAACCACTTTTGCCGCCAAGCTGGCAAAGTATCTGCAAAAAAAGAATCGAAAACCGTTGCTTGTGGCGGCGGATGTTTATCGTCCGGCGGCCATTCAGCAGCTTAAAATTTTAGGGCGCAGTATTAACGTGCCGGTATATGAGGAGGGCATTGGCGATCCGGTGAAAATCGCCTTCAATGCCATCAGTTATGCGCGTCAACACATGCTGGATACCATCATCCTGGATACGGCCGGTCGTTTGCACATTGACGAGCAGATGATGGAAGAGCTGGTTAAAATTAAAAAACGCATTCGACCGCACGAAATTTTGTTTGTGGCCGACGGCATGACCGGTCAGGATGCGGTGAACACGGCCAGCCAATTTGCCGAGCGCTTGAATTTTGACGGCGTGGTGCTGACCAAAATGGACGGCGACGCGCGAGGGGGCGCCGCGCTTTCGATTAAGGCCATTACCGGCAAGCCCATCAAGTTTATGGGCGTGGGCGAAAAATTAGAAGATATTGAACAATTCCATCCGGATCGCATGGCTTCCCGTATCCTGGGCATGGGCGACGTGGTCACCCTGGTGGAAAAGGCCCAGGAGACGATCGATCAGGAAAAAGCGGCCAAATTAGAACAAAAATTACGCAAGGCCGAGTTTGATCTGGAAGATTTTCTGGATCAGCTGCAGCAGATCAAAAAAATGGGTTCTCTGGAATCCATTTTGCGCATGATTCCCGGCGTGGGCAGCCAGTTGAAAAACGCGCAGGTTGACGAGAAGAATCTGGTGCGCGTTGAGGCGATCATCAATTCTATGACCAAAGAAGAGCGGCGCAATCCCAAAATATTAAACGGCAGCCGCCGCAAACGAATCGCCATGGGCAGCGGAACCAGGGTGCAGGATGTGAATCAGTTGATGCGTCAGTTTGAGCAGATGAAGAAGATGATGAAGCAAATGAAGAATAAATCATTCCGGGGATTCGGCGGAATGCCGTTCGGAATGGGTTAACAAAAAAATAATTGGAGGTTTAAATTTGGCAGTCAGAATTAGATTACGTCGGATGGGCAGAAAGAAGAGACCATTCTACCGCATAGTGGCGGCTGATAGTCGTTCGCCGCGCGATGGACGATTTATTGAGACACTGGGCACATACAATCCATTGGAAGAGCCGGCAAGCGTTGAGATCCAGGAAGAACGTATTTTCTACTGGTTGCAAAATGGCGCGCAGCCCACACAAACCGTAAAGAATTTGCTGCGCCGTAAAGGCCTGTGGCTGAAATGGGATTTGATGAAACACGGCGCCGCACCAGAGAAGATCGAAGAAGAGTTTAAAAAGTGGGAAGCGCTCCAGGTTGAACGTCAAAAACGTTTAGAAGCAAAAAAAGCGCAGGCTTCCAGACAGACTGAAGACAAAGCAGAAGAAAAGGCAGCCGAAGAACAAACGAATTCTGAGGCACAAGAGGCGTAAAACTCTTGTTTTTTCGACAGAATCTTGCTATAATAATAGGAAACCATTATAGTTAACTGCAGTTGTGAGTTCACTAAACGGAGGGACGTATTGTGGATATGAAAAATTTCGTCGAATTCATCGCCAAGCATCTGGTTGACAAACCTGATGAAGTTCAGGTAACCGAAGTCGAAGGTGAGCGTGTCACGGTTTACGAGTTGCGCGTTGGTGAAGGCGATCTGGGCAAGGTTATTGGTAAACGAGGTCAGACTGCTAAATCGATTCGGACGTTGTTGGCGGCTGCTTCTGCTAAACAGGGTAAACGTGCTGTTCTGGAAATTCTCGAATAAGCGAGAATGTTTGTTGTCGGAAGGGTTCTAAAACCGCAAGGTATTAATGGCTCGGTAAAAGTGGAAATCATTACCTCTTTTCCCGAGCATTTCATGGACTTGAAAAAAGTCTATGTCCAAAAAGAAAATAAGAAACAAGCCTATTCGATAGAACAGGTACGTTTGTCGAATAGGTTTGTTTTTATTAAATTTGCCGAAGTGAATAGTATTGAAGAAGCCGAAACACTTCGCAATCAATACCTTTATATTACCGGGGACGACCTGATGCCCCTGGGAGAAGACGAATATTACATTCATGATCTCCTGGGACTTAAAGTGTTCGATGAGGCTGGTACGTACCTCGGCGTTATTAAGGACGTGTTAACCTATACGGCTAATGACGTTTATGTGCTGCACACCGAAGACGGACGCGAGGTGCTGTTGCCGGCTATTAAATCGGTTGTTAAAAAGGTGGATGTGCAGGCAGGCGTCATGACCATTCATTTGATGGAAGGTTTGTTCGATCTTTGAGATGCGAATCGATATTATAACGGGATTTCCCAAAATTCTTGAGCAGCCCCTGAACGAAAGCATTATTAAAATGGGGCGACGGAAAGCGGCGGTGGATATTCACATCCACGACCTGCGGGATTTTACCACGGACAGGCATCGCACGATCGACGATTATCCGTACGGCGGCGGTCCGGGAATGGTGCTGAAAATCGAACCCTTCTATCGGGCGCTGAAAAAGATCTTTGAAACCCAGGATGTGGCAAAAGCTCATATCGTGCTGCCCTCGCCAAGAGGACGTACGCTTACTCAATCGGTCGTAACCGAATTGAGCATTAAAGAACATCTGGTCTTTTTGTGCGGGCACTACAAAGGGATCGATGAACGGATTCATGAGTTTTTCAAGATCGATGAAATCTCGATTGGAGATTACATCCTGAGTTCCGGAGAGGTGGCGACTCTGGTAATGATTGACGCCATGGTCAGATTGCTGCCGGGCGTCATTAAGGACATTAATTCGGCCTGGACCGATTCGTTTTCCGACGATTTGCTGGACGTGCCCTATTACACCAGGCCGGAAGAGTTCGAGGGGAAAAAGGTGCCCCCGGTGTTGCTTTCGGGCAATCACCAAAAAATAGCGGAATGGCGACAAAAAATGCGGGAGAAAATCACCCGCCAGCGTCGCCCGGATTTGTACGAAAAGTATTTAAAATCAATTAAATAAAAAAGAGTGAGACAGAACGATGGATATTTTACATCAGGTTACAGCAAATCAGTTGCGCATGGACATCCCTGAATTCAAAGCAGGCGACACCGTGGCAGTTCATGTCCGCGTGATCGAAGGTAATAAAGAACGTATTCAGGTTTTTCAGGGCGTTTGCATCAAGCGCAAAGGCGGCGGCATTCATCAAACGTTTACCGTACGCAAAATTTCCAATGGCATTGGCGTAGAAAGGATTTTTCCTGTGCACTCGCCTAAAATCGCCAAAATCGAAGTTTTGAAGCGGGGCCGTGTGCGTCGCGCCAAACTTTACTATCTGCGTAAGCTGCGCGGTAAAGCCGCCCGCATCAGAGAAAAGAAGTAGTGTTGCAGGCCGCCGCTTTTCGGCGGCTTTTTACTTTTATGGCCGATTGAAGTCGGTTGTGCCCATACTCACTCCTTTGACTTAGCCAGCATTGCAGCAAGCTAAAAATCAATGATTAAATCAACCGCAAAGAGATTTTGAATCGTAATTCTTTTTCCACGCAGATTGGGCGGGTCTTCGCAGAAAAAATGCTCCCTTCGACTACGCTCAGGGAGCGAAATCGAAACTCTGCCCTGAGCGAAGTAGAAGGTGGTGGCGCCGTCGAAGAAAGCTCCTTCATAACCAACGGTTGCTTCGGCTACGCTCAGCAACCGTTACACACCCGCTCCCTGAGTGCTGTCGAAGGCCTGCCCTGAGCAAAGTCGAAGGGGAACTGGCCTATCGAAACGAGCGCGAGAAAAAACGCAAACGAAAATCATTCGCCCCCCTCCTAAACCGCTAAACTTCTAAACCACTAAACCCTTACACTTTACCCGTCACGCGTTACGTATTCCCCCCGCAAAAACGCCGGAACTTTGGAAAGACGTCTTTTATTCCGGTAAAAAACACTGTTTGCACCATAAATACTTTGCCTTTAATCCTTTTTCACCGCTATATTACCATAAAGTTTTAAATGGAGAACGATTTGCGTGAAGTTTCTTAATAAAACACTGCTGCTGATGATTTTGCTGACAATGGGATGCGCCGTTCAGGCGCCGCCTTCCGGTGGCCCGGTCGATCGGACACCGCCGGAGATTGTTTCCGTTTCCCTTTTGCCCGGCTCCATCCATGTGCCCGTCGATTTAAAAGAGATCGAAGTTATTTTTTCCGAAAGAATGAAAGAGGGCAGCGAACGGAACAACCTCTTCGTCTCGCCGCCGGTTGAATTTGTGCACAACTGGCGTAAGGGGAAAATTTTAAAAATAGAATTTTTGCAAGAGCTGAAAGCGGAACAGACCTACGTATTTACCATTGGTCGCGGGCTACAGGATTTACGCAATAACAAAATGGCTCAGAGTTTTGCGCTGGCTTTTTCCACCGGCGACACCATCGATCAGGGAAGAATTAGCGGAAAGGTGTACGGTTTAAAGCCCAACGAAACGTTCAACATTTTTGCCTATCTGTTGTCCGATAGCTCCGCTTTTAACCCTTTTGACCAAAGGCCGGATTATATTTCACAAAGCGGCGAGGAAGGTCGTTTTACCCTTGGTTATTTGCGCAACGGATGTTATCGCATTATAGCTGTTAATGACCGAAACCACAATTTATTGTTAGACGCGGCACTGGAACGTTTTGCTCTGGGGTACACCGATGTCTGTCTGGACAGCGCCCGTCATGATGTTAGCGGTTTTGAGCTGCAGCCCGCCGGTTTTGATACCGTAGCGCCGCAGATCATCAGCGTACGGGCTCTGTTTAATGATTTTGTTCGTGTCCGTTTCAGCGAGCCTCTGTGGTTCGATTCGGCTTTTACCTGTACGCTGCAAGATAGCGCCACCTTACAGGCCTTTCCGGTTTTAGATTTTGGCCGCAATCCGGAAAATAAAAACTGGCTGGAAATTTTAACTCAACCGCTGGACAGCGGAAAAACATATCTGGTACGCTTTAGCCATTTGCAGGATAGCAGCGGCAATCGGCAAAGCAAAAATCTTTCGCTATTCTTCAAAAGTTTTGCCAAAGAAGACACCTCGAAGTTCAGATTATTGACCTTTTCTCCGGCGGATAGCGCCAGAAAGGTAAGGCCGGAAAGTGAAATCTATTTAAAATTTTCTCATCCCATAAACAGAAAAACGCTTATTGAAAATTTTAATTTAACCTTAAAATCAGGCGCTAAGGTCGAAGGCGCCTGGCACTTTGCCTCGCTGTACGAAGGCGCTTTTAAACCGGCCGGTTTTTTGCAGCCCGATTCGCAATACATGGTTCATCTTGATCTTGCCAAAGTGCGCGATTTTAGAGGAAGGCCGCCGGTGGATTCGTTGCCGTTTTTTGTTTTTACCGTGATCTCTCAAAAAGAACTGGGCGAGGTGAGCGGCGCCATTAATATCGTCAATCCACAAAGGCCGGTGGTTTTGCGTTTGCGCTCCCTTGGCCGGCAAAATTTAATGTTAACGCGCACCATCCGCAATCGAAACGCCTTCAAATTCTCGTTCGTGCCCGAAGGGCAGTATTTGCTAAGTGGTTTTATCGATTTAAATGAAAATAAGAAATTTGACAGAGGCCGCCTGAATCCGTTTCGTTTTTGCGAACCGTTCGCCTATTCGACGGATACCATTCGGGTAAGAAAGCGCTGGGAAACAGCCGGCATTAAGTTTAATTTACCGGAAGCCAGGAAATGAAAAAGATTATCCCTTTTGCCAAAATTGAGGCAACCGGCAACGATTTTATCATTTTAGATGATCGCGAAATCGCTGCGGCATTGCTCTCGCCAGAAATGATTAAAAATTGGTGCGACCGTCATTTTGGCATTGGCGCGGATGGCCTGATCCATGTGAGTGTCTCCGGACCGACCACGCCCAGGATGCTATTCTTTAACGCCGACGGTTCGCGAGGCGCAATGTGCGGCAACGGGTTGCGCGCCGTTGCGTTGCATTTGCTAACCATTGGCGTGTGCCATAAAAAACATGATAACTTTATCGAAGCAGATGACGGGCTGCACCGCTTTACAGTTGACGAGCAGGGCCGAATTTCCGTTGAATTGCTGCTAAATGAGCAGAACGAAAAAAAGATCGACGCCGCAGCACTCGATTTACCCGCAGGAATTGAGTTGTTGGGTTTTAAGCAGGTAGGCGTTCCGCATCTGGTATTAAAAACAGAGCTGGATGAATTCGCGGATTTTGAAAAATTAGGCCGCCGCTTGCGTTCGCATCCGCTATTTGGGGCGCAAGGGACCAATGTGAACCTCATCCGCATGGTCGATGAAAACACCATAAAAGTAAGAACCTATGAACGGGGCGTGGAGGGCGAGACCTTTTCGTGCGGCACGGGCGTTACAGCCTGTGCGCTGCTTTGCTGGGAGTGCTTTTCTCCGTCTCAAAAAACGTTAACCGTTCAAACACGCGGCGGAATTCTTAAAGTTGAGCAAAAAAGCGGTCGATTATGGCTTGGCGGGCCGGCACACATCGTTTTTATCGGCCAGAAGATATTAGAAAATTAATCGTTTTTCCTTGTCATAATAAATGCGTGGGAGGGAACCATGCGTTGGATTATTGTTTTTATGCTCAGCATTTTATTGTCTGCCTGTGCCGTTTTTAAACCGCCGGAAAAAGCCGCCCCCAAAATTGCAACACCGGCCGCGCCGCTTAAAATACAAAGCGCCATCGATAGTCTGATTAATGAGGGAATTAACCATCATGCCAGCGGTAACGATACACTGGCCATTGCCTGCTGGTTAAAAGTGATGAATTACACCGACACCATCCCCGATGTCTTTAACTACCTCGGCGTTGCCTATCAAAAACTGGGGCAATTCGAGCGCGCTCTGGACTATTTTAAAAGGGCCGTCCAATTAGACAGCGCCTACTATGAGGCCTTCAATAATGCCGGCTACATGTTGTTGTATCTCAATCAATTTGACGAAGCGAAAAAGTATTTTGAAAAGGCGTTAAGCCTGAACCCACAATTTGAGCGGGCAAAGGATAACCTGAAACTGGTTGAAAAAATCCTGACAGGAAAACTAAACTGGCAGGTCTTTTCGCTGGCAGAAAGCATTCAAAAAAAGGGCGACTATCTCGAAGAAATAGAAGGCTATCAAAAAGTGTTGCAAATGGACTCTTCTTACGCCAAAGCCCACAACAACCTGGGCGTAATCTATTATTATGAGGGAAAAACCGACAGCGCGTTTAAGCATATTCGCCTGGCCCTTTATTACAATCCCGACTATCCCGAGGCCATCAACAATCTGGGCTATTTGCACAAAGAGACAGGAAATTACGATCTGGCCTTACGTCTTTTCTTTAAAGCGTTGACTTTAAAACCCCGATATATCGGAGCGTTGAATAATCTTGGCGAAACCTATTATTTAAAAGGCGAACTTCAAAATGCGCGGCGCGTTTTTGAAACAGTGCTCGATCTTGAAAAAAACAACAGAGTGGCCAAAAACTGGCTACAAAAACTGGATTCTCTTTAAAAATTAATGTTCTTAAGTTTTGAAGGCATTGCTATTTTTTGTTAATTTGTGTACTCGTATTTACGCATTAACAAAGAACATCATACGGGCAGCAAAGAAAATAAGGAGGCTGGAATGCACATCATTTTAATGGCTGGTGGAATGGGAACACGGTTTTGGCCCAGAAGTCGGAAGAACTCCCCGAAACAACTTTTGAATCTGGTTGGCGACAAAACAATGATTCGCATGACCTATGAACGTGTTAGAGGATTAACGGCCGATAAAAATATATTAATTATTACCAATCAGGAACTCAAAGAGGCCATCCATCAACAAATCCCGGAAATTCCGTTAAACAATATCATTGCCGAGCCCTTTGGCAAGAATACCGCTCCCTGCATAGGATTGGCGGCCGCCATCGTACGCAAAAGAGCTTCAATGGAAGAGCCGATGGTCATTTTGCCGGCCGACCATCTGATCAAAGAAGTCGATGTTTTTCAGGATATCATCCGCACCGGCGTCGAATACGCCCGCCAGAATGATGCGTTGATTACCCTGGGTATTACGCCTGCCTATCCGGAAACCGGTTACGGATATATTCAACGAGGCGAGGCCGTGGCAACGCTCAATAATCGTACGGTGTACAAGGTCAAAACCTTTGCAGAAAAACCGAATCTTGAAGCCGCGCAATTATTTTTGCAAAGCGGCGATTTTTTGTGGAATAGCGGAATGTTTATCTGGAAAGTAGGAACGATCTGGAAAGAATTTGTTACCCATCAACCGGAAATGGCCGAAGGCTTCGAAGAGATCTATCAAAGCATTGATAGCAATCGATTTGAAGAGACCGTTTTGGATGTTTACATGCGCGTTAAGTCCATTTCCATCGATTACGCCATTATGGAAGTGGCGCAGTCCGTTTATATTATTGAAGCGGATTTTAAATGGAACGACGTTGGCTCCTGGGAAGCGGCCTATGCCATTTCTGAAAAAGACGAACAACAGAACGCCATCACCGCGCAAAATCAGGTTGTAATTGATTCTAAAAATAACTTAATTTATGCTCCTAAAAAATTGGTGGCTTTGATCGACGTTGAAAACTTAGCCGTTGTTGAAACCGAAGACGCTATTTTGATTTGCAAAAAAGACAGTTCACAACGGGTCAAAGAAGTGATCGACGACCTGAAACAACGAAATCTGGAAGAGTATTTGTGAAAACAGGCGTTTAAATTTCAGGGAATGCACGCTGTGACAAAACCGAAAAAAAAACCGAATGAAAAAGAAGAAAAAGTTTTGCAAGAACTGTTAGACTTACTGGAAAAGTTGTCGATCCATGTACGTTACGACCGTGGTTTTTTCAATGGAGGGCTGGTACGCTACAAAGATCAGTTATATTTGTATTTGAATCGTAAGGCCGATTCTGCCAGTAAAATTGATTTGATAGTGGAGGAGTTAAAGTACATTCATATTCCGGAAAATCTTCTTTCGGATAATTTAAAACCCTATTTTCAATTAAAAAATTAGGAGGCCAGCGTTGGATTTTGTGGGACGCGGCGCAAAACGCCTGGAAACAGAAAATTTATTAGCTTTTAAATTATTCGATGCGCAAAAACGGATTGTGCTACAGGGCGTTGTGAAAACCATTGATATTAGCCGTACCGGAATCAGCATCGATTCTTTCGATCCCATGGAAGTCGGTTCTCCTATTGAATTGACCATCGGTTTTGGCGAAAATGTGGTAAAGGCTAAAGGAACGGTGAAAAACTGTGTGAAAAGGTCGAGAAAAACCTATCATGTGGGAATCGAGTTTGAATATTTGAGCGATGAGGATTTAAATAAAATTGCCATGGTGTATCCGGAAATTCTGAAATAAAGATCGTAACCTTCTGTCCTTAACCAGGGTAGCGCAGCCGCAACCAAAAACATTTCCTCAGAGATTTAAGCAACCACAGAGCGCGCAGCGCACAGCGCACAGAGAAGTCGCAAAGGGCGCAAAGAATGTTTTAAATTAAAAATAGTTTCAATTGCCCCACGCCCGGCACTCACTCTCCCAAAATAAAAGTCCGGGTGAGTGGGACGCTGAACGTGGACAGTTGCCATTCAACCAATCCCACCATGGAGGCTGTTGCATGGGGGGGGGGAGGAATTAATGTTTATATTCTCCGATATTGATAATTTTTTCTCATTCTTAAACGTTGGGCAAAATATAGAATTAAAAATGCCAAAATATTCTTTGAAAATAAAATTAATAGATCATCTTTTTCTTGTGATGCTTTTATAAACGCTGCTAAACGTTTCCCTAACATATTTTTAAATAGAACATTAATATTATGCCCAATACACATTAACGTAAATTCACTACGAACATTATTAAGACCAGATAAGGAAAATCCACGATAGCCTAAATTATGCTTCAAATTACCAAAAACAGGTTCAACTGTCACCGAACGCTTCTTTAGTCGTTCCTGCGCCGCTGAAGTTTGTAACTTTTTCGCCATACGTTCGCAATAACTCTCATTAACTGAACGATGGATTTGCTTAACTTTCTTTTTACTGGAAATGCATAAATTAATTAAGGGACAGTCCTGACAATCATTGGAACGATATACGATCCGTTCGCTATTCCTCTCAACTGGAAAAAGCTTCTTACCCGCCGGACATTCATAGTAATCTCCCTGTTCATGATACACAAAATCACTTCGTTTTAGTTTTCTTTCTTCTTTTTGCAATTCTTCCTTGGAGGTCGGTGTCTCCTTTATCGAACGATTGGATAACTGGGGATCGGCTATTACGGCATCGATCTGCTTTTCTTCCAATTCTTTTAGGTCTGCGCTATTGTGATAACCGGAATCGGCTGTGTAAGATCGCTTATCATCTGAACCAAGATTCTTCTCTACTTGTTCTTGGATCGGTATGAATTGACCCTGGTCGTTGGGCTGGCTTACCACTTCATGGGCTACAATTAAATGACTGGACATATCTACGCCTAATTGTGCGTTATAACCCGGCCCATCCACCGAAGGCATCATGCGGGCATCCGGCTCTTTTACATTTATTTGATGTCTTGAACGATGTTCTGATTTGAGCTGTTTCTTACGCTCTTTCAATTGGGCTTTACGTTCTAATATCTCTTTCTCTAAGCGCTCAAGCCGTTCTTTCTCCGCTCGAAGAGTTTCTAAATCTAATTCATCCGTGGCCCCCTGTTCTACAAAATTACAGCGCTGCATGTATTGCTTGATCTCTGCTCTTAACTTCTCTATACGTTTGTCTAATTGATCCTCAGTGTAGCCATGACGCTTACTGCTGTGCGCTTTGATTTTCGTGCCATCTATGGCTATCTGGTTGAAACTACTTATGCCTTCGGCCTGGGCAATTAAAAGTATCTCTACAAAATATTGGTCTAATAAATCCAAATGTGCCTTGCGAAAACGACTTAATGTACTATGATCCGGATGCTGATTCCCAGTGATATAAATGTAGCGCGTATCATATTTACACAATTCCTCCAGCTTACGGGTGCTGGTAATGCCGTTACTATAAGCATAAAACCATAAGGCAAGCATCATGTCTGGGGCATAAGAATCACCGCCTTGTGAACTATAACGGGAATAAAGTGCACTTAAATCAAGGCGCGAAACCAACTCCACTACAAATCGACTCTTTGGATCGTCTCTGGCAAAATCTTCCACACTATAGCCAAAGAGATTCATTTGTGAGCGATTATAAGTAATAAAACTCATGGAATTCCTTTGTTATTACTTGTTTTATCTGTCGCCCAGAATTTACAAATTTTTTGAATTTTACTCAAACTGAATTTGCAACAGCCTCCATGGCGGTACAGATGCTACGAAAGAAGTATTCCAAATAAACAAGGGCTCCTGTCAATCTTCTCATTTTTTTAAATATCGTTCGATTTTTTTTACATAATTATCGAAATCTCCAAAAAAATTATACACAACCTTGATTTTATAGGTATAATTCATTTAAGTTAAAAGAGTTTAAAGGTTAGGTAAGTTTGCGGAGAAGCTAAGTAATCATTTTTTAAATAGGTAAAATGTGACGAATGACATATTTTTCTATGTAGAATAATAATATTCTTATTAAAGTACAATTAAAATTGAGGAGGAGAGAGCGTGCGTTTTGTTACAGTCGTTTTTATGGTTTCCATTTTAGTTAGTTCTGTTTTGTCCGGGGCCCTGCCTAAAAAAATCGATAAAGCCCGAGTTTCGAAGGCAAGTATTCAAAAGGTACGCATTCAGGACGTACTGCCCCCTGGCGACACAAAAGATCGTATTTTGCCTCTGAGTAAAAGTCCGGTGCTCCCTTTGCAAAAGCCAATGGTTACGGGCAAATTTTACACCGACCATTCGGTGGTGGTTAAGATCGATTCATCACGTAACGGATTCGGCTGGTTAAACACAGCCATTCGTTCGGTGGATCATTTTAACGGCATAGATGCCATGGACGTGGAAGTGGATTTTGTGGTCGCCGCCTATCGTCAATATATCCTGGCCAATCCTGCCACCGGCATTATCGGCGCCACCACCATTGATGTGGCCAATGGCCTGGACAATGCGGAGTTTTACCGACATGTAGAGCTTAATCAGGACCTGGCTGCCGGTACTGTGGGCGGACGTTATCCTGGCGCGGTAGCCATTGATCGGCCTTTTATTCATTTTAATCAATATATTTCCGGTGATGCACAAAATTCTCCTGCTCTGTCCGATCCTTATCTGATCACCGATTACGGTTCTTACGGCATCAATGGCGGCGCATGGACGCCCTCCATCAAAATGGATGAAGGATACCAGCACTGGACGTTTGACAATAATCGTTTGTGGAACGGGCCGGTTGAAGTGGTAAAAGGCAATGACGGTTTATATCATTATGTGGGCGCGTACCGAAACTGGACCATCGCCGGCGAAAGCCAGCCCTATGAATATGTGCTGTTAAACGCACAAACGGACGATCCCACTTTTGGCTGGACGATTGATACCGACCCGACGGTCATCGATACCATGAATTTTTTCATTTATCCGGCGATTTCTATAAACAAAAATGGCTTTGGCGCCTGTGTTGGCGTGGGGCACGCCGGGCCGCATCCAGGCGATACCTTTTATCTGAGCGAGCTTCGATTGATGGTTATGACCACGCAGGATTACGGCCAAACCTGGACCGACGTGCGTGAAGTAAGCTGGGCCGAACTGGGCATTCCGGAGGAAATTACG
Organism: Caldithrix abyssi DSM 13497; assembly: GCF_001886815.1. Taxonomy (GTDB): domain Bacteria; phylum Calditrichota; class Calditrichia; order Calditrichales; family Calditrichaceae; genus Caldithrix; species Caldithrix abyssi. The sequence continues at coordinate 955,093 of NZ_CP018099.1, forward strand.
GCAGCCGATTCGGTTTATGTTCTCGCCAATCCGGATGATCCCAATGATACGACGATGGTTATTTATGAAGGGCCGGCTTATGTGGCCATTCCGAACAACCATTCGGTTGATGTGCTGGTAACCGAAGACAATAAAATTTACGTGGCCTTCGATATTACCTGGGGGCCATGGGCCACCGAAAACAGCTACTATCGCAGTCCCTATTATTGCGGCTTGCATGTGGCCATCAGCACAGATGAAGGCGCCACTTTTAAAGATTCTCATGTGGCTATTAATAACGGTTTTTATGAAGGCGATGAAATGAGCGATCAGGTGGACGACAATTTCTTCTTTAATTCGGAAGCGGATCTGTCGGTTGATGAAAACGGTGTGATTTACGTTACCTGGCTCGATCGCCCCAGTACAGGCGTTGAACCGGCCGAGAAGAGTCGTTACAACAATCCGAACGAAGGTATTTTGTTAAAAGCCGATGTTTTTACGGCGCGTTCCATAGACGGCGGCAAAACCTGGACCTGGAAGATGAATGTTACGCAAACGCAAAGCGTGGATGAGTATGAGTTGAAAGCGGTGCGCAAAGCCTCTTCCCGCAATAACGGCACGGTTTGGTTTGCCTATTGCGAAGTCGATCCGAATCAGCCTGTGGCCCAGGGAGATCCCGACGCGTACACCTACCGTACGAATCGCGTATGGGTTGGCGAAGCGTTTACCTATCCCGATTCTGGCGTGGGCATCGATGATCGCAAAGAAAACTTAGCCGTTAATCACGTGTTGTTACGTAATTATCCAAATCCGTTCAATCCCAGTACGCATATTGAATTTAAGAGCGGAGAGGCCGGAAGAGCGGTTCTTACCGTTTACGATGTGAACGGCCGTTTGGTCGGTAAAATTTTTGATGAACGCGTTAATGCCAATCAGTCTTACAAAGTTTTATTTAACGCTAAAGACCTGGCCTCCGGAGTTTACTTTTATCGATTAAATGTAAACGGTCATTTTACCACGCGCAAAATGGTGTTAATGCGTTAATAAAGAAAAAGAGGATATCTTTAAATAATTAATTTGGAGGAGTTATTATGCGTCGTCTTTTTTACGTTACATTAATCATGGGGCTTGCCATTAATTTTTTAATGGCCAGACCCAATCGTTCATTCAATAAGTGGGTTGTGCAAAATCCCGCGCAAATCAGCGCAAAAGTAAATTTTTTAACGCAATTGCCGGTAGAACCGATTAAGCCTTTTGCCACGGCCCCGGTGTCGCAGAAGAGACTGCAAAAGAGTAATAAAGTAATGCAAACCACGGCCGGCACGAATATTATGATCGATGTGTCCGGTAATGGCTATGGCTGGTTAAATCCCATGACCAGAAAGCTGGATCGCTGGACAGGTACGGATGTGCAAACCAGCGACGCCCGGGATGTGGTTCTGGTTGCATACCGTGGCGAGCTCTCTGACGCAGACGGTAGCGCTCGTGATATTTGCGCTACCGAGCTGGATGTTTCCGCTGGTCTGGGAGCCGGCGCAACTTATACCTGGTCTGGCGACGATGGCACTGAGTTGAACGCCGGTATCAGCGGTATTGGCGGCCGTTATCCCAGCGTTACTGCCTTGGATTATCCTTTTGTCTTTTTTAACCAATACATTTCGGGAGATGTACAGACCGTTCCTGCCGAATCCCATCCTTACATGATTACCGACTGGGGCACTTATCTGGATAATGGCGGCATCTGGTCGACGCCCGATTTTTTGATGGATCAGGGCTGGCTCGATCCTGACTTAAACGATTTATTTGCTTATAAGGTTAACCGTCTGTGGAACGGCGCGGTTACGGTGGTTAAAGACGCCAACAATATCTATCACTGGTGCGGCGTGTATGAAACCTGGTTTTCCGATCTTGAAAAGCAAAACAATAATAAACAAAATCATAAAAACATTATGACCGCTACCTCATTTGACGATACTCCGGCAAACGGCTGGACATATGGCTGGGATGTGGGCAACGATCCGGTTTTGATCGATCCGAACGTCGTTTCTCTGCCCCGCTGCGGTATTTCCATGAATTCCAGCGGTTTTGGCGTTATTGCAGGCCCTGGCCACCTGGGCTGGCACGATCCGGATTCCGGTTATTATTATAATGAAACCAAAATTACCTATGCCGTTACCTATGATTATGGCGTAACCTGGAGCGCCTGGGATACGGTCAGTTTTGGCGCTATGGGCATTCCTACCTACCACAATGCAGAAGATTCTCTGTTATGGGATGTTACCATCATTGGCACAGATACCATTTACACTCCCTATCAGGGCCCGACCTTTCTGGGCACCAATTTTGATATGAGCGTTTTAGTGGACGAGAATAATACGATTTATGTCGCTTTCAACTGCCTGTGGGGTAAACCTGGCGATGGCGGCTGGTATCCTTCGCCCTATTATTCGGGCATCTGGCTTGCTAAAAAGACAGAAACGGGTGTCTGGGAAGGCTCCCATGTGGCTTACAATAACGGCGTTTACGAAGGCGATGAGCAAATCTCTGGCATGTCCGCGTACTTTTTTGACTCGGAGCTGCAGGTTAGCCGCGATGACCAGGGTAACCTTTATATGGCCTGGCTGGATCGCCGTCGCACCCAGGTTCAGGTATCGCGCTTTAATCGTTACAGCGATCCGGAAACATACGGTTCGGACGCCACCTACAAAACCGATATCTATGCCGCTCATTCCATTGACGGCGGCGTAAGCTGGTCTGACCAGATCAATTGCACGGATTCTCCCGGCGTGGATGAATATGAGTTGAGTCTTTCTCCGAATTCCGCTAATCAGACGGCTCGCGGCGATTACGGTAAAATCTGGTATTCCTTTTGCATAGCCGATACCCTGAATGGCGATCCCGCTGTGGATGCCTATATTGAACTGGCCAATGAAGTATGGGTTGGCGAGGCCAGTAATTTCAATCCGCCGGCGGCAATTGGCGATGAAACGCCTGTGGTTCGCACCTATTCGCTGGAACAGAACTACCCGAACCCCTTTAATCCAACCACGACCATCGAATTTGTTCCTTTGACCAATGGACGCGCCACTCTAAGCGTTTTTAACACGGCTGGACAAAAGGTGGCCACCCTGTTTAACGGAAACGTTATTAAAGGGGAAAACTATCAATTGACGTTTGATGCCACCGGTCTTGCTTCTGGCGTATATTTTTACAAATTACAAACGGAGCAGGGCGTAGAAATTAAGAAGATGGTGTTGATGAAATAAATAAATTTACAGGCAGGGAGCAAAAGCTTCCTGCCTTATTTTTTTCCTTTTTTCGTGAAAATCATGTCAATTAAGCAAAGGTATGGTAGTTATATGAAACGCCTTGTTTTTGTTATTACAGCGCTTGTATTTACACTCTCCTCCATCTTTGCCGGAACCACCGGAAAAATTGCCGGTCGGGTTGTTGACGCGCGCACCAAAGAACCGCTGGTAGGCGCCAATGTTTATCTAAAAGGGACAAACTTTGGCGCGTCAACAGATCAGGATGGCGAATTTTACATCATTAATGTTCCCGTAGGAACGTACACGATTATCGCGGTTTATGTCGGTTACCGAACCATTGAACATCAGGGCGTCCGGGTTATTCTTGATCAAACCACGGTTGTCAATTTTGAAATGAGCGAAGAAATTGTAGAAGGCGAAACCATCGTGGTTACGGCAACGCCTTTTAAAGTGCAAAAGGATGAAACCTCAAAAAAGATTACCATTCAGGCCGATGAAATTCAGTCTATGCCGGTGCAGGACTTTTCTGATCTGGTGGTTGCCCAGGCCGGCGTCATCCAGATCGAAAGTAGCGTTCAGGGCATCGCCGGATTTGAGGACCGGGGCATTGAAGAAATCCACGTGCGCGGCGGTCGATCTGGCGAAATCGGCTACACCATCGATGGTACTTATATTGTGAATCCCTTTTACGGGGCCAAATATTCCTGGACAGAGTTAAACGATTTTGCCGTTGAACAGGTAGATATGAAAACCGGCGTATTCGACGCTGAATACGGCGGCGCCCTGTCCAGTATGATTAATATTATCACGCGAGACGGCGGCGAAAAGCTGGAAGGAAATTTGCGTTTTTACACCTCCAATCCGGCCAATTTAGCCAACCTGCATGAATTTACCGTTGATCCGGAATCGCGCCTGCGGCTGGCTCCTTTAAAGCAAGATTATTTACGCGACTATCGCGAAATTAGCGGCGGGCTGGGCGGCCCCGTTCCGGGCACCAATAAAAAAGTTCGTTTTATTGTAACCGGTAGTCGTCTGGCAACGGCCTATCGCGTTTATGAATTCGATTACGTTACTTTCGATAAAACCCAGGATCAATTTTCAGAACACAACCGTTATCTGAATAAATTGGATACGATTGCCGGCTGGCATCAGATGGGCTTCCGCTACAGCTGGGATTTGTATGGAAAGCTGAGCTGGAGAATTTCCAATGCCATGAAGCTTACCTTTTCTAACTGGAATCTGAAAACCACTTTCCGCACGGCCAATCTGTCCAATTATTCTTATCAATATTATGAAGCCGGGCGTAACATAAACACGCAAACTTCCGATCGCCAGGCTTTAACCTTCAATCACCAGCTTTCGAGGAAAACGTTTTATGACGTCAGGCTTTCCCGTTTCTATCAAAAGATGTTTATCGGCGTAACAGACAACGGGAATTACGACGGTCGTTATTTACGGCCCGACGAATATGAAAGACCGGGCTTTGACGAAGACTGGCAGAATAACCCTTACTGGTATGAATATTACATAAAAGGTCATGATCGTTATTACCACACCAACTATGCCGAAACGTATGAGGCGATTATCAATGTGTTAAGCCAGGTTACCAAACACCATCAGTTAAAGGCTGGTGTTGACTACCGCCGACATACGATTTTTATCGATGAAATTCAGTTACCCTGGCTATTGACGCCGTATGTGGAAAAATATAAGCGGCATCCTGAAGAATTGGCCTTTTATGTTCAGGACTTGCTGGAATACGAATACATGACCATCCACCTGGGCATGCGTGTGGACCTGCTTAACGCCCATTCCAAATACTGGAAAAACCCTTACGCGCCTGCCGATGAGCGTGAGCTGGTGGATTCTGGCTGGGAAGTCAGTTACAGCCCGCGCATTAGTTTTTCCCATGTTATTACGGAGAACGCCACCTTTACTTTTGGCTACGGCCAATTTACGCAAACGCCCACTTACCGGAATAAGTACATTAATCCCAATCGCGATTTGAAGACGTACTCACCGCTGGTTGGTAACGCCGGTTTGAGTATGGAAAAGATGACTGCTTATGAATTTGGCCTGAATGTGGGCGTCACCGACAACCTGATTGCTCAGGTTATTGGTTGGTCCAAGGAGTACTCGGGCTTAACTTCCACCGAGCGCGTACCGCAATTCCCTTATTCTTACACGATTTTTCTAAATACGGATTATGCCACCGCGCGCGGCATGGATGTGGTTATTCGTCGGCGCGGCTCGAATTCGAACTTTGTATTGCAGTACACCTTATCGCGCGCCACGGCTAATCGTAAAGATCCGTGGGAAGGCTACCGCGAAACCGATACGCCGCGAACCATGCCCAAGCGTGAGATATTGATGTCTTACGATCGGACGCACGATTTTAGCATCCTGTATTCTTACCGTCTGCACGATAAGCAGGGGCCCGGGCTGTTTGGCGTTTATCCCTTACAAAAAACCAGCTTTGATTTGATGTTTCTGGCCATGAGCGGCGCGCCATACACGCCGGTTATTGGCAATGTGGCCGGCGAAACCAATTCGGAACGCGGGCCCTGGAATCTTACGACCAACTTTAATTTCAGACGCTTTTTTAACGTGGGCGACTTCAGACTTATTTTTGGAATTCGCGTGCAAAACCTGTTTGACTGGAAAAATCCAATCGATATTTACCCGGAAACAGGCAAGGCCGATGACCCGGGGCCGAGAATCAATGAACTGATTGAAATGGGTTGGTTTTCCAGAACGTTGTGGGATCAACCCTATCGTTATGGCCGCAGACGCCAGATCGATTTTTCTTTAGAAATTGCGTTTTAACAAAGAACATTGGTGGGAAAGACTATGAAAAAGATTTTTATTGTCTTGATGATGATGGCTATTGTTTTACAGGCGAAAGAGATTCCCAAAACGTCGGGGTTAGCGAAAGGCGTTATTACCGACCCCTTGTTAAACCGAGCGCGCGCCTATCTGGACAAGGGAAAACTCAAAATGGCCGTGGAAAATTACGGCATCTTTTCGGGAACCGCCTCCCCTCAGGGCTTATGGGGCGATTTTCAGTACATTTCCAATCTATCGCTGGTGGTTGGCATTCCCGGGAAGGATAAAGACGGAAATCCCTATCCATGGGCGGTCGGTCCCAAAGAACAATTTATCGTAAAAACACAGGAATTTCAGGTGTTCGGTACGGATACCACCTACTGGGGACCGACGGTTTCCGAATCGTGGTTTGACCGTACGCCGCAATTGAACCGTACTGACTGGGAAGCGGTCGAGGATCATCGCATTCGTTTACATAATCCGCTGGCTACCGCCGGCGAATTTTACGGCAAGCTGGGGCTTTACACCAATCCGGAAGACCAGTATCCTTTGATTGCCACCAGTAATATCCCGGATACCTGGCCTGGTACAGACGAAGAACGCCACTGGCCCGGTCCCTGGGCGACGGATATTGTTGATCCCAACAAAGAGCTGGAAGGCGTTTTTGTTTCGGATCAGGATATCTATTTTGAATTTGACGATCGGCTGGCCACCAGAGATATTGATCCCACTCAGGGATATCCGATTGGCATCAGGGCTAAAGTTTCCGGCTATTCTTATGGCGCAAGTATTTCCGAAGACATAATCTTTTTTCGCATGACATTAATTAACGAATCGCCCTATCATTACGAAAACATGTACGCTGGTTTTTATTTTGATGTGGATTCCTACAACCGTCTGGCCAATGGTTCTTATGCAGGGCGCACGAACGATGACGACATGATGGGCTACAATCTGGACTACAATTTTGGCTACATCTACGACCTGGACGGCGACCATACCAATCCCTATGTGGGCGATAAAAAGCTGGCCTACACGGCGGTTAAGCTGCTGGATACGCCAACCGCCACCGAAGACATAGACCTGGATGGCGACGGACGGATCGATATTTTTGAAGGCGATAAACTCGGTTTAACCAGCTGGCACTGGTTTGACTGGTACTTTCGTCCCGGAGCGCGCGATGTGCATCCCACTCAGGGCCCGTGGTCCGGCGACGGACAAACGCGCGTTGCCGAAAACAAAGAGGAAATTCAATACAAAATTCTGGCCGGTGATACAACCAATTTATCTAACTACGATTCGACTTACTACTTCCATCCGTTGCGCACCGAGGTGGGTTACGGTGAATTGAATCCGCGCTTTGATTCCATAGAAGGCCTGCTTTATGAATATCCGGAAGGCCTGGATTGTGTGTTTATTATGGGCTCCGGCCCCTTTAGCATGGCGCCTGGCGATTCCGTCCCCTTCTCTTTTTGCGTTATTATGGGCGAAGATGAAAAAGACCTGGAGGCCAACGCCAAAATCGCTCAGTTAATGTACGACAACAACTATCAGGGTGCCCGTCCGCCCAAGGCGCCGAATGTGATCGCCAAAGAAGACGATCGGCAGATTACGCTTTACTGGGATGCCGTTTCGGTAGAGGACGAAGATGTGATTACCGGTTACAAAGATTTTGAAGGCTTCCGCATTTACCGTAGCGAAGACAACGGAAAAACCTGGGGCACCAGATATTACGACGAAGAATCGAAAACCGCGTATTGGGAACCGCTGGCCCAGTTCGATCTGGATAACGAAATTGAAGGCTTTGAGCCGGTTGCGCCCCACCGCTTTTTGGGCGAGAATACGGGCATTCAGTTTAAATATGTGGATACGGATGTGGAAAACGGCCGCGAATACCTGTACGCCGTTTGCGCCTATGACCGCGGTTTTGTCCCCAATGATCCTCTTTTGGATCCGGATCGATTGGGCGAAACAAAGGGACTGAATTTTGAGCTGCCGTCGCTGGAGAATTTTCTTTCTAACAGCACCAATTTGCCGCACATCGTAAAGGCTATTCCGCATCGTCCGCCAAGCAATACCGAAATTTCCGACCTGGAAGTGCAGCGCGTGGAAGGCACCATTGGCAACGGTGTTTTTGAAATCGAAGTGATTGATCCCAAACAGGTGACCGGTCACACCTACAAAATTGCCTTTGATTGCGAATATAGTAATCCGCCGGAAAATACGGTTATTGTTCCCGGCTCGCAGACCTTTGATATTATCGATCTGGATCGGGCAGACACGCTTTTTGCCGATAGCAGAGAGTGGAATGAAGAAGGCAATAAGGATGAAAATAAATTTTTGCTGTTTGACGGCCTGCGCTTAAAAGTAACCATGACCAAAGAGATCAGTATTCAGGCTGAGGATGTTTACTGGACAGAAAATTCCAAATGTACTTATTCGTTAAAACCGACCATTACGCCAGCCAATGCAACGCGCGCCCGCTATGCCATTGTCTTTAAAGGCGAAGGAGCGGATTCGGTTTACCTCGATCGAAATTTTACCAGGTTTAAATATACGGTTCCTTTTCAGGTATGGAATCTGGTGACCAACCGCAAGGCAAAATTATGGGAACCGTCTCCGAGTTTTACAGAGTTTGACCGGAATGTGAGATATTTTGTGTTTGAAAACCATCTTTACGAAGCGCCGGAAGATTCCACCTATCTGCAAACATGGTATTTTGTCTTTGACTGGATTAAAGACGGAGATGTGGATGACGACGGCAATCTTCTGCCGGCAGATATTGACTGGCAGCCAGGAGACTCTTTGATTGTGCCGGTGAGGCTGCCTTTTGAACGGGGCGATGGTTTTCTGGTCAATACCGGCAAGGTGGCCAATACGCGTCCGGTAAAAGACGAGGACCTCAAAAAGGTTAAGGTGGTTCCCAATCCATATCTGGTGCATGCCGGGTGGGAAACCGATGATTTTGTGCGCAAACTGCAGTTTACCAACTTACCGTCCAAGTGCAAAGTCCACATTTTTACCCTTGCCGGAGAAAATGTCATTACCCTGTACCATGACAATAATTTTGACGGGAGTCTGGATTGGGATATGTTGACCAAAAATCGCCAGGAGGTGGCGCCGGGGTTGTACATATTTGTGGTGGAAACGGAAGACGGAAAAACCCAAACCGGTAAGTTTGTGATTATTAAATGATCGCAAGAAAACAGGAGTGAAGTTCATGAAATTCATAAAATATTTTGCTTTGATTGTTCTGATTCCCGTTTACGGGGCGTTTGCCCAGCAGGAATTGTCCAAAGTCGGCACATCCATGGGACAGTTTTTGAAAATAGGCGCCGGGGCGCGAGGCACCGCCCTGGGCGACGCCTATTCATCGGAAGTGAAGGATATCAGCGCATTGTACTGGAATCCGGCGGGAATCCAAAAAATCGGACGGCCTTCGGTGGGTATTGCCCAAACGCAGTTGTTTGCCGGTATTACCTATAATTTTTTAGGAGTCGTTCTGCCTTTAAATTCCAATACCACGGCCGGTCTTTCTATCACCTATCTGAACTCTGGCAATATAGAAATGACCACCATCGCCGAGCCGGAAGGAACGGGGACGACATTTACGGCAACCAATGTGGCCGTGGGGTTGACCGTTGCCCGACGCTTAACCGACCGCTTTGATCTGGGCGTTACCTTAAAATATGTTCAAGAAAAACTGTTCAGAGAAAAAGCCTCGACGTTCGCTTTTGACATTGGCTCACAATTTAACACAGGCATTTATGGCATGAAGTTGGGCATGAGCCTGGCCAATTTTGGCGGCAAAATGAAATTGGACGGCCCGGACCTCTCCCGGGATGTGACCAATGACGATACCGGCATTACTTACAGCGGCGGCGTACGCTGGAAAACGCTGGATTGGCCCATCCCTCTGGTTTTCCGTCTGGGGATTTCTGACGATTTGATTGGCGAAAATTCCTGGCTTGTTAAAAGCACCAGGCATCGTTTAACGGTTATTCTGGAAGCGAACGACCCAACCGATCATTATTTGCGTTACAATTATGGCGTGGAATACGAGTGGCTCAAGTTTTTTGCTTTACGCTTCGGCTATAAAGCAAATTATGACGAAGCCGATTTTACGGCCGGTCTGGGCCTCAATTTCGCCAAGTTTGGCATTAACGGTCGCCTGGACTATTCCTTCAACAATTATGGGCTGCTTGGCTATGTTCATAACTATTCATTTGAATTCAATTTTTAAATTAAAGAGGAGGAGTCGGTATGAAGTATTTATTGGTACTATGGCTTTCACTGTTTTTGCTGGGTTCTACACTGCTGGCATCGGAAAAGCAGCAGCGTACCTTTTTCCCGCAAAAGCAAAAGGAGCAGGTAGAATTTAAGGTTCTTAAAGAAGAGGTACAGCAGCAAAACCATCTTCAAAGCGTCAATCAGTTTGGTTTTGAAGGCGGTATTATTTTTGAAGAAAATTTTGAACCGGATGGCATCTGGCACCGCTGGGAAGCCATTGATTTAACCCATCCCCGCCCGGAACACGGCCCTTCATACTGGCATGTTACCACCTGGAATGCCATGGACAGCACCTGCTGGTGGCTGGCCGACACCAGTCTGGGCGATGTGGGCGGTTACGCAAACCACTGGTATCAGGTGCTGGACACCCCGCCCTTTATGGTTGACGATACCAATGCCGTGTTTTCATTCTGGCATCGTTTTAAAATAGAAGGCACCGCCGGCGCAGAAGATCCGTACGACGGCTGGGACGCCATGAATGTCAGAATTTCGTACGACAGCGGAAAAACGTGGATTGTGCTGCCTTTCAACAACTACAACATGCAAAATAGCTGGGCCTTTGGCCACCCCTCTCAGGGGCAGAATGAAGGACTGGGCATCCCCGGTTGGGCCGGCGAACAATTAAACTGGCGCAAAGAGATGATCAGTTTAAAAGATTTTGTAAAACCCGATACGGCCATTATGATCCGCTTCGCCTTTGCGGCCGATATGGGCTATTCTACAGCCGATGGCGGCCCCGATCTTTTTGGATGGCAGGTGGATAGTATTTTGATCGCCAGCGAAGATTCCGTCTTTTTCTTCAATAATGGCGAAGAAGACGGTATGATGGCCCGGGATATCGAATTTATCCCGCCGGAAGGCGGAAACCTGTGGCATGTGGTGGAGTATCTGGATGAGATGGACGCCTACCTGCCGCATTTCGCCCCGTCGCCGACGCATTTTGCGGTCGCTCAAAACAGCGGCGAAACCTTTGATCCGCTGGCAACCTATAACCCATACATGGATAACGTCTTTGTGACCGGGCCCATCGCCCTGCCCGACACCACGCCCATTTACATCGACTTTACGCACATGCCTTACTTTGCCGACGGCGATGCTTTTCCCGATGTAGAATACTGGCGCGTGGATGTGCGCGCGGTGGATAGCACCGACTGGGAAGCGGCCTGGATAGGCCCCAACGGCGAGCAATGGGTGTTTGCCTTCGGTTTTGATCAATGGATCTGGTTCTCCTATTTCTGGAATTATCCCAGCAATATGTCGCCGCTGGATATCTCGCGCTATGCCGGTCAGGATGTCTATTTACGCTGGCGCTTCTGGTCCGATGAAGACGAGCCCATCGGCATGGGATTGATGTTCGACGATGTGGTGGTTTATGCCCCGGTTAAAACCATTGAACCGCCCACGGGCATTGAGGTATCGGTTAACCCGGTTGATACCACCATTACCGTTCAATGGGATATGCTGGAAAATCGAATTATTCAGGTATGGCGTACCACGCCGGGCGATCAATACGTTCATCTGATTGCTGAAGTAAGCGATACAAACGCTTATGTGGATACGGATATCGAACCATTCCAGGCCTATTATTACACCCTGCGGTCGGTGGCGCTGTATGAGGGAACTTCTGACTTTTCGTCGCCGCTGGTGGGCGATGAGGTCATTCCTGCCACGATCTGGGAACTGGCCTACGATCGTTCCATGCCCGATACCGTTGTTGTGGCGCCTGTCAATAAACTGGTTTACGTTAAATTTACGCCCATTGCCTATCCCATGGATTTAAAGGGTTTTAAAGTTGCCTTGGACACCACAGGCACCAATGTGGTGGGCGCTTATCAGTTTACCTTCTGGGATGACGACGGCGTGGATAGCTTGCCGGGAACGAGGTTGCGTTATTTAAACAAAAGCGGCCTGGGATTTGGCTTTAATCGTTTGATCTTCGACGACAGCATCGCGGTGGATTCCGGCAGCATTTACATCGGCTTAAAGCGTTTTGGAAACGGCCCCAAAATCTTTGCCGAGTCTGATTCCATAGACGGCCATACCTATGTAGATACCGATACGGGCACCATTGTGCAGGCTGATCTGGATGCGCTGGTTCACGCCTATTTTGACACTTCGCGCACCGATTTTCCGACCGGCCTGTACGATAAAAATATGCCGCTGGTGGCCAGTCGCTATTATCTGGGACGCAACTTCCCGAATCCATTTAATCCGACCACGACCATTCCTTTTGTTATTCCGGATTATGCGCGCGGCCAAAAAGTAACCATCAATATCTACAATGTGCTCGGCCAGAAAGTGGCCACCGTGTTTGACGGCGTGGCTAAAGTCGGTTTGAACACCGTTAAATGGGATGGAACCAACCTGTCCGGACGTCCGGTGGGTTCTGGTATTTATATCTATCAGTTAAAAGGGAAAAATGTTTCGTTACAACGTCGTATGTTGCTTATTAAATAATGTAATGAACACATTGTGTTAACCTACAATCTCAAAGGGGATTGCTGTCCCCTTTGAGATTTTTTTATTTCAAAACTTTTGGGATTTTTAAGGGAAAAGTTTTAATAGTTGTGAAGAAATTAGGAGTAAACGTGCTTACGCGAAGTCTAATCGTTGGTTTAATGATTGCATGGTTCGGCTCTTTGATGGCAGGGACGCCGGAATATCAAAATAAGGAAATATTGTTTTGCCTAAAATCGGATCGTATGCCTTTGAGCGTATCCCGCCAGGGGAAAAATCTTACCACCAACTATGCGGCCATCAATCGGCTGCTAAGCGAAATAGGAGTGGAAAAAATTGAACAATGGCTGCCCATGGCCGATGAGCGGGATGTGATTGACGGCGTACGGCTTTCTCATATTTACAGAGTGGTGTTTAAAGATCAAAAATCAATGGATCAGTTGACGCAAATTGTACAAAAATTTCGACTGATCGAAGATGTGCATTCGGCTGCCCTGGAAGCGGTAAATCGCGTTTCAGGATCGTTCGAGCCTTATATCCCGGGGGATCCCTATTTTAACCGTCAATGGTATCTGGAAAATATTGGCGCGCCCAGGGCATGGGGCTTGTGGAGAAATAGCCTGCCCGGCGATTCTACCGTGCTGGTGGGCGTGGTGGATACGGGATTGGATTACACCCATCCAGACTTGAAGAATGTTATGTTTATTAATCCCGGCGAGGATGTGAATGGCGATGGGAAAATTACGGCCATTGACAGCAACGGCGTGGACGACGACGGCAACGGCTACATAGACGATTTTAAAGGCTGGGATTTTGCCAACGAAGATAACGACGTACGGCCGCCACAGGCCGGTCCGAGTCAGGAATTGAGCCATGGAACCCATGTGGCTGGCATCATCGCAGCCTTAACCGATAATGGCGTGGGGATTTCCGGCATTTCATTCCGTAGTAAATTGATTGTAACCAAACACGCTAAAGATAGCGATTTGTCCCAGCCAGGGATTATTAAAGGTTATCAGGGCGTGCTTTACTGCGCCAAGTTAGGCGCAAAAATCATCAATTGTTCCTGGGGAGGCGGCTACGATTTTTACGGCAAACTGGTTGTGGACAATGTGGCTCAAAATTACGGGGCCATTGTGGTGGCCGCCGCGGGGAACGACGGTCACAACAATGACGACAATCCGCAATATCCCAGCGATTATGATAACGCGGTGTGCGTGGCTTCGGTGCGCATCGACGACAAAAAAGCCTATTACTCTAATTTTGGAACCGTGGTCGATATCAGCGCGCCCGGCGGCGAAGGCTCCAGCTATGCCACGGCTATTTTAAGCACCATTCACGCCAATGCCGGCTCTTACGCCTCGTGGCAGGGCACTTCTATGGCTTCGCCGGTGGTGGCCGGCGCCCTGGCGCTGTTAAAAGCCTGGTTCCCGAATGATTCGCGCGATCAATTGCTGCAGCGTCTGTACAACGCGGCCGATCCCATCGATGATGTTAATCCTTCTTATCGCGGCCTGTTGGGCAGGGGGCGTGTAAACGTTTTTAATGCCATTGCCCGCGAAATTTTACCGAATATTTCCTTAAAAAGTTTTCAATTCGAAACCTCCGGCGGGCAAACGCCAGCTCCGGGAGACACCCTGTCGCTTAGCCTTACGCTGGCCAATAAAATAAACTGGCAGGATGCCTATCATGTCCGCGCGGTCTTAAAATCCAGCTCGCCCTACGCTGTTGTGCTGGATTCGCTTTTCTGGATTGGCGAATTGCCCGCCGGCGCCGACACCATTCTCGACCAGTTCCGGCCGCGTGTGCGGATCGATCCTCAGGCGCCGCTGCAGGATTTACGTTTTCAATTAAAAATCACGGCCAACGACACATCGGAATATTGGTTCGAAAGTACGGAAGAGCTTGTTTTAGCCGTTTCGCTCAATCAAACAGGCTTTCCGCTTAACGGCATTGGCCTGAGCTTGGCCATGACCTTTGTGAAAGACGCTTCAGAAAATAAGATCGTGGGCATTACCAATCAGAACCAGTTGACGGTTTATGATCAAAATGGGCGCAAGGTAAACGGCTTTCCGCTTGAGGTGGACGCCACCAGCGCCGCGCCGGTGATTGCCGATCTTGATCTGGACGGTCAGAAGGAGATTATTACCGTAAATCGCCGGGGCATTTTGCGCGTGGTCGGCTTTGACGGTAAAATAAAAAAAGAATTTAAGCTGGACGAACCGGTTTATGGCGACCTGGTCGTCGGAAACTTTGACGCCGACCCTGAACTGGAAATGGCCTTTGGCACCATGCACAGAAACATCCATATTTTTAACCTCGATTCCACGCAAATTAACGGTTTTCCGCGTGCCATGAGCAGTCTGGTCAATTTAGGCGGAGCCGTGGCCGATTTGAACGGCGACGAGATGGATGATTTCGTGATCGGAACCTTTGACGGTAAATTGCACGTCATTTTAAGCAATGGCGATTCGCTCCCTGGCTTTCCGGTAAATTTAAGTACGCGTGTTGTCGTAAATCCGGTGATCGGAAAATATGGAGACAGCCTGTTTATTGCCGTGGCCACGCTGGATAATAAAATTGTCGTTTTAAACAAAAACGGGCAGATTAAGTTTGAACGCGCTTTGAGTGAAAGCGTGACCGGAGGCCTGATGCTTGCGGATGTTAATCAGGACGGCGCGCCGGAAATTTGCGCCATAACTGCTGATGGCAGGCTGTATTTACTGGAAGCGGATGGCGCTTCTTTTAACGATGTTTTCCCCTTGCAATTAGATGGCACACCGCAAACCGCGCCTGTTAGCTTTGATGTGGATAATGACGGCCAGCTCGAAATTTTAACGGTTGTCAATCAGGGCGTTTTACATTTAATTAAACTGGACGGACGCGAAGTAACCAATTTCCCGGTCGATCTTGGCGAAGGCGTTAGCTCGGTTCCGGCGCTGGGCGATCTGGACGGCGATGGCGATACGGAAGTGCTGGTCAGTACGCAGTCGGCATTGCTGGCCATTGACCTTCCGACAGATGCAGGGTTTGTGGACGCCTGGAACACCTATCAGGGAAACAATCATCGGACGGGTAGTTTTGGGGTGCCCGTTTCAGCCATTGCGGACAAAGAAAAGCGGCCGCTGCCCGATTCTTTTGAACTGCTGGCCAACTATCCCAATCCCTTTAACCATCAAACCGTTATTCAGGTAAATGTACCGGGGCAATTAACGGCCTCTGGATTGCAGCTTTACATCTACAATGTGCTGGGCGAATTGGTGTTCGAAAAATCCATAAAACGTCTCAATGCGGGACTTAACCGAATTCGGTGGGACGGCCGGGATAGCGCCGGAAAAATATTGAGCTCTGGTATTTATTTTTACCGGGTAAAAATAGGGCATCAATCACGTGTGAGCCGTTTGTTATTGATTAAATAAGGTACGGGGCTGGTTTCTATGGAGCCACAAACGCGATAAAAAAGGTTGTTAGTATGCAGTTAAAAAAGAAGCTTTTGAGAGAATCAGAAAACTTACATAAGAGCGGCGCCGCATCCAGCATGGTTTGCCAAACCGGCAATATTAGTAGAGATTACAGGCGCGATATTGGGGCGGTGGTTAATGTAGATTTTTCCCAAAGTTTTAAGGTGTTTTTTCTGATTTTTGTTTTTGCGGTAATAACCTCCGCCTTCTCGCAAGAAGTTTTTCAAAATCAGCTGCTGGTCGCTTTAAAACGTACGGCGCAGCCCCTGCCCACCGGTAAAGTGAGGCTCCAGGCGTCCCTCGATCGACCGCAATTATCTCGCATTTTACAAAAATACCGCGTAACGCGCATTGAACGCTGGTTAAAATCGGCCGATCAGAACGATGTGTATGAAGGCATCGATTTCACCAAAGTTTACCGTTTCTACTTTGAAAAATCGTCTTCACCCAAACTGGCAATTAAAGAGTTGCAGGCCCTTCCGGAGGTTGAGCAGGTTTCGTTTGAACCCATGGTTAAGATTGCCGTGCCCATTGCGCCGGTTACCACCTCTGATCCCTACCTGGAGCGTCAGTACTATCTTGAAAAGATTATGGCGCGCTACGTTTGGCGCCTGATGGATCAGGTTGAACAACCGGAGGGCGAGATATTAATCGGGATCGTCGATACGGGCATCGATTATCTCCATCCTGAAATGGAGCCGGTTTTGTACATCAACCCCGGCGAGGATATTGATGGCGACGGGCGAATGACGGAGGCCGATTTAAACGGCCTGGACGATGACGGCAACGGCTTTGTGGATGATGTTCGCGGCTGGGATTTTTCTTACGCCTCTGATTCCAGCAGCGGCGATAACGATATTCGTCCGCCCAACTCCGGCGGCTATGATATTTTGAGTCACGGCACCCATGTGGCGGGCATTGCCGGAGCCATGGCTGATAACGGAGTGGGAATCAGCGGTATTGCCCGGGGATACAAAATTATCGGCACCAAACACAGCCGGGACGACGATTTAAGTCACGGTTATTTGTACAATGCCTACGACGGCATTCTTTACTGCGCCAAGCTGGGCGCGGATGTCATTAACTGTTCATGGGGCGGGCAGGGCTATTATGAGGTGGCGCAGAAATTAATCGACATGGTGCGTCAGGATTACGGGGCGATTGTGGTGGCTGCCGCAGGCAACGATAACAATAACAACGACAATAATCATTTTTATCCCAGCGATCTGGATGGGGTGGTTACTGTGGCCGCCCTGGGGCCGGATGACCGCAAGGCTTCTTTTTCTAATTACGGTCATGTCATCGATATCAGCGCGCCAGGCGTGGGGATTTTTAGCACCATTCATTATTACAAGGGGGGCTACGCCACCTGGCAGGGCACTTCCATGGCCAGCCCGGTGGTAGCCGGTTCCATTGCGCTGGTTAAATATTTTTTTCCGCAGCTTTCGCCCGATCAACTGGTGGAAAAAGTTCTACAGGCGGCAGATCCGCTGGATGCGCTAAACCAGCCGTATGCAGGGCTGCTGGGCTCGGGAAAGGTTAATGTGTACAATGCAATCGGTCCGCATTTTTTGCCGAATGTGGCCGTACTGCAAGATACTTTACAATGGGACGATTTGAACGGCAACGGACAAATAGACCCCGGCGAAAGCATTAACATCAGATTAAAGCTGGTCAATAAGGAAGGCTGGCGGCCGGCTTTTGATGTGCGCATTGTGGCTTTTGCAGAAGACTCTTTACTGCACATCACCGATTCTGTGGCCGTTATCGGCGATATGCCGCAGGGCAGCGAGCAATGGAGCGCACCGGGCGATATTACGATTGTGCCAGACGCGGCGCATCCTTACGGGCCTGTAAAGATTTCTTTTATAATCGAAGGCGTAAACGAAGCGGGTGAGCCGTTGCGCGAGTTTTACGAAAAACAACTGTTGCTTTCCATGTATCAGGAGCACTTTCCTCGCTCGTTTAAGATGAATAATGCGCCCATTTCCGTTGTAAAGGCTTCTGCCGATTCCACAGTGAAATTGGCGTTTATCAATGATGAGAATCAACTCATCCTCCTGAATGACGCCGGACAGGTTGTCGCTCCTTTTCCGATTGACCTTGGCGAATACCATCGCGTTCCGCAGGTTGTGGCCGATCTGGATGGCGACGGGCAGCAAGAGATCGCCGTACTCAGCAATTACGGTAAGTTAAAAGTGTTTAAAACGGACGGCTCTTTGCTTTTAGACAGGGATTTGAACGAGGTGGTTTACGGCAGTTTTGCGGCGGACGATCTGGACGGCGACGGACAGCCGGAAATTATTATTGCCACCATGCGCAAAAAACTGCACGTCCTGGCCTTATCTGGCGAAGAGTTGCCCGGATTTCCTGTTGCGCTTTCTTCCATAGCGCCGGAGGGCGTGGCCATTGGCGATGTAAATGAAGACGGTCGAAAGGAGATTGTTGTCAGCGCCTTCGACAATACCCTGCATTTATTCGACAGAAACGGCGCTGAACTTGCAGGCTGGCCGGTAGAGCTGCCGGGCAATGTGAAATTTACGCCACTAATCGCTAAAGATCGCAACGGCGCGTTTATCGGCGTCATTACCAAAAGCAATCAACTGTTATTACTAAAGCCGGACGGCTCGTTTAAACTCAGCGTCAATTTACGCGCCGATGTGAAAATGGATCCTTTTTTAATGGATTTGAACAGGGACGGCCTGCTCGAATTTTGTTTTGTGGATGAGGAAAATCAACTCATCGGTTACGATTCGCAGAATAAAAGATACTTATTCAGACTCGGCGCGGAGATTAATTCGCCGCCGCTGGTTTTTTATGCCGCGGATCAACTGCGGCTGGTTGCCGTGGATATCAAAGGCGCGGTGACGATTTTTGACGAAGCGTTTAAGCCGACATTTTACTCGCCGGTGCAATTACCTTACACATTGAATAATTTTGCTTCGCTGGCCGATCTGGACGGAGACGGCGACCGGGAGGTTGTTGTATCGGGCGAAGGGCGGATTGCCGCGCTGGATTTGCCTGAGGCGAATTCAAATACACTTAGCTGGTCAGCCTTTTTAGGCAATGAACAAAGAACGGCCTTTTTTGAAATCGATTCCGCCAGCGCCACGGCCATCGTAAATAAAGGAATCGTGCCGGAGGAACTCGCACTTAAGGTTTTCCCCAATCCGTTTAATGCGTCGGTAAAAATTAACATTGCGGGTTCTGGTTTAACGCGGCGGGAAAAAATATCGCTTAAAATTTTCGATATCCGGGGACGCCTGGTTAAAACGCTGGCCGATAATCGTCCCGCGGCCGATCATCTAAACTTTTTCTGGAACGGCCGGAACGAGAAAGGTCAATACGTAAGTTCCGGTGTGTATTTGTTGCAGGCGGATGTGACAGATCATGGTCAAATCATAAAAAGATTGATATATATTAAGTAACCAAAGTAGGGAGAAGTTATGATGCGTTTCTTTTTTATTTTACTGATATTTGCTCAAATTTTGTGGGCAAATGAGGGGTATCATCTCAATCGCATTTTGTTTTGCCTGCATCGCGATCAACCGGATTTAACCATTTTGTACAAAAACGGCAAACCGCAGAGCGATCTTGCCCCTTTAAATGAGCTTTTGGAAAAATACCAGGCTAAAGTGCTGGAAAAGTGGTTGCGCTCGGCGGATGACCGCGATGTGGTAGGCGAAATCGATCTGACTAAAGTGTATCGAGTTGAATTTATGAGCCCTTACACCAGCGAAGAATTACGGCAAATCAGAGATGAATTTGCCGCGGTTCCGCAAATCCATTCTGCAGACTTTGAGGGCATTTATTATGTGATGGACGAGGCGCAGGTGGATCCGTATGTGCCCAACGATCCCCGTTACAGCGAGCAGTGGTACATCAACAAAATACAGGCCGACGACGCCTGGGGATTGTGGGCGCCCAATACGCCGGGCAGTACGGATATTCTGGTCGGCGTTGTGGATACCGGCGTGGATTATGAGCATCCGGAGTTAAGCGATGTGCTGTACATTAATCCCGGAGAAGACATCAATGGCGACGGGCAGTTTACCAGCGTGGATCTCAACGGGGTGGATGACGACGGCAACGGCTATGTGGATGATGTGCGCGGCTGGGATTTTGCCGACAATAACAACGATATTCGTCCCCCAAGCTCGGGCGTTGATGATGCCCTGAGCCACGGTACGCACGTCAGCGGAATTGTGGGCGCCATGGGCGATAATAACGAGGGTATTGCCGGAGTTGCCTTTAGAGTGAAGATCATCGGCACCAAAAACAGCTATGATTCGGATTCTACCAATGCCAGCCCGGGAATTATTAACGGATACGACGCCATTTTGTACACGGCAAAATTAGGCGCCAAATTTATCAATTGTTCCTGGGGCGGTCTTTTTCTCTCATCTTATGAGCAAAGTATTTTAGACGATGTTTCGGATAACTATGGCGCGGTGGTGATTGGCGCCGCCGGAAACGACAATAAAAGCAATGATGGGCTGGGCAATGCGCAGTATCCGGCGGATTATTCCAAATGTATTTCGGTGGCCGCCACAGACAACACCGATCATAAAGCGTCCTATTCCAACTGGGGATCGGCCATCGATATTAGCGCGCCGGGCGGAGAGTACGGCGGCGGTTCGACTACGGCCATTTTAAGCACCATCCACTGGGAATCTGGCCGTTACGACGCCTGGTCTGGCACTTCCATGGCCGCGCCGGTTGTTTCGGGAAGCTTTGCCCTGCTTAAAGCATGGTTTCCCTCTCAAAGCAGACAATGGTACATTGACCAGATATTAAACCATGCCGATCCCATCGACGACCTGAATCCCGATTATTCCGGTCTGCTGGGCTCCGGCCGCGTCAATATCTACAACTCCATTGCCCGCAACAGTTATCCCTATTTGACCGTGGATTCGTATTCCATTGAGATTATTAATGATAACGGCGACGGTCAATTAAATCCCGGCGAGAGCGCCAAAATCGTTTTAACCATCGCCAACGATCCCAACTATCAGGACGCCAATAATGTAACGGTTACCGCTTCTTCGGCTTCCGGCTATTTTACGTTTTCCGATAATCAGGCCAGTCTGGGCAATATTGCGGCCGGAGGTTCGGCGACCAACACCGGCGACGATATTATCTTCGAACTGAGCGCGGACGCCCCCCTGCAGCCGCTGACTATTCAAATAACCAAAGAAGCCAATCAAACGGGAACCTATCCCTATTCTCATACTGAAGATATTACCGTCACGCCGCAGTTGAATCAAACCGGATTCCCGATTACCAACATTGCTGTTTCTGATGCGGTTGCCGCCGGCGACGTAACGGGCGATGGCAATATGGAAGTGGTGGCCGTGAGCGAAGGCGATTCTCTGTATGTGTACGATTCTAATGGCAATTTGCAAAACGGTTTTCCCATGTACCTTGGCGGAACGGTTTCCATGGGCCCCATTATTGCCGACATGAACAATGACGGGCAAAACGAAATTGTTATTTCTGAGCGCGTAAACGGTTATTTAAAAATTATTAATGGCGACGGCAGCCTGATGCTGGATATAACCGTGGGCGAGCAAATAAGAAGCGAATTGACCGTGGCCGATCTGAATGGCGACGGTAATCTGGAAATCATCTTTGGCACCATGTCCAGAAATGTTCATGCCATTCAGGTGGACGGCAGCGAATTGAGCGGATTCCCTCTCAGTTACTCTGCGCCTCTGGATAAGGGAGTCGCCGTTGGCGATGTGGATGGAGACGGCCAGCCTGAGCTGGTTTTTGGGTTAACCAACACCGATTTTTACGTGGTTAATACGGACGGCAGCGTTCTGAGCGGTTTTCCGGTTGATTTGCCGGCGCGGGTGGCAAACAAGCCGGTCATTGCCGATTTGAATGGCACAATCTATTATGTGTTAACGACCACCGGGCGTGAATTAAAAATTTTGAACAGCGCCGGCGCAGAAGTGCTGACTTACGATACGGTTGATCCGGTAAATGCCACGCCTTCGTTATGCGATGTAAACAACGACGGCGAATTGGAGATCGCCTTTGGCACCAACAATTCTACCGGCAATTACGGAAAACTGTACCTGATCAACTTTAACGGCGATACCCTGGCGCCATTCCCCAAAAAACTGGACGCGCCCATCAATACCTCGCCGGTTTTTGCCGACCTGGATAACGACGGCCTGTTTGAAGTTATGACCACCACCGAGGGCGGCTATGTTTACTGCTTGCGACCTGACGGCAGCGATTACACGAACTTCCCGGCGCTTTTTAGTGGCGTACAAAACGGCTCTGGGTGCATTCAGGATATTGACCACGATAACGATTTTGAGGTGATTAATGGCGGCGCTAATGGCCTGAATGTCATAGATGTTCAGCAAACCAGAGGCACGCAATCTAATGTGTGGCAGGATTACCAGGCCAATACGCACCATACCAATTACTATTATTTCCCGGGCACCAGCGCCATCCGCCTGACGGATCAGCCCATTCCGGAAGATTACGCTCTGTTGCAAAATTATCCGAATCCGTTTAATCCACAAACGCAAATCATTTATGCTCTGCCGCAAGCTGGCAACGTTCGGATTGAGGTTTTTAATGTGCTGGGGCAGAAAGTTAGAACTCTGGATAATGGCTATAAACAAGCCGGTAAATATAAGGTGTTGTGGAATGGCCGCAACGACGCCGGGGGCCTACTGAGCAATGGCGTTTACATCTATCGGATGCAGGTTGTTTCAGAAAAGGCCGGAAGAAATTTTACCGCTCAGAAGAAAATGGTATTCATGAAATAGGCGGTAGATAATCAGCATCCATTTGAAAAAACTGAAAATCGTTTTAATAAGGGTCGCAATGCGCGGCCCTTTTTTGATTAAGGAGTGTTAAAATGCTTTGATTTAATCAACTGTAAGGGGGAGGGTAAATTACTTCCTCTGGAAGATCTAGTGCTATGGCGTTTGAAATAAAAAACTCATCTCCGGACGAAAGTCCCCACTTGCGTGGCATCCCGGGTGTGTCGCTTTTAAGACACCCTCGAGGGGGGGGAGACTTTTGTTGGAAATTTTTCCACCTGTGTTGTTGATTTCTTTTCATGGCCCTATTCACGACCAATGGGAATGACAGGTTGCTAACCATTCAACCAAACAACGAAAAGAGGAAATGTGTCATTAAAATATGGAAAGGGTTGAGTTACCCTTTTGTTAAATGATTAAATCATGAAAGTTTTAAGTGGGATGCCCGCCATGGCAAGTCGCACAAACTTAATGATTTCTGCGCTGGCCACCGCAGAATTAAAACATCTTTTTTTATGAAAAATAGAAAAAAATGCAACAAACACTTGAAAATAACATTATTATATACGATATTTATTGGGCATTAGGCGAAACTAAAAGAAGGTAATATGACCCAGATCACAATAAAGTTTTTGTTGGGTAGGAAGAAATTCTTTTACGGTTTAATCAAATCTATTATTAAGCCTGCACCAGGCATAAGAGAATTGAAGCAAATTCTTGACATTTTCCCACATAAATCATATATTTTCCCTGTGATAATCGACACATATAGGTATAATCCAAAAAAGAGGAGGGGGCGCCTATGACCTGATGTATATTGCTTCAGCCAACCTTTATTTAGTTGTTATCGTAGTGTTTTAATTTATTTGGAGGTTAAGGGATGTTCAAAAAAGTGCTTATCTTACTAATCGTCTTAGCTATGCCAATACTGGTTTTTGCCCAATCTTCGGGTAAGATCGTAGGCGTAGTTAAAGACAAACAGACAGGTGAACCTCTTGCAGGCGTTAACGTAGTCCTTCAAAACACCATGCTTGGCGCTACTACCGACATCGATGGTTATTATGTGATCCTCAACGTACCTGTTGGAACTTACAATATCGAGGCCAGTTATGTAGGTTATCGCAAAGTTGTTGTTCAAAATGTGCGTGTTTCTGCAAGCACGACGACTGAACAAAACTTTGAATTAGAGCCGACAACGCTCGAGTTGGAAGAACAGATCGTTATTGTGGCTGAACGGCCGTTGGTAGAAAAGCATGTTACGCAGAGTGTTTCGAGGGTGACCACCGAAGAAATCGAGGCCATGCCGATTCGTGGATCGAACGCAATTATTGCCTTACAGCCCAGTGTGGTATTGCAAGATGGTAATATCCATATTCGTGGCGGACGTGCCGAAGACAATGGTTACTATCTGGATGGCGCGCCGACCATCAACCCGATGAACCGCGTGAATGCCGTTCATGTTATTCAAGAAGCTATTGAAGAAATTCAGGTATTAAAAGGCGGTTATACTGCTGAATTTGGCGATGCCAACGCTGGTATCATCCGTACAGAGTTGAAGACTGGCGGACCTGAATTCCATTTTTCTCTGGATGCTCAGACCGATAAGTTCGCTTCAGAAGGCGAAAAGTTCCTGGGCACCTATTCCTATCGCGAGCATATCATTGCCGCCACGGCAAGCGGTCCGATCACCAAAAATTTGCGTTTCTTTATTGCTTACGAAAATCAGGACGTGGGCGATAATGCAAAACGTTTTAGCAGCGGATATACTTTTAAGTATCCGGATAATTTAAATAATCCTCTGGTGGACACCAACCCGAGAAATCCGAGAAATGATCCCAATAATCCGGCCTATCATCCGGACACACTGGATGCGATTACCTATCCCGATGGTTACACGCCGAACAACTGGTACAACCGTCATTCGGTTAACAGCACCTTGTTGTGGGATATGCAGAATTTTAAAGTCCGTTTAAGCGGTGTTTATAGTTTTACAAAGAGCTTCTCCTATCGTGCGCCCATGTTAAATGTATTTAATACGCGCGAACAACCGTACTATAACAATAACTTGTTACTCAGCGGTAAAATTACCCATGTTTTAAATCCGAAAACTTACTATGAGTTAACATTAAGTTATTATCTGACTCAGGGCGAACGTCATGATGACTGGTTTGGCACCGACTGGCGCTCCTGGAGAGATAGCGCGAAAATTGCCGACTACACCGATGGTCGTGTAATTTATCGTAGCAAATGGGATCCGGACTATAGTTATCTGATTAATGGATTCAATTTCCTGCGTGATGGTACGTTGTTGGCCGGCTATAGCAAGAATAAACAAACTTACTTGAATGCCGCATTTGACATGGTTAGCCAGATCACGCGTAACCACGAAGTCAAGTTCGGTTTTAACGCCCGTCAGTACACCATTCGCCAGTATAGCATCAGCCCGGGTGTAATGAAGGAAGTTGATGTATATGGCAGCGAAGAGGCCGTACCGGATCAGGTTGTGGCCGAATGGGCAGGCAATGTGTTTGGTTATGATTTATGGGGAAATAAAGAAGTAGATTCTGGTTTTGACGGCGCAAAAAAACCGGTTTTTGCTGCGGCTTATATCCAGGATAAAATCGAATATAAAGACTTGATCGTTAATGTAGGTTTACGTTTTGATTATTTTGACACCAAAGATCGCAAGCTGAAAAATCCTGCCGATGTAGATATCGATAAGGATAACGGCATTGTAAAACCGGATCAATGGATCGACAAAGATCCGTTTATGTATGTTACCCCGCGTCTGGGCTTCTCCTTTCCGGTAAGCGATCGCACCGTATTTTATGCCCAGTACGGTAAGTTTGTCCAGACCAACGAGTTCAACGACTTTTATTACAGCTCTTATCAATATGGCCGTCAAATCGGTGGTGGTTATTTTTACCTGACGCCGGTTGGCTTTGATATGGAACCCATCCGCACCACTCAGTACGAAGTTGGTTTCCGTCAGCAGTTCGGTCAGTATGCGGCTATTGACATCGCCGGTTTTTACAAAAACGTAAAAGGCGAAGTTACTACCGATCGTATTACGCCAGTACCGGGCGCTGAGATTCAATCGTACAATATCCTGACCAATGGTGACTTCTCAACCACCAAAGGTGTTGAGATTAGTTTCCGTCTGCGTCGTTTTAATCGTTTAATGGCTATTATGAACTATACCTATTCGGATGCCGAAGGTACCGGTTCCGGCCAGAACTCTTACATTTCTGCCGTAGATCGTCTGTCGGCGCGTCCTACGCAGTTGAATCCATTGGATTATGCTCAAAAGCATCGTGGAACCGTTAACCTGGATTACCGCTTTGGTAAAAAAGACGGCGGTCCTGTTTTTGAACAATTTGGTATTAACTTGTTGTACTCTTTCAATAGCGGCCATCCTTACACGATGGTTACGAGCTCGGGCGGACAGGCTGGTCCGTATGACTCCGGCGTTGACTATATGATTGATACGCGTTCGCGTCGCGCTCTGGAACCGATTAACAATTCCACAACGCCATGGTATCATCGTTTCGATTTGCGTGTAGATAAATCGTTCGACGTGACCGATAAACTTACTGTAACCCTTTATGCTCGTGTTTACAACCTGTTTAACACCAAAAACGTAATTAATGTTTATCAGATTACAGGCAGCGCGGAAGACGATGGTCTGCTTTCCGGCGTAATCGACCCGGCCAGAGCTCGTTCTTTTATCAGCGCTTATGGCGGTGAAGATTATGTAAAGATGTACGAAACAATCAATCTGGAAAATGGCCAGGCTTATTGGCATCTGATTGGCCGTGAGTTGTACAGTACGCCGAGACAGATTTTCTTCGGTTTAAAGCTGAGCTTTTAATAATGTCTGATACGAAGAAGTCTAATCAGAGTTCAAAAACAGTGTGAGGAGATAACATGAACAAAAGAATAAGTCGATTACTTCTGATCGTGTTGATATTTGGATTTATGGCAATCCTTGTGCAAAACGAGGCATTTGCCCGACCCAAATACAACGAAGTTAGCACGGTCGGATTATCGAAAATTACTGCTACTAAGATTACCCAGACCATGAGCAATATCGGCAACTGGGGCTTCTGGGTAAACTATGAAGGCCAGACCGGCCACGATCCCTTTACCGGTTCCTCGGGCGGTTACTATCCGCGCGGCGCCATGACCGCTATTTATATGGACGGTATCATCTGGGGCGCTTATTTAGTGGATCCTAATACCGGTATTGCCATTGCAGATACCCCGCGCGTTGGCGGTATTGGCTATCGTATCGGTACCACGCCTGGTTGGGTCATTGGCGAAGGCGAAAACGCCGTTTCTGTTTCCGCCGAAGATGAGCGTGTACGTATCTATCGTATTCGCCACGACTGGCGTAGTTTGACGGCCTCGCAGGTATTGCAAGATGCCGCCGAATTGAATAATGTGCCCATTACGGGCGTAACGGACGCTATGACCACGGCTATTATCGAACAGTACAAAGAAGACTGGAAAAACTGGCCCGTTGATCTTGGCGCGCCGTATTATGACGTAAACGGCAATGGCCAGTACGATCCTGTATTGGATGAGAACGGTTATCCGGATGAAACTAAGGGTGACTATCCGGGCCTTGCCCAGGCAGATCAGGTGATCTGGTTGGTGGTTAATGATTTAAACGAAGCTAAGGTAAGAGCGCATTCCGGTACCTTCCCCATTGGTCTGGAATTGCAGATCACCCTGTGGGCCTATAATCAGCCAAACAACACATTGGGTCAGATCGTATTCAAACGTTATAAACTGATCAATAAATCCGGTATGATTCTGGATTCCATGTTTGTCGCACAGTATTCCGATCCGGACATTGGCGATTACACCGATGACCTGGTTGGTTGCGACACCACTTTGAGTTTACATTTTGCTTACAATGGTCCTGTAACCGATGCCGAATACAACAAGGTGAACTTGCCTCCTGCAGCAGCAGGTTTTGACTTCTTCCAGGGACCATTGATCGAATCTCCCGGCGATACGGGTGTATTCAATCTGCAATACATTCCAGATCATAAAAACCTGCCCATGACCTCTTTTGGTTATTTCGCAGCGGGCGGTGATATTTCGGATCCGCCGATGGGTGTTATTGATTTCACCCTGCAATGGTACAACATGTTGAACGGTAATATTCCGACCAATGATCTGAACAATCCTACGCCTTACGTTTACAGAAGTGGACCTAATAAAGATCAGCCAACCAAATTCCCGCTCTCTGGCGATCCAGTAACCGATCCGAATGCAGTTGAAGGCGATATTGATGGTCAGGGCGACAATATGGGGCCTGGCGACCGTCGTATGTTTGCCGCAACCGGTCCTTTTACCATGCAACCCGGAGATGAGCAAGAAATCGTTGTAGCTCTGATCGGTGGTCTGGGTGGAAACAACATCCAGTCGGTTGCCGACTTAAAGAGTTCCGATATCGTGGCTCAAAAGGTTTATGACAACCTGTTCCAGATCATCCCGAAACCGCCCACGGCTCCCAACGTAAAAGCCATTCCAATGGACGACAAAGTTGTCCTGAACTGGGGCTGGGATGTTGATCGCATTAAAGACACCGAAGAACGTAAGATTATTAACTACGAATTCGAAGGTTACAATGTTTATCAGTTGCCTTCGGCTACCGCTAAATTAAATGATCCGCAAACCGTACGCATTGCTACATTTGATAAAATCAATGACGTGCGTATTATTAAATCCTCGGTATTCTCGGCTGAATATGGCACGGTAGTTGACCTGCCCATTCAGTTTGGTTCCGACACCGGTATCAAACGTTTCTTCGTGGTTGATAAAGACTACATCACGGGCAAACCGTTGTATCGTGGAACCACGTACTATTTCGCCGTTACCGCCTACAATTATGACGGTACGCTGGTACGTGACCGCGCTCTGGAATCTTCGCCCATTATTCATGCTGTAACGGTCCAGGATCCTAAACCTGGTTATCGTTACGAAGGCGAGCCTGGTGAAATGGTTGAAGTTGTTAAGAATGGCAACGACGACGGCGTTTGCCAGGTAATCGTTGTTGACCCGACGGCAACCACCGGTCATGATTATGAAATTTATTTTGAAGTAGATGAAGACACCAATTCCGTTACTTATGGCCAGACTGTTTGGAACTTAAAGGACGTAACGACAGGTGAAGTTGTCCTGGCCAAACAGCCGCAATCACCGGATCCAGCTGCCAATGATCAGTTGATCGTTGATGGATTGTTGATCAAAGTTTCCGGGCCTGCTCCGGGCATTAAGGCCATCGTTCAGGTTGCCGATGATCAGGGACCGTTGACGCCAGATGAATATGATGCGGCAGGCGCTCCTTTTGGCGGTAACAACGTATGGCACAGTCTCAGCTCGCCCAATGATCCAAACCGCTTCTATATTAGCGCCGGCGGTGGCGATGGCGGTATTGAACGTATGTCACGCAGTATTGCCAATGCACAAGCGCATGACTTTGAAATGCGTTTTACCGATGCTGGCGGCACCTACACCTGGTGGTATGATGCGGACACAGCTGCTCATGTTCCTTTTGAGGCCTGGGATGTTGGTATTCTGACCTATGACGACCCGAGTGATGATATTCGTATGTTAACAGGCGGATATTCCGGTGGCGCAACCGTAGGTTCTTTTGACTTTGGTTACACCGATCCGGCATTTGGTTTCCCAGCAACGGATTGGGTTTACTTCCGCAAACCGATGAATGATCAGGGAACCTATGAAGCTTATGAAAACGATGTACTGTCTGGCGCCTTTACCTATAACTGGTGGTTTAATAGCTACGAAGTGCTGGCCCGTATCATCATCTGCGATTTTGGCGGCGCAGGAACTTTACCGCCTACTGGTACGGTAATTCGCTGGGTTACCAATAAACCACACCTGTTGACAACTACCTATTCGTTCACAGCGCCGGCTGCTGTTTACAGCGATGATCTGGCCAAAGTAGATGTTGAAAAAGTAAATGTGTTCCCGAACCCGTATTATGCTGCTAACTCCCTGGAACCGGATCGCTTCAACCGTTTTGTGACCTTTAACCATCTGCCGAAACATGCGATTATCCGCATCTTTACGCTCGGTGGAGTTCAGGTTCGCAAACTGGAAAAGAATGACGATTCGCAATTCTTACAATGGGATCTCAAGAACGAAACCGGATTACCTGTAGCTTCTGGAATGTATATTGCTTATGTTGATATGCCGGAATTGGGTAAAACCAAAACGTTGAAGCTGATGATCATTCAGGGTGAACAGGTAGTTGAATTCTATTAATGTTAATTTAATAGCAGTGATAGGGAAAAAAGTTAGGGAGTTAAAATATGAATAAAATAAAAGTGTTAAACGGTGTTATTTGGATCGTGCTGGTGCTCTTCCTTGCATCACTGCCTGTTTACGCTGGTGATGCAGACAGGATTGGTACGGCAGCAGGTACCCAATTACTGGTTCCAGTGGGCGCCAGAGACCTGGCCATGGCTGGTTCGGATATTGTGTTTACCACCGGGGTAGATGCAATTTACTGGAATCCTGCCGGTCTCTCCAATATGGAACAAAAAGCGGCCGGTATGTTCTCCACAGTAAATATCTTCGGCGATATTCGCGTCAACTATCTTGCTGTGGGCGCTACCATGGGCAAGTTCGGACATATTGGCTTCAGCATTAAGGCTTTCGATTTTGGCGATATTCCTCTGACGACCGTGGAAGATATGGACGGCAGCACGGGCCGCATCTTTTCGCCAACTTTCAGCACGATTGCCATGACCTATTCCAACAAGCTGACCAAAACCATTAATGTGGGTATTACCACCAAATTGGTTTACGAATCGGCTCCTCGTGTCAGCGGAACCGCTATCGCTTTTGATATCGGTTTACAGTACCAAAACCTGGCCGGTCTCGAAGGCGTTTCCTTCGGAATCATTGCCAAGAATATCGGTTCCAACATGGAGTACCGCGGTACCGGGTTGATGACGCAAACGTTGATCGACGGTAGAACGGAATTTATCAGACGTGGCGCTTCCAGCGATCAGTTGCCAGCCAGCCTGGAAATGGGCCTGAGCTACAGCTACACGGTTATGCCGGGCAACATGCTGATCGTTTCCGGAACGTTTGCTAACAATAATGTGCAGAACGATGATTTCCGCTTCGGTATGGAATACAATTACAAAAATTTCCTGGCCTTGCGTGCTGGCTACCTGTACACCATGAATACGCCTTCGGAAGAACAGCTTTACACATTCTCCCTGGGCGCAGGATTCCAGTACAAGGTTGGCAACACTTTGATTGGCCTGGATTATGCTTTCCGCGATGTGCAATACTTTGACGCGAATAATATGTTTACTATACGTATTGGCTTCTAAGAGGCACGCGGTTCTCTGTAAAAATAAGACCGGTGGGCTTTGCCCATCGGTCTTTTTTTTTATAAAGAACTAAAAATGAACGTCATGTAACATATATGCAATTATCCCTTCCTAAAAATAGTAAAACTGCGTAAATATTTGATAATTGATTTTGAAAATTTTATATTTAAATAGTTTGTTCCCTTTTAGAATAATTAAGTAAGAGTTTGCTCTAAAAAGTTAATTTGTCATTTCAAACGAAGAGTGAAATCTTTTTATTGAATGTTTTGCTATAAAAGAAATGAATTATCTTTTTAGAGTGAAAAAAGTATAAAATAGATAAACTATTAATAATTGATTGTAACCGTGATTAAAATAGGAGATATTTGATATTTTATTGCGCTTCTACAGCATTCAAAAAAAACTCAACGCGCCTGACAAGGATGGTTGTGTTTTATTAGTTGGACAGAAATTATTTTTATATGGTTTTGATCTTTAAACTTATGCTATTTAAAATTTTTAAGAATCTTAGGGTTTTAAACTTATGAGCTTTTAACAAAAGAGGAAAGAGATATGATTTAGAAACATAGGTAGATAAAAAAATGTAATAAAATATTATTATATTAGGGTTAAAAATGAAACCATTATTCATTTTCAGCTTCTTAATTGTTTGCTTACCATTATTAGGCTTTCCAAAAAATAAAATTTCTGGTTCTTTTCAAACAGATCCAATTGACCTTAACAAAAATAACATTTTGCAAAATGATTATTGGAATCTCCGGGCAAATTATGAAGGAGAGTTGGGACATACCCCTTCTTACCCAAATGTTTATGGAGGCGAGTTTACTTCTAAAAGAGTCCCTCTCATTTATTTGGAAGGTTTGATCTGGGGAGGAATTGTAAAAACAAATGATAGCGCAAGTGAAATAGATACGCCGCGTGTGGGCGGTATTCATTTTAGGGTTGGTACCCAGGCAGGTCATGTTATACGCGTTGACGATGAGTTAATAATCGATGCCAGTTCAAAGGGCATATTTAAAATAAAAAAGAACTGGCAGAATTTGCATGACGTCGATTTAATAAAGGAATTAAAAGTACTATACAACCTGCCAGAAAGCCAGATAACGCTCATTATGCTGGAAGAATTACGGCAAAAGTACGCTAACGACTGGAAAAACTGGCCGGTTAATTTAGGAGCTCCGTATGTGGATGTAAATGAGAATGGCATTTATGATCCTGTTCTGGATGCAAACGGTTATCCGATTCCTAATTTAGGAGATTATCCTGGCATGGATCAGGCAGAGCAGACTCTGTTTATGGTAGTCAATGATCTGGATAGCGTAAAAGTGAAGAGTCTATCGGGTGCCGAACCACTTGGTCTGGAAGTGCAAATTACCCTCTGGTCTTATGATACCGACTTTTTACCTTTGGCGCACACCATTTTTAAACGATATGTATTTGTAAATAAATCAAATCATGCGATTGACTCCATGTTTGTAGGGCAGTTTGTAGATGCAGATGTTGGCGACTATTCTGACGATTTAATCGGATGTGACACGCTTTTGAATCTTGCCTTTGCTTACAATGGTAATGATGTTGATTTTGAAGCTATCAAAAAAGATTTACCACCGCCTGCGCTTGGCTACTGTTTATTGCAGGGGCCCATGGTTGAAACCGGCAACACTTCTGATGTCGGCTATAAAAATTTTAATCCGCTAAACGGATTTAAAAACCTGCCCATGACCAGTTTTGTTTATTGGGCATCAGGAGGCAGTCTGGCCGATCCTCCATTAGGGGTTATTGATTATACTTTACAAATGTACAACATGTTAAACGGTTATATACCGACCAATGATCTTAAATATCCAACGCCTTATGTAGCAGGCAGCGGACCCAATGCAGGTCAACCCACCAAATTTCCCTTAAGCGGCGATCCGATTAATGATCCGCAAGGCTTGTTTGGAGATGTAGATGGACAGGGCTGGAATATGGGGCCGAGTGATCGAAGGTTCATGATGAATACGGGCCCTTTCACTTTAAGGCCGGATGAATCGCAAGAAATCATTTTAGCGATCATTGGCGGACTTGAAAGAGATCGGCTCGGCGCCGTTAAACAGGTTAAGAATATTATCAATTATTTACGAGCGGCCTATCAAAATCAGCTTAAAGACGTTTTCCCGAAGCCGGATGTCCCGCAGGTAAAGGCAACGCCATTTGATGAATATGTGGTTTTAAACTGGGGGTGGGATGCGGAAAGCGTACAAAGAATAGAACAACAGGTAAAAAACGGCTTTAGATTTGAAGGATACAATGTGTACCAATTGCCGCGGGCTGATGCAGGGCTGAACGATCCCCAAACCGTAAAGATTGCCACGTTTGATCTGATCAATGATGTTGCAAAAATCTCAGGATTAAAAGCCCATCCTGTAAACGGCAGATATTATGAAACATTGTTGCAAGAAGGTTCAAATTCTGGTATAAAACATTATCTGGTAATAAAAGAAGATCAAATTAATAAAATAAAATTTTACCGGGGCTCCACCTATTACTTTGCCGTGACCAGCTACAGCTACAATCCTGAATTGCCCGAATATCCTTCGCTGGAGTCCGATTACCAGGCAGTAAGTGTAATCATTCAGGACGAACCTCCCGGCGATCGTTATTTTAGCGAAGCCGAACAGGAAATAGAGGTTGTTGCTTCTAAGGAAAGCGATGTGCTTTGTCTGGTAAATGTAGTGGATCCGGCCGCAGTAACCGGACATGACTATCAGGTTTATTTCACCCAGGATACGGACACCGCTTCCGCTACTTATGGAACGTATTTATGGAATTTAAAGGATTTAACGACGGGATTGACCGTACTGACCGGTCAAAGCATAAAAGAGCTTGATGAAGATACCCCTCCTGATAAAATGGATGAAGATCAACTTATTGTAGATGGTTTGCTGGTAAAAGTGCTCACAAAGCCTAAAGGATTGGCAGCCATTGTTCAGGTGGCTGGCGCCGAAGGCACATTGACGTCAGAACAAAATGTATGGCATAGCCTGAGTTGGATTAATGATCCCAATCGCTTTTACATTAGCGCCGGCGGAGGAAACGGCACAATAGATCGCTTATTGAGCGGTATTAACCATGCCAACGGTCATGACTTTGAACTGCGTTTTACGAACAGCGGCGGCTGGTACCTGTGGTGGGATGAGGACAGCAACAAGGTGGCGGCTCGTGTGCCATTTGAGGCCTGGGATGTGGGGCCGGCAACGTATGACGATCCTTCAGACGACATCCGTTGTTTGACCGGCGGTTACTCCGGCGGAGCAACGCCTGGCGTTTTCGATTTTGCCTATCAGGACCCGTTTTTCGGATTTGCGGCAACCGATTGGATCGATATTCGCAAACCCTTGAACGAGCAGGGCAGTTACCAGGCTTTTGCCCAGGATATTGAAAGCGGCGCTTTTACTTACCAGTGGTGGAATAACAGCGTGGAGGTCCTGTCCAATATTATCATTTGTGATTTCGGCGGCGCAAGAACATTACCGCCATCCGGAACGGTGATCCGTTTTATTACTACTAAAGGCGCGGACCAGGAATTGACCTTTACATTTACCGCGCCCGACAAAATCGAAGATGATCTGGATTTAATGAAAAAGGATGTGGAAAAAATAAACGTCTTTCCCAACCCATATTACGCCGCCAGTCGGCTGGAGCCAGACCGCTTTACACACTTTGTTACTTTTAACCATCTGCCGCCGCATGCTGTTATTCGCATATTTACTCTTAATGGCGTGCTGGTGCGTAAACTGGAAAAGAATGAAGACAGTCAGTTTTTACGCTGGGATTTAAAAAACGAAAAAGGACGCTCTGTGGCCAGTGGTATGTATGTTATTCATGTAGATATGCCTGAGTTAGGTAAACAAAAAATATTGAAATTGCTGGTCATTGCCAGCGAACAAATGCATTAGGCAGCCAGATACAAAACATCTGCTGAGGTTGACCATGAAAAAAAACTTAATCCTTGCCCTTTTACTTTTAACGCCAGCGCTGGTCATGGCAAAAGGCCCTGGCAAAAAAATTATTAAGTCCATGCAAACAACGGAAGGCATCGTTTCCTGGCAATTTTTACAAAATGATTACTGGCTTTACTGGGCAGGATATAAAGGCCTGACGGCGTACGATCCGTATACCGGAAGCGCTGGTGGCTATTTTACGCGAGCGCGATTGCCCGTCATTTACCAGGAGGGGTTTTTGTGGGGCGGCCTTTTTCAGGGAGATTCTGTTGAAACAGATACGCCCCGCGTGGGTGGAATTTATTATCGAATTGGAACCAGCCCCGGAGGTATCATTAAAATAGAGGACCAATTAGTGGTAAATGAGGCCTCAAAGGGGATATTTAAAGTACATAAAAACTGGCTAAGTTTAAGCGACCAGTATCTGAAAAAGGAGTTAAGTATCTTTTTAAATATGAATGAGGAAGACATCACTGATTACATGATAGAAGGATTAAGAGATAGATATGCGGATCACTGGAAAAACTGGCCGGTGGAATGGGGAGCTCCCTTTAATGATGTGAATGACAACGGCATCTACGATCCGATTGTTGACGTTCAGGGATATCCCGTGGTAGAAAAGGGAGATTATCCGGGTATTGCCGGGGCAGATGAAACCATGTTTATGGTGGTGAATGATCTGAATGAGGCAAATGTTAGATATCTGTCCGGAACGCCCCCCATAGGTCTGGAATTACAAATTACATTGTGGAATTATCAAACTAATTTCTTGCCGTTGGCCAATGCCATTTTTAAACGCTTTGTGCTGGTCAATAAGTCCGATGCCGTCATTGATTCAATGTACATTCAACATTTTGTGGATCCAGATATTGGCTATTATAAAGATGATCTGGTAGGCTGTGACTCAACATTGAGTTTGGGATTTGCTTACAATGGTTACGCAGTGGATCCCGAAGCGGATAAATTAGGTTTAATTCCGCCGGCCATAGGCCTTACGCTGCTCCAGGGCCCGCTGGTAGATGCCCCGGGTAGTACGGGCATGTTCAATTTTAAGCCGGTTGCGGATAGCAAAAATCTGAAAATGACCTCGTTCAATGCGCTTAGCAGATATCATTATCCCTATGGCGACCCCCCAATGGGCGATGTCACTTTTGCGCTGATGACCTATAATTTAATGCGTGGTTATCTGCCAACGGCCGATATCCAGCACCCGGCGCCGTTTATCACTGGCAGCGGGATCAGGGCCGGCTTGCCCACTAAATTTCCCTTAAGCGGAGATCCGGTTAATGATCCGGAAGGGATGTACGGCGATGTAGATGGGCAGGGCCAAAATTTGGAGCCGGGCGATCGAAGATTTTACATCAATTCCGGGCCCTTTCGCATGGAGCCTGGCGATAAACAGGAATTTATTTTCGCCTGGATTGGAGCGCAGAGTAATGACCACCGGCAGCCCATTTCGGACATTAAAGATTTCGCTGCAATCATTCAACGATTTTATGAAAACGGTTTTAAAGATTTAGACCTGATGCCTGCCACGCCACAGGTTAAAGCGGAAGCGATCGGGCAAACGGTGTTGCTCAATTGGGGATGGGATACGCAAAGCGTCGAAGAGATCGAACAAAAAGTAAAAAACGGCTTTCGCTTTGAAGGTTACAATGTTTATCAGTTGCCAGATTACTATACTACAATTGAAGATCCTGGGGCCATAAAGCTGGCGACATTTGATATTGACAACAACGTAAAAACCATAGATGGTCTCAAATATGACCAGGAGGAGAATCGGTTAATTGTAAGCCCCCTGCAGGTTGGTCGGGATTCTGGCATTCAAAGATATTTTGTGGTAAAAAGGGACTCTATCAACCGAAAACCGTTGTATCGAGGATCGACTTATTACTTTGCCGTGACCAGTTATAACTACAATCCGGATTTAAAAAACTTTCCCTCTCTGGAATCCAATTATCAGGTGATCAAGGTGACCATTCAGGGGCAAAAACCGGGTCTGCGTTACCAGGCAGAACCGGAAGAATTAATTGAAACTACAGCATCGCAAAAAACAGATGTCATTTGCCAGGTGAAGGTAGTTGATCCAACTCTGTTGACGGATCATGATTACCAGATTTCTTTTACCTCTGTACAGGATTCGCTTGATCCTTTGCATAGTAAGTGGTTCTGGCATCTAAAGGATTTAACCAGCGGTCAAGTATTATTAAAAGACATTCCGGTTTTGATTTTTGAAGATGAGCAAAATATGGCAGATGTTGTCAACGATGTTGCGATGGCAGACGGCTTGCTTGTTAAAGTTTTAGCGCCAGCGCCGGGTCTTAAAGCCATTGTACAGGTGGCCGATGCAGAAG
The DNA here is from genome assembly GCF_001886815.1 of Caldithrix abyssi DSM 13497. Classification (GTDB taxonomy): domain Bacteria; phylum Calditrichota; class Calditrichia; order Calditrichales; family Calditrichaceae; genus Caldithrix; species Caldithrix abyssi. The sequence goes on from NZ_CP018099.1 coordinate 992,884, forward strand.
GGCCTTTAAAGCCGGATGAATATGATGAGCAGGGCGCGCCCTTTCAGGGTAACAATGTGTGGCACGATCCCGGTTCGCCAAATGATGAAAATCCGTTTTACATCAGCGCTGGCGGCGGGGATGGCGATCTATTCAGTATGACTCGAAATATTGAAAATGCCAGGGAACATGATTTTGAAATCCGTTTTACCGATCAGGGCGGCATTTTTGCCTGGTGGTACGATGCAAATGTTTACTCAGAAGTTCCTTTTGAAGCCTGGGACGTGGGGCCTGCAACCTATGATGATGACAGCGATGATGTGCGCTGTTTAACGGGAGGCTATTCAGGAGGCGGTACGGTCGGAATTTTTGATTTTGCCTACACAGATCCTGCTTTAGGTTTTCCGGCCACGGATTGGATTTATATCAGAGTGCCAATTAATTCTCGCGGAAGTTATGAGACATATTATGAAGATGTTACTTCCGGCAATTATAGTTACAATTGGTGGTCCCATTCAAAAGAAGTTCTGGCAAGGATTATTATTTGTGATATGGGGGGCGCTGGTACCTTGCCGCCATCCGGCACTGTGATTCGATTTGTTACCAAGAAAGGACCTACAGAAGACTTAACGTTTAATTTTCAGGGGCCGGGGAAACCGGAACAATCTTTAGCCTTGCTTAAAAAAGACGTGGAAAAGATTAACGTTTTCCCAAATCCATATTACGCGGCCAGCAGCATGGAGCCCGATCGTTTTACGCACTTTGTAACCTTTAACCATCTGCCGCCGCATGCCATTATTCGCATTTTTACTTTAAACGGCGCTCTGGTGCGCAAGATGGAAAAGCGGGACGACAGCCAGTTTTTCCGCTGGGATTTGAAGAACGAAAAGGGCTGGCGCGTGGCCAGCGGCCTGTACATCGTGCACATCGACATGCCGGAGCTGGGCAAACAGAAAGTTCTGAAATTGATGGTCATTACCGGAGAGGAGGTGCTTGATTATTATTAATTTAAAAGAGATTTTACCGCGCCGCAGGAGGGGCGGTTGACGGAGAGAGAAAGGGCATTTTAAACGCCATTGAATCGTTGATGATGATTGCTATTATTAGATTAAGGAATTTGTTCTGCCTTGCGCGTAAAGCGTCCGCTTAAAAAACGCAGGAAATAATTCATTTTAAAAGTTACCTGATAAAAGAGGTTTGGCATGAAAATAAGAATTGTTTTTTTGTTGATGTTTGTTCTGCCATTTTTATTAAAAGCCGGCCGTAAGTTTGCTGAAAAAAAAGGCGCGCCCGTAACAGATTACAACCACTTTACCATTATCGAAAACGATATGTGGCGCTATTGGATTGATTACCAGGGTAGCCTGGGAAAACATCCATTAAACACGCAGGGCGGTTTTTTTACAGTGAATAAGGTGCCGGTGATTTTCCTCGACGGTTTTGTGTGGGGCGGCATGGTTGAGGATTCTACTTCCACGGAACCGCTGGACTTATTGCGCGTGGGCGGAATTACCTATCGGGCGGCAACCATTCCCGGTCGAATTGTGGAAAATAACGGTCAGCTGAGCGTTGATCCGACCTTTCAACGGCTGTTTAAGGTTCGGAAAAACTGGCGCACGCTAAGCCGCGCCCAGCTTGAAGATGAGTTAAGAGTTGTTTTTCAACTTAAAGACGAGATTATCCCGGAGATCATGGTTTCGGAACTAAGAAACTGGTACGCCGACAACTGGAAGAACTGGCCGACTGATGCCGGCGCGCCGTTCAACGATGTGAATGGCAATGGCGTTTACGATCCCGTGCTGGATGAAAACGGCTATCCTTTAAGCGATATGGGCGACTATCCCGGCATTGCCGAAGCCGATCAGGTCGTTTGGCTGGTGGTCAATGATCTTGATCAGATGCGAGTGGAGGAAGTTTTTGACACGCCCTCCATCGGGCTGGAAGTTCAAATTACGCTCTGGACCTACGAAAGCGATTTTTTGCCGCTTTCACAGACTGTTTTTGAACGTTATGTTGTTGTTAATAAATCCGACAAAACGATTGAAAACATGTATTTTAGCAAGTTTGTCGATCCGGATCTCGGAGATTATGGCAATGATCTGGTGGGCTGTGATTCAACGTTGAATCTGGGTTATGTTTACAATGCTTCCTTTGAAGATTTCGAATTTAAAAAATACAGGATGCCGCCGGCGGTGGTGGGCTTTGGCCTGTTGCAGGGCCCTGTGGTTCAAACGGGTAACCCGCTGGATACGGCAATGGTTAATTTTGAACAAAAAACGGGCTATCGTAATTTGCCCATGAGCAGCTTCAATTACCTGGCAGCCGGTAGCGATTGGGGACATCCGGACTATGGCATAATTGAAATGGCCATCTTTTATTACAATCTAATGCGCGGCTACGCTCCCTATCCAGACTTGTTAAATCCCCTACCTGTGATCTTTCGAAGCGGGCCGCAAAAGGGCCAGATTACGCGATTTCCGCTCAGCGGCGATCCGGTAAACGATCCCACGGCACAGTGGGGCGACATTGACGGTCAGGGCGAAAACCTTCCGCCGGGCGATCGCCGTTTGATGATCAATGTTGGGCCGTTCACCATGAAACCGCATGACCGTCAGGAAGTGATTTACGCGGTGACAGGCGGCGTTGGTAACGATCATCGCCAGGGCATTGTTCAATTGAAATCGTTTAATCAAATTTTAGAAGATATGATCGATCGGGACTTAAGGCCTGTTAATCCCGAACCTCCGGCGCCGCGCGTTAAGGCCTCGCCCTTTGATGAGTTTGTGGTGCTAAACTGGGGCTGGGATGTGAAAAACGTGGAAGAAATCGAGAAAAAAGTTCGCCACGGCTATCGCTTTGAGGGATACAATGTTTATCAGTTGCCCGATTCGCAGGCCAACCTGGAAGATCCGCGTACGGTAAAGCTGGCAACGTTTGATCGCATCAATGGCGTTTATTCTATAGAAGGGCTACGCTATCTGCCAGATAAACGACGATATGTCAGAACCGTGGTTCAGGAAGGAACGGATTCCGGCATCCAATATTATTTTATTGCCCGCGGCGATTCCATCAATGGCCGCCCCTTTTACCGCGGCTCTACCTATTACTTTGCCGTGACCAGCTATAACTACAATCCGCAATCCGGAGATGTGGCCGCCCTGGAATCGGACTATCAGTTGATTAAAGTCACCGTCCAGCCCGCCAAACCTGGCAACCGCTATCTGGCGGAACCCGAAGAGAGCATAGAGGTGACGGCCTCGCACGAAAGCGATTTTCAATGCCAGGTTCAGGTTGTCGATCCTGCTGCGCTTACCGGGCATCAATATCAGGTTTATTTCACGCAGGATGAAGATACCACTTCGGAAACATTTGGCCAATGGGTGTGGAATTTAAAAGACGTAACCCTCAGTGCGGATGTTTTGAAAAATCAACCGATCAAAACTTTGGAGGGTAATTTTTTTCAGCAAACAAAGGGAAATGATTTTTTAATCGTCGATGGCTTGCAGGTAAAGGTGTGGCAACCGCCCATTACTTTAAAAGCCATTGTACAGGTGGCCGACGCCGAAGGCCCTTTAACCGAAGATGAGTTCGATGCCCGGGGCGCCCCGTATGGCGGGAACTATGTGTGGCAGAGTCTCAGCTCGCCCAATGACGCCAATCGCTTTTACCTGAGCGGAGGAGAAGGGGGAAGCCTTGAGCGGATCATGACCGGACTGGGCAATGCCATGAACCATGATTTTGAATTGCGCTTTACTGAAAGCGGTGGTTACTATTTGTGGTGGGCAGAAGACAGCAACCAGCTTGCGGCGCGTGTTCCGTTTGAAGCCTGGGATGTGGGCCGGGGAACGTATGACGATGCTACCGACGATATCCGCTGTTTAACGGGCGGTTATTCGGGCGGAGCAACGCCCGGCGTTTTCGATTTTGCCTATCAGGACCCTGCTTTCGGTTTTCCGGCAACGGATTGGATCGATATTCGCAAACCAATAAATGAACAGGGGAGTTACCCGGTATTTGCGCAGGATATCGAAAGCGGCGTTTTTAGTTACAGTTGGTGGGATAACAGTGTGGAAATTTTGTCAGGCATCATCATTTGTGATTATGGCGGCGCGGCCACCTTACCGCCAACCAATACGGTGATCCGTTTTATCACCACCAAAGGCCCGGATGAAAATTTGACTTTTACCTTTAACGCGCCAGGCAAAATCGAAAATGATCCGGAATTGATGAAAAAAGACGTGGAAAAAATTAACGTTTTTCCCAATCCATATTACGCGGCCAGCAGCATGGAACCCGATCGTTTTACGCACTTTGTAACCTTTAACCATCTGCCGCCGCATGCCATCATTCGCATTTTTACATTAAACGGCGCTCTGGTGCGCAAGCTGGAAAAGCGGGACGACAGCCAGTTTTTCCGTTGGGATTTGAAGAACGAAAAGGGCTGGCGCGTGGCCAGCGGCCTGTACATCGTGCATATCGACATGCCGGAGCTGGGCAAACAGAAAGTTCTGAAATTGATGGTCATTACAGGAGAGGAGACGCTGGATTATTATTAAAAAGATTGTTTTTTTCTTGAAGGGAATACTGTTTTAACGTGTGATTACGTAACGTGTAACAAGAAATGAGTTGGCCCGGCAAATGAAAGCGTTGAAGCATCCCTCATCTGTCTCACAAACTGTGTACAGATGTAATTAAAGGAAAGAGCCTGTCATGAAAGGTGTTCAGCATCTGGCTAAATAAAAGCTTTTGCTTGTGGCTGCGCGCTCTCGGCTTATTGATCGCTGTTCAGCGCTTCGCCGAGCACTTTGTTTAATTCATCCAGAGTAAAGGGCTTGCTTAAACGTCCCACAAAGCCGTGATGCTGAAAATTGGCCAGCAGACTATCGGTGGAGTATCCGCTGGCCACGATCACTTTGGCGGAGGGGTCAATTTTTAATATTTGGCTAATGGCTTCTTTGCCGCCCATTCCGCCGCGGATGGTCAGGTCCATGATAACCGCGTCAAAACGCTGCTTCTTTTCCAGGGCCTGTTTGTATTTTTCGATGGCTTCTTCGCCATCTTTGGCAAATTCGGCTTCCACGCCAATCATTTCCAGAAAGCTGCCCATCAGTTCAAGGATAAATTCTTCATCGTCCATAACCAGCACGCGTTTGCCTTTAAAGGAGTCAATTTTCATGTCCTGTTTCTTCTCGACCACATCCTGTTCCGGAAAGGCTGGCAGCCAGATGGTAAAGGTCGTTCCCCGGCCCAGTTCCGAATCAACCTTTATATGGCCGCCATGTTTTTTTATGATGGCGTATGTGGTAGCCAGTCCTAAACCGCTGCCTCTTTGTTTGGTGGTAAAATAGGGGTCGAAAATTTTATCAAGATTTTCGCGCTGGATGCCTAACCCCGTATCTGTGATTTGAATTTCCACATAGTGGTCTTTTTCAATCTCGGGCATTAAGCGAGCGATTTCTTTTTTGTTGCAATTTTTGGCTTTAACTACAAGCTGGCCGCCGCCGGGCATGGCCTGGATGGCATTAATGACCAGATTGTTAATGGCCTGATTGATCTGGCCTTTATCCGCTTCAACGGGCCACAAATCGTCGTCAATGATAAACTTGCAAGAGACATTGGAACCGCGCAAAGCAAATTCCACATTCTCGATTAATATCTTTTTTAATGAAATGATTTCTTTAACGGGTTCGCCGCCTTTGGCAAAGGTAAGTAGCTGTTTGGTTAAGCGCGAGGCGTTTTGTGCGGCTTCTTCTATGCCGTCCAGATATTTTTGAATATCCTGGCGTTCCTGCCAGTTGAGCTTGGCCAGCTGCGCGTTGCCCAATATTCCGGCCAGAATATTGTTAAAATCATGGGCAATACCGCCGGCCAGCAGACCGATAGATTCCAGCTTTTGAGATTTTAAAATTTCGTTTTCCAGTTGTCGTTCGGCGCTAATGTCTCTGAATACCCACACATAGCCAGAGCCCTCTCCATTTTCACCTTTAATTTTTGACCAACTGATATTGAGAAACTTCTTTTCTTTGCTGTCAGAAGAGGTGAGCAGCGCATAAAAATAGGGCGGGGCATTTTCCTGATCCTCCCATTGCTGGACGTACTCCGGCAAATGAATCTCTGTGTTTTCATCTTCATCTTTTAACTGGAGAATTTCGTTTAGTGGTTTCCCCATGGCTTCTTTTATAGAAATGCCTAAAATCTTTCCAGCGCTGTCATTTAGCAGCAGAATTTTCCCCTCTAAATCCGTGCGCACCACGCCATCGCCAATGGATTTAAGCGTAATTTCAAGCTGTCGCCGTTCTTCGCGTAACGAGGCTTGCGCTTTTTTGCGTTGTTCCGTCTCCTTTTTAAGCAGTTTATAACTTTGTCGAATATCTTCCGTACGTTCCAGAACCTGCTGCTCTAACAGTAAATTGCGTCTTTTCAGGTACGATTCGCGTGCGTGGACTATTACATAGATCAAACCAAGCATTAAAAGCGCTGTAGAGAAGATAAAGAGATTGGTTTTATACCAGGGACGTAAGATGATAAAAGACACAGACCTCTGAGCAACAATTTGATGGGTGAAAGGGTCTGCCAGAAAGAGCAGAAAGGTGTATGCGCCGTCAGGCAGATTGGTGTAGTCAACATACTGAACTTTGCTGTCGCTTAAAAAAACGGTATCCTGATCAAAACCTTTTAACCAATAGGCCAATTTTAAAGAAGGTCCATTGCCAAAATCGATTTTATTTAAATGAAAGCGGAGCGCGTTTTTGCTGGAAGGTAATACGATTTCTGCTGGAAACGGATAATTGAAAAGCGAATCTTCCAGCTCAATGGCATTAATGTAAAATTTAGGAACGAGATCCGGATAATTTTTCTTTTTATAGTAATGAACCAGCCCGTCAACGCCTCCAAACCAGTAATCATTGTGGGCTGTCATGCAGCGCGCGCCCATATTAAATTCTGTGGTAACCAGCCCGTTCTTTTTATTATAGATGCGGACTCTGCCGTGTTGCATTTTATATAAGCCATAGCTGGTTAGCGCCCAGATCTCTGTTTTGGTGGGCAAAACGTCCCACACCGTTTTGTTAAGAGGCAACAGCAACTCAAAATGGCTGCCGTCCCATTTGCAAAGGCCTTTAGAATTGCCAATATACAGATTGTTCTCATCATCGGGACGAATGGCAAAGAACTGCTCCAGCGAATCCGGCGGATGTAGTTGACGCCATGTTTGATTATCAAGAAACTGTAGTCCATTACCGTTTGTAGCGATGATGAGGCGGTCCTTTTTATCTTTGGCTACGCCCCAGATCGATACACGCCGTTTTTTAAGGTTGTAAGAAAGGTCGATGAGGTTGCCGTTGCTAATTTTAAAAAGCTGACGATGCGCAACGATATACAAATCTCCGTCAATCTGTTCAAAACGACGCAGGTACATTCCTTTGAAAAAGTGTGTCCATTTATTTTGAATAAGGCGGTTATTCTCAACAATGAATAATCCACGTGTGGTGGCAAGCCAGAGCTGGTTATTAATTGGTTTTATATCGTGAACGGAATTGCCGCGTAAAGCTTCATCTAAAAAAGCCAGTTTTTCAAAATTTTGCCCTGCCAATTTAAATATTCCATCGCTTTTAGTGGCGATCAAAACGTTGCCAGCAGGGTCCTTGCCGATAGCGCGAATATAGGTATCGGTTAAACCGGATTCCTTGCCAAAATTTTCAAAATTTCGGTTGGGGTAAACATAGAGTCCGCGATATGTACCGATAAATAAAGCGCCCTGTTCGTCGATTAGGGTGGATTTGGAATAAAATCCGTCATCGGCGTGTAAGATTTCTATCAGCCGATCATTTTTAAAATGCAGCACGCCGCCGGGCTTGGAGGCCAGATTGATCCAGATATCCTGGTTGTTGGGAGTATAAATGGATGAAACAAAAACTTCCGGAAATGAACGGTTTAGCATTCTGGTTAAATCCGGCCGCTCCTTGATGAAAAAACCTCTGTTGGTGCCAATCCAGACTTCCCCGGAAGGCAATGGTAAAATGGTGCGGATCTCATTGGAAGGAAGACCGTCTTTTGTTGTTAGGTGTGCTATTAATTTTGTCCCATCAAAGGCCTGAAGGCCACTGTCAAAGCTCCCAACCCAATAGTTGCCGTTATAATCTTTCGCGCCGCAAAGGATTTTGCTGACAATCTCTCCTTTGCGGTCATCCAGATGCAAAATAAGAGAATCATTTTTTACAACATAAAGTCCGCCTGGTTCGGCGCCAATTAAAATTTCATTATCATAGGTCTTAATCATAAAATTAATGTGTAAAGTAGAAAGCGCGCCGTTCAGTGAAATTTGTCTTAATTTATTATTGTAGAGCTCCCATACGCCGTTCGAAATGGTGGAAATCCACATTATACCGGGTTCTTTTTCGATAATGCCAGTAACCAGACGAAAGGGATAGCCGTTTTCTTCGTTAAATACTTGAAAAGAAGAACCGTCGAACCTTGCCGCTCCTTCATTGGTGGCCAGCCATAAAAAGCCGTAAGCATCTTGAACTAAGCTTGATATAATCGACTGGGGAAGGCCGTTGTCAACCGTATAACGAATGTATGGATAATGGGGCGAGGGATAACCATTAGATTCCACGGCAAATAGATCGAAGGTTAAAAAGAGAGAAAGGATAATGACAAAATAGACCGTTCTTTTATACATAATTTTATTCAGACTTTCTTTTTAATAATTATTACCTAATATTCGGGAAAAAAGCAAAATAATTTAATAGAAATCTCCGTTAAAATCGCCACAGATGGTAGGATTGTTTATTTTTTGACCTTTTCACAGGTTTTAATTAAAGAAATTGATGAAGCTACATTAATAGCCGCCTCTCATACATTTCATGGATTAACATTTTACAAAGGGCAAAGCCGCTGCCCTGCTTTTTTCGTTGATAAAAAAAACTCTCCCGCCGGGAGGAGAGTTTTTCTAACGTTGTTCGTTTAATATTTGATCCATTTTATAATTTCTGGGAATGTCGCCCGCTTGCCGTACATTAAAATGCCCACTCTAAAGATTTTAGCCACCAACCAGATGAGCACGGCAATGGTCAATAAAAGTATCACAATAGAAAGTAGAATTTGAATGAACGGCGGATTGGCCAGATTGATGCGCGCAAACATAATAATCGGCGAAAAGAACGGAATCAGGGATAAACTGGTTACAACCGTTGAATTGGGATCTTTAACAATGGTGCCAATCATAACCAGAGGGATAACCAGCAGAAAGACAACCGGAGTGGCCAGCCCCTGCGCTTCTTGTTCGGAACTGACCATCGCCCCGATGGCGGCGTAAAGAGTGGAAAAGAGGAAATAACCTAAAATATAGAATAATACGAAATATAAAAAAGTTACTGGACTGATCGAAAACCAGGATACGGTTAAAAATTTCCCTGAAGCAAAAGCGACAGCCAGTCCAACGATCACCCAGATGGCGTATTGCGTTAAACCGACCATCCCCTGCCCAAGAATTTTCCCGGCCATAAATTGAAAGGCGTTCATTCCGGAAAGAATGGTCTCCACAATGCGCGAATTTTTTTCCTGAATGATGCTGCGCATGATCGAGTTGGCATAGAGTATGATAGTCATATAAATGATAAAAATAAAGATAAAGGTCGTAAAGTATTCGCTCATGAATCCGCCTTTGGATTCCTTGCGTCCTTTTAAGATTTTGTAGGTTTCCAGTTTTACCGGTTTAATTAATTTATTAATCGTTTCTGGCTCCAGGCCGGAAAGCATTAAACGATGGTCGGAAACCAGCTTAGACAGCGTGCTTTTGAATCTGGAAGTTAAATCAAAGTCACCCACATTGCGGGCAAAAAAATCGACTTTTCCTGTGGAGTCAATATTTTGCGGAATGACCAACAAAACATCGATCTCTTCCGCCTTAATCAAGTCCTTTTCTTTTTTGATTATCTTTTCAAAATCCATGCTGGTGATTTCAATGGATTTTAATAAAAATTTAGGCTTGCCGTTTTTAAGCGTGTCCGTTAAAACCTCGGTTAATCGAGGATACAGCCAGCCGGTTTGATCGACGATGTGTATGCGCGTTTGTTTTTGCGTTTCCATCATCACTAAAAGGCTGGGTAAAACAGCCATGGCAATCATGATAAGGGGCATGATTAATGTTAAAATAAGAAAGCTCTTTTTAAAAACCGCTTCTTTATATTCCCGTTTAATAATCGTCCATACTTTATGCATGATGTTCACCTCCCTTAACAAGACTGATAAAGATTTCGTTTAAAGAAGAGCGTTTAGCCTGCACGCGATAAATTTCAATATGTGGGATAATGTTTTCCAGCAGTTCGTTTACCGAATGCCCGTCTTTTAACTGGACTTCAACAAAATTACCAAAATCGTTGAATTTTTCCACAAACGGAAGTTTTTCGATGATTTTTCCGTCGCCTTTGTATTCCAGCTGTACAGAGTTGTGCCCGTATTGTTGTTGAATTTTATCCAGCTCGCCGTCCAGAACTTTTTGTCCTTTATTGATTAAATACACATGATCGCAAATTTTTTCAGCCGCGTCCATCATGTGCGTGGAAAGAATTATGGCTTTGCCCTGTTCTTTAAATTCCATAATAATTTCTTTTACCAGGTTTACATTTACCGGGTCCAGGCCGGAAAACGGTTCGTCCAAAATTAAAAGTTGCGGATCGTGCAGAAAGGAACCGATGAGCTGTACTTTTTGCTGATTTCCTTTGGAAAGTTCTTCGACTTTAAAATGGCCCATGGTTGCAAGATCAAAACGTTTTAACCATAAATCAACCTGTTCGTCCAGGCCGGCGCCTCTCATATCGTGAAGCTCGCCTAAAAACTTTAAAAATTCATGAACTTTCATTTTAGGATAAACGCCTCGTTCTTCTGGCAAATAGCCGATTTTAGCTTTAAGCGAATCTTCCATGGGCTGGTTAAAGAGGGTGATTTTACCGGAGTCCGGCACAATGATATTCATAATCATGCGGATGGTGGTGGTTTTGCCGGCGCCGTTAGGACCCAATAGCCCGTAGATTTTTCCCGTTTCAATTTTTAAAGACACTTCTTTAACGGCATGCACGCCATCAAATGATTTGTTTATATTTTCGACTTTCAGTACTTCCATAAAGTCCTCCTCATTTTAGCCTTTGTTAAAATGTAAGATACAAAAAGATGTTGATAATATTCAAAATGTTTGGTCATAAAATGCCCCTTCAAAAAATAGCATGCTCTGGTGCGCGAAAATTTTTGCGCTGCCTCAAAAAATGTAGTTGGATGGTTGAATGGGGGCGGGTTTTCTCTGCGAGAAAGTGTTGTGCTTTAAAAATATTTTTGTGCCCTTAGTGGGACGAATAAACCGCCACGTACCCAACGAATTCGCGATGCACAGTAAGAATTTATTAAATAAAAAAAGTGCATTTATTTGCGTTTCCCTGCCGCCATTTTCTTTGTCCAAAGTTGTATTAATTTCCGAAATCCGAACTCATTACCGCTTAAGGAGGCCTGCCTCCGTCCGTAAATTTATAAAAAAATATAATTTGTAAAAAATTAGCCTGTAGATGTTGATTATCCCGGGACTGGACGCTACATGATGAGCTAAATGAATGGAAATCGATTTAAACCATTAGACTTTTTAATTCGCCCAAAAAGATAAAAAAGTAGTTTTAAAGAAGTCTAAAAATTGAAAAGGAGAAGCGATGATTTTTTTAAGAATGATCTTGCTAATTTTGTGGGGTTTGAGCCTCATCCGCGCCGATGATTTAAATCTGATTGAAGTCAATCGCTGGGCTGCGGGGCCCTGTTACGTGGCCATTACCGATGGCGATACGCTGGCTTTTGTGGGCAACGGCAGTGCGGTGGATGTGCTGAGCATCCGCCATGTGAACGCGCCGCAACTGGTGGGCCGCGTCCGGGTACCGGAGGGGATTCCCGTGGATCTGGCCTATCAGAATGGCATCCTTTACGTGTTGCGCAAAACCAACGGATTGCTCATTGTCGATGTGTCCGACCTGCAGCAACCGCAGGTGTTGGGCACATTCGACGTGGGCGGAGATCCGAACCATCTGGCGGTGCAGGGCAATTATGTGTACCTGACGTACACTGATCAAGACCTGTACGTGGTGGACGTCAGTCAGCCCACCAATCCCTTTTATGTGGCTCAGTTGTACCTGCCGGGAAATGGCGGCGGTCTGTTTCTGCAGGATTCCCTGGCTTATGTGGCCTGTTTTTCCGCCGGATTGAACCTGGTGGATATCAGCGAGCCCACTAATCCTTCGCTCATTGCCACCATTGATACCTACGGCGCCGCCTGGGATGTGTACGTGCAGGATGGTATTGCCTATATGGCGGACGACACCGGCGTGGAGGTGATCGACGTTAGCAATCCGGCAGCGCCCGATTCCCTGCAACGCCTGGGATTGACCGGCGAGGTGCGAGCCATTGTGGGCAACGGCAGCGATCGCTTATTTGTGGCGGCCAAACAGGCAGGCATCCACGAAATCGATATGTCCAATCCACGCGAGATTCATCTGGCGCGCAGTTACGAAAAGATTGCCGCCTACAATGTGTGGCGGCAGCAATCCCATTTGTACGTCGCGTCCTACAATCAGGGCATGCACATTCTGGAAACCGCTTATCTGGATAGCATTCAGCACATGGCGCACTACGAAACCGGCGCCGGCGCGGCGGACATCGCTGTAACCGATCGCTACCTGTACGTTGCCGGTTATGAGAACGGGTTGTACGTGGTGGACCTGGCAGCCACGCCGTTTCCGCAAACCGTGGGGCGCTTTCCTTCCCACGATGCCACCGTTTCCGTGGATGTGGAAGGCAATCTCCTGTTCCTATCGGACCAGGTGGGCTTTTTACGCCAGTTGGACGTGACCAATCCGGCGCAGCCGACGGAGATCGGCTTTTTTGATTATGGTCAGCAAATCAGCAGTTACCATGTGCAGATCGGTCAAAAATACGTCTATTCCTGCGCTGGCTACAACGGCTGGTTTGCGGTGGACAAATACGGCACTGGCGAACTGCAGGCGGTGATGCACTGGTCGATGGGCGTCGATGTGCAGGAATCGTTCGTGCGCAACGATACGCTGGCATTGCTGGCTGCCGGCTTTGGCGGCATGTACCTGTTGAATGTTGCCGATACGTCGCAGGTGGTGACTCTATCGCACTTCACCGTGCCGGATATTTACGTAACCGACATATTTGCCGAGGGCCATTACGCCTATGTCAACAATCGGGATTCCCTTTACATCATCGACATCAGCGATAGCACGCAACCAGTGGTAGTGGGGCGCTATTTCGCCGGCAATTACATTAATGACATTGTTGTCCGGGACGGGCTGGCATACCTGGCCTGCAGTTACAACGGACTGCTGGTGCTGGACGTGAGCGATCCGGCAAATCCCCAACCAGTGGCGCAATTTAGCGATAATATCGATGAAGTCACTGCCGTGGCGGTACAGGGAAATCGGGTTTACCTGAGCGATTATCTGGCGGGCGTGTACATCTTAGAGTGGACAACCACCGGGATTGAGTCACCGACACCGCAGACGGTACGGCAATTCCGCTTGCTGCCCAATTATCCCAATCCGTTTAATCCCACCACCACCATTGCCTATCACCTGCCGCGCAGCAGCCGGGTGGAGTTGGCCGTATTGAATCTGTTGGGACAAAAAATACGCACGCTGGTGAGCGCCTGGCAGCCCGCCGGCCGGCATCAGGCGGTGTGGGATGGCCGGGACGATGCCGGACAACCGGTTGCCAGCGGGGTGTACCTTTACCGTTTGCGGAGCGGCTCCGAAACGCAAACGCGCAAGATGCTTTTGTTAAAGTAGAGTTATCGGTTTCTAAAAAAACAATGATAAAAAATATGCAATGAAATATGGAGGAAAAAATGATGAAATGGCTATGGATCATCTGGGCGCTCCTGTTGGGTGTCATTCTGCCGCAACAGGGGTTTGCTACCACCTATTACGTGTGGGTAACCGGCAACGACAGCAGCGGTACGGGACTGGACTGGACCAATCCCTTTGCCACGCTGCAAAAAGCAGTTGCCGAGGCGCAGGACGGAGACACCATTCTGGTGGGTTACAATGAAACTTACGGCACGGAATATGTGCTCAATTCGATGATCATTGTGAACAAGGCGTTGACCATTTCTTCGGCGCGTTTTGCCCTGGATTTAACTTACAGCAGTGCCGTGCCGGATAGCGCCAAATGTCTGTTCAACGCCAATTTCGCCAGCCGGTTTATGCGCATCACCAGAGCGGTAGAACTGCGCGGCCTGGGGTTTAAAAAAGGCAACGGCGCCGTGGGAACGGCTTACGGGTACGGTTACGGCGGGGCAATTTTACTGGAAGATTCCGCCTCCGGCAGCAGCGTCATTCACCATTGCTGGTTTGATAGCAACTACGCCGCATTGGGTGAAAGCGATGGTTACGGCGGCGCCATTGCTGCTATTAATACGGAGAATGGTCCAATTATCCGCCACAATGCCTTTACCAATAACGTGGCATCCACCGAAAGCAGCACCAGCGATTACGATGCCGGTAACGGCGGCGCCATTTACACTTATTCCAGCCTGGGCCTGCGCATTGAAAACAATCAGTTCCAGAACAATGTGGCAGGACAGGAACACGACGGCTACGGGGGCGCCGTGGCCATTTTCGGAAGCGATTCGTTAGTCGTTATCCAGGAAAACCACTTTTCAGGCAATTGGGCTTCCCTGGCGCGAAAAGGCTATGGGGGCGCGCTTTTTATTGAAAATTTTGGACAGGCCATCCGCAACACCTTCGAAGAAAACGGCGCCTCTGCCTGCCCCATTGATGACTATAGTTACTTCGGCCTTGGCGGCGCCATTTACGCCCGATATGGTAAAGAACGCCTGCAAATTGCCAGTAATCAAATCCGCAACAATGTCGCTGCAGCCGCTACTGCCAGCGTTAAGGGTCAGGGAGGCGGCATTTATCTGTGGCAATGTGAACAGACGGTGATTGAAGATAATCTCATTGAACAAAATACCGCCGCCGCTTCGGGTAACAATGGCTATGGCGGAGGCATCGCCGCTGCGGGGTTTAACACCTATGTGATCATTCGAAATAATACCATTCGTGAAAATATGGCCAGCCACGGCTCCGGAAGAGGCGGTGGCATTTATTGTGAAGAAAGGGGAGAAATTGAAGGGAACACCATCAGTGGCAATGTTGCCGCCACCGGCGACGGCGAAACAGGAAAAGGAGGCGGTATCTACAGTGAAGCAAGGATCTTGATCCGCAACAACACCATTGAAGGGAACATTGCCTGCCGGGCAAACGGAACCGGCCAGGGCGGTGGCGTGGCAACCGCTGCCTATGATGATGGGGCTATCATCTGGGGGAATCTATTTAAAGAAAATGTTGCCAGTCAGGGAACGGAGTATGCCGAAGGCGGGGCGATATTCATCAGCGACACCAGCCAGGTGTTTTACAACATCTTCTACCACAACATCGCCAACACCAATCCCAATGCCAATGAATACACCGGTTATCGGGGCGATGCGATTTGTATTGCTTATAATGCCAAAAACACTGTTCGTATTTACCACAATGTGTTTTTCCGGAATGCGAACGCCATTTACGCAGAGCAGTTGCTATCGGGCAGTCTGAACAATTATAACGTGGTGAACAATATTTTCTACAATACGCCCAGGGAACGGGCGGTTTTGATGATCGACTCTGAGTTCGACATGGACATTTACAACAACTGCTTTTTTGGGTATTCAATCAGCAATACAGGAAAAGCGTTGAAGTACGAGCCATTTTACGTCAGTTCCTACGACGAAGTGGATGCCGATCCGCGCATGGACACCACCACATTTGCCCTGCGGTTCGATTCGCCGTGCATCGATGCCGGTCTGGGCGATTACGATTACGATGAAGCAGGAAATCACCACCTGGGCTGGCGGCGGGATATTGGCGCTTTCGAATACCAAGGCACGCAGGTGCGCCGTTACCTTTCCAGCGAAGATGTGGGCAAAACGCTTTATTTTGGCGGGCAAGTGCGGGCAAAGATTCAACTCAATCAGGCAACGCTATTGGATAGCGCTTACATTGATGTGACGGTGCATCCTGGCGCTTTGCCGGCGGGGGTAAGCGGTGCGGTGCAACGCTACTACACCATTACCGCTTCCGGTCTGGAAAATTTCGATCTGGATTTGACCTTGAGTTACAAAGACAGCGAATTAAACAATCAGCCCGAAGAACAGTTGCGCTTGCTGCGTCAGGAGGGCATCCACTGGACGGGTCCCTTTTTCACGGCGGCCGATACGGCAGCCAACTGGGTGCGCGCCGAGCACATTACGGCGCTCAGCAACTGGATTTTAACGGCGGACACCACGCTGGTGGGCATCGCTTCCCATGCGGACGCCCTGCCGTTGACTTTTCAGTTATATTCGGCCTATCCCAATCCCTTTAATCCCGCCACCACCATTCGTTTCGACGTGCCACGCGCTACTGCGGTAGAGATAGCCGTGTACAATACGTTAGGGCAACGGGTACGCACTTTGGTGCATGAACGACTGGCGCCCGGGAAATACCGCATTCAATGGGATGGCCGCAATCAACAGGGAGGGGTTTTGCCTTCGGGGGTGTATTTTGTGCGGATGAAAGCCGACGGGTTTACGGCCGTGCAGAAGGTGATGCTGATAAAATAAAGAGGAAAAACTATATGTTCGATTTGAAGGCGTATGGCATACTGGCGCTGGCCATCCTTGCCGAGGTGGCCGCCACCAGCGCCCTGCGCGCCACCGAGGGATTTACGCGATTTTTGCCCACACTGGTGGTGATTGTGGGGTACGGCGTTGCCTTTTATTGTTTGACCATTGTAGTTAAAACCATTCCCATTGGGGTGGCTTACGCCATCTGGACGGGCATGGGCATTGTGCTGGTTACCGTGGCGGCCATCATTTTGTATGGGCAAAAGCCGGATGTGGCGGCGCTGGTTGGAATGGGATTGATTGTTATTGGAACGATTGTGCTGATGCTTTTTTCCCGGATGGAGGTGCATTGATTGATTCAAAAATTCCCGCCGTTGAAATGTTGGGCTATTGGCAACCGTCCCTGACGGGACGCAATGCCGTGGCAAAAAAATCCCGGAGGGATTTCTGACAATAGCCCGGCAGTTCACTGCCGGGGAAAGGTACGGTAACCAACACAATGTAAAATGTCCCGTAGGGACATCTGGATAATCATCCACATGATTCAATCGTCCCTACGGGCGGGGGTGGTGGGTTGGGTTGTTCATCGTTTCCGCCGTTGAAACGGCGGGCTATTGGCAATCGTCCCTGGCGGGACGGGGTTGGTGGTTGGGTAGGGGACATTGTTCCCACCGATGAATCGGTGGGCTATTATCAACCGTCCCTGACGGGACGCAATGCCATGGCAATAAAATCCCGGAGGGATTTTTGGCAATAGCCCGGCAGTTCACTGCCGGGGGGAAAATACAATTTTCATAGAATCCAAAAATTTTTCAACAAAAGGAGGATTGATCATGTTGGCGATTGGTTCCCTTTTGCGGCTGAAAAACGTGATGTTTTTGCTTCTCTTATTCCTTGTTGTTCCATCTCTCATCCTGGCTCAGAAAACAACCATCTTTTATATCGCCGGCGATTGGTCGGATGAATTCAACTGGGACAATGGACTCCCTGAAGACGGTGATGATGTAGTCATCAACGCCGATTGTACGGTGGATATGTTTGCCTACGTGCCGATGATGGGGAATTTAGATATCAACGCTCTTCTGGACAATACCGACTGGGATCATAATTTTGACGTGGATTATCTCAATATTAACAGTGGCGGCGATTTCAGGTGCGATGGCAATCTGTGGGTTTATTTTGATTTTAGTATGGGCGATTTTGACAATGATGGCACTACCGCCTCCGGGACGTTTAATGGCACGGTTACTGTGGATGGCGATATGGATATTAGCGACTCTTACGATGAATGTTACGCAACTTTCAATAATAAAGTAACAGTCACCGGTCTGTACAATTCTGGAATATATGCCACGGTGATATTCAACGATTCGGTATCCACGGCAAATTTTACCGCCGGCGGTGCCGTAACCATTAAAAAGAAACTGACCTGCGCTCAATTAAGCATCCCCGGCGCTTTTAATGTTTATGCCGATATTGATTGTCGGGCATTTTTAATGAAGTCTGGCGGCCAGTTTAATCTTTTCGGTGATTACACCGTAACCGTCACCTCGGGCAGTGCTGATCCAGACGTGGATGTGATTTTAGGCGTTTTTCAGCCCTCGCAGGGAACTTTTGTGCTTAAAAAAGGGGACGCCTATGGCCCCAGTATTACCAGCACGGTTGACAATTATTTCCATCACCTGACCATCGAGGGAGATACGTATTTTGGCGATGAGCCCTGGGTAGAAGATCTCGATGTTAACGGGAACCTGGTAATTGCCAGCGGCGCAACGCTGACCACTTACAATAATAATTTAAAAATAGCGGGCGATTTTACCTGCAACGGCACTTATTTTCTGGGCAGTTACACGCCCACCGTTACATTTGACGGCACTGGAACGCAAACATTAACCGGAAACGTGGATTTTTACCATCTGACGGTGGCTTCCAATTCCACGTTGCTAACTGGTAGTTACACGCCGACGGTTAGCCCCAATAGTTTAACGGAAAACGGCTATTTGCAGGGTAATATTCAGAGCACACAGAGCATCAGCAGCGACGCAACCTTTACCGTTGGCAACCTGGGGTGTGAAATCACCAATGGCGCCGGCTTGGGCAGCGTAACCGTGACGCGGCACACCGGCAGTTCGTACACGCTGGCGCCTCATTCGTTAACGCGCTGGTACAATATTACAGCCACGACGGCCGATAACAGTGTGACTTTGCGCCTGTATTATCGGGACAGCGAGTTGAATAATAATACAGAAAGCGATCTAAACATCTGGCGCTATGCAGGCGGAAGCTGGCAAAAGTTCGTGCCGACCACGCGCGATGCCGCCAATAATTATGTTGAATCCACGGTGGACATTCCCGCCGGAAGTTCGGATTGGATTTTGTCCGATGCGCAAGAAGACCAAAGTTTGCCGGTAAGTCTGTTACATTTCTGGGCAGAAACACAATTTGATAACCAGATCCTCTTAAAATGGACGGTGGCTTCCGAAATCGATAATGCCGGTTTTTTAATTTTGCGTCGAGAAAAGCCCGATTCCGTCTATGTTGAAATTGGTTATGTACCGGGACGTGGAAATGCCAATGCTTCGAAAACCTATGAATTTTTGGATGCCTACGTCAGAATAAATAGCCTGTATGATTATCAATTATTTTCTGTAACCATTAATGGTGGAAAAGAACTCATCGCTACGTTAGAAAACGTCAAACCAATTGCCCATGAAGCAAATCAACCAGAAACAACCTTACCAGAACAGTTTGAATTGTATCCGGTTTTTCCAAATCCTTTTAATCCCAGTACGACTATTCGCTATGCTGTGCCGGTGGCAGGGCAGGTACGCATTTCTGTGCACGATTTGCAGGGACGGCATATATGCACGTTAGTGGACAGGCATATTGAGCCCGGCAATTATCAGGTTTCCTGGGATGGGCGCAATCAATGGGGCATAAGCGTGCCGTCGGGGGTGTACTTTGTGCGGATGAATGCCGACCGGTTTCAGGCGGTGCGAAAGGTGATGTTTTTAAAATAACGGTCTTACATGATGGATTGGGGGCAAATTGTTCCCGCCGTTGAAACGGCGGGCTATTTTCAAACGTCCCTGACGGGACAGGTTTTTTGTTGCGGTTCAACTCATTCCGCCGATGAATCGGCTGACTATTGGCAATCGTCCTTATGGTATGTAATGAATTGGCCGCCAGGAACGTAAATTCGTGCAGATTTCTTGTATTTTATTTTGGAAAAAAATCCCGTAGGGATTTTTGAGAATAACGCGGAAGTTTACTGCCGGGGAAGGGCACGATAACCAAAACATTGTAAAATGTCCCGTAGGGACATCTGAATGCCCTTCACGATGATTCAACCGTCCCTACGGGACGGGATAGTTGGTGGGCTGTTCATTGTTCCCACCGTTGAAACGGCGGGCTATTTTCAAACGTCCCTGACGGGACGGGGGGTGACGGTGGTTCATTTCATCCCGCCGATGAAACGGTGAGGTGTTTTTTTATCATCTCCCATGACGAAATGGTTGTTGTGGGGGCATCTCATCCTGCCGATAAATAGCCGTGCTAATCTCAATCGCCCCTATCAGGACGCAACACATCAAAATAAAATAATCCAGCAAAAATAACGGGTAAAATTAGAATACTTCCTTCGAAAGATCTAGTGCCTTAGCGTGCGAAAATTTTTACGCTGCTTTTAAAACTCATCCCCCAGCCCATTCTCTTTAAAAAAGAGAAGGGGAGCAATTGTGCCGCTTTGCTTAACTTTTCTCTCAAAATAATTTGAATCTTTTTCTGCGATTATTTGCGTAATCAGCGAGAAAATTACTCTGCGCGCGTTGCGGTTGATTTTGGTTGCGGCTTGACTGCCTTAGTCTATTGTCTCCGAATTTTTTCTTTCACCTTTCAAACTTTATTATTATTTTTGAAGAGGTTGATAAATTCGGAAATTGTAATGCGTTTGATGGTTCTTTTAATATTCTCAATTTTTTTTATTGCCATTCCATTTAGGGCTGCTCTACAGATCGATTGGGAAAAAGTAAAAGACCTTCAGCGTCCGGAAGAATTACGCGTTTATCTAAAGGCTCTGGAAGATTCTGTGGATACGGTTCCGGAAAGAGCTTACCGATACCTGTATCGGCTGGAACCGCTTGTAAACCGGTTTGATCTCCCTGAATTAACTTTAGATTTTCTGTTTTCCAAGGGGCATTATTTTTTTGTTACCGGTCAATATCAAAAAGCATTAAATATCTTCCTTAGCTGCGCTACTCTGGCTTCAAGGAGTCAGCGAAAAAAAGATTATTTAAGGGCCATGAATAATATCGCTGTGGTCTATGCCAGGATGGATCACTATCGGGAGTCCAACAACCAATATCGTCAGCTCATTCCTCTGGCCATTCAATCCGCTGACCAGCGCCGTTTGATGATTATTTACCTTAATATGGCCAATAATTTTTTGTTTTTGAATTTGCCCGATAGCGCCGCCCTTTATTATGCCAAAGCGCTTCCGTTAACCCAACAGGGGTCTTTTTACCGGGCTGCCCTGGAGGTTAATCTGGCGCGCTTGCATGTGCAACTTAAAAACTATTCTCTGGCGCAGGAGTTAGCATGGCGTAGCGCATCATACGCTGATTCGGTAGGCAATATAGAGATGTACCTGGAGAGTCTGGCCAACATTGTGAGTAGTTATATTGGAAAAAAACAATGGCAAAAGGCTGAACGGCTGGCACACCAAATTGAAACTATTGCTCAAGAACGCCAATTGAGATTGCAATTAAAAGACGCTTACTTAACGTTGGCTCAAATCTATCGGGAGATGGGAAAATATGCCCGGGCATTAGATTATTTCCAGAAATACGATGTTTTAAAAGAT
Source organism: Caldithrix abyssi DSM 13497 (assembly GCF_001886815.1). Classification (GTDB taxonomy): domain Bacteria; phylum Calditrichota; class Calditrichia; order Calditrichales; family Calditrichaceae; genus Caldithrix; species Caldithrix abyssi. The sequence continues at coordinate 1,014,420 of NZ_CP018099.1, forward strand.
TCTCTTTATAATGAGTCCATAAGCCAGCAAATCAACGAACTTAAAATTAAATACGATACGGAAAAGAAAGAAAAAGAACTGGCTTTTAAAGAAGCCATCATTAAACGAAAAGACCGGGAAAATCAAGTTTTAACGCTTGGCGCCCTGGTGATGCTAATCCTTCTGAGCGCGATTATCATCCTGTACATTAAAAAACGAATGGCGTACAATCTCCTAGTTCAAAAGGGATTACAATGGAGCGATTGTGGCCTGACCGCCCGAAATAAAATCGCGGTTAATGGCGCCGCGCGTCAGGCCATAAACTCTAAAAAAGAGCGTGAGATTGTGCGCCGGATTGAAGAAGATTTCATTGGCAATAAATGGTTTCGGGAATCAAATTTAACCATTGAGAAGCTTTCGACGCGCCTGGCCCATCTTGAACACTAAAACGATTTAAGTTATTTAAAAACAACATGTCGTTCTTTTTTATTACCACTACAATATTTAAATTCTTATCTTTTTCATACCTAATGGCTTGGGCTTGATCTTAAATGCCTGCGCCATTAAATAATGAATCGCCTCCGGTTCGGTCGTATCTCTTATAACTAATAAATCTCCTTTCTGAGTTTTCATCTCCACGCTTACTCGCTGCTGTACGGAAAGTAATTCACGAATGGTTGTCCAGCGATGATAAACGCCTGCATCATGTAATTGTTTTTGAAGACTTATCAATACATGAAAGGCTAAAATCGAAATGAAAATATGCCCTTCAATGCGTTTATCCTTCTGGTGAAAATTAGGCCTTAAGCCTAATTCACTCTTCAACGAGCGAAATCCATCCTCCACATCCGTTAAACTGATGTAGAGCTGCCAAATCTCACGATCCGTTAAATCCAGACGACTCGTCCGTAAATAATACGTGCCGGAAAATCGATCATCCATCTTTTGCTCATCTTTTATCTTCCAGCTGATCTCTGTCACGATACCATTGTGATGCTCAACCGTAATATCATAAAAATAGGCCACCTTTGCATGACGTTCCTTTATGCGGCCAATGCGTTCTAAAACCTTGGGATATTTCTTCGTGCCTCGTTTCTTGTGCAAACTCTCCGCCGCATATTTCAACTCCGCCTCAAAGCGCTGCTGATGAAATTGTCGAATGGCTTCCTCTTTCTTTTGCCTTGAGGCGCTGCGACAGTATAAATAAAGCTCTTTATCCTTACGGTAAAGATAGGCTTCCACTTTATGGCGTTGATCGTGATTAATCTCTTTAAAAGCATTTTCTTCGATCTCGATTTCCGGTTTACTGCGTGAGACAACCAGATAGTCGTGTCCACGCTTTGTGATCAGTTGCAAGTTCTCTTCTGTGGCAATCCCGGCATCTAAAATAATCAATTTCCTGACTTTGCCGCCTATCGTATCCAGAATTTTAGACAAAGTCTCTGGTTCGGAAACATTGCCAGAGAAAAGACGACTCTCCTTGGGGAATCCATCCTCATCCAATACCAGGCCTAAAGTAACCAGGGGCATATCGTGACGCTTATCTTTACTACGTCCGCGAGCCTTGAGTTCACTGGTACGGCTACTCTCAAAATACGTATTGGTTAAATCGTACAGGATGATCTTTTCCTGCAAGGAAAATAACAGACGCTCTTGCTCTACTAAACCATTCTCGATTTTGTCCTTATGTTCTAATAATTGATCCGTAATTCGATAAAGTTTATTGTGAGAAAGTCTTGAAAGGTCTAACTCTAAAAGCTCATCGATGGCGCTTTGCTTTTTGACCCAGCGTAAGGTCGCCCATTCGCTTGAGGGGTGCACCAGGCGCCCAACGATCAACAGTTCGGCCAGTTTAATATCCTTCTCCTTAAAGCCCAGCTTTTTTAAAAGTTCATTGAACTTAAGCTTTCTTAACATCATCAAACTGATGTATTCGCCTCCTATACTGCGAGCATCTCTGAATTTGACAGAGCCCGTAAAAATGGTCTCGGTTTCCTGTGGGCTTTCTTTTTTTTCTACCTTTTCTTGTTTTAGTTTGTTTTGAATTAAAAGCGAGGCATAGCGCTGGGCTAATTGTTCAATTTGCTCATCCACTTCGATCAGTGAAGTTTGTCCGCTTATGATCTCTTCGATGCGATTGGCAAGTGTTTTCCATTGGTCTTTAGGAATGGTAAGCTTGCCCAGGTTGAGCAATTTTCTTTGTCTTGGGCCTTTTTCAGTACGATAGGATTCGACCAATTGATGGTAAACGAAGGTTTTATCGTACCCTTTATTCTTTTTTGTGACTTCTTTAATAAACATGTTCAAATATAATCATATCAGTCAATTAAGTCAAGGGGGAAACCAATATAGTATGGGGCACTACAACGACATCTCGAAAACTCGATCCAAAAAAACCAATAACTTACAAAAACCGAAGGTGGAAATTTGGTGATTTGGGCTTAAATTTTGTTCAAGATGGGCTGGGGATTCATTCCCGCTATCTGTCCCAAATCATCCATGAAATATATGGAATGAATTTCCCGCAGTTTTTAAATAATCTACGTGTTCAGGAAGCCATTCGTCTGTTTCAGGAAAAAGACTCGCAACACTATTCCATTGAAGGCATTGGCAAACAGGTCGGTTTTCAATCCAAGTCCACATTCCACACTGCCTTTAAAAAGATAACCGGCGTCACGCCCAGCTATTTTCGAGATGGAATAAAACGGATGCGTAAAACATCGACGGAGGGATCTTTTTTAAAAAAAGAGAAGGCCCGCCCGACAAAGCAAAGCGAGCGTTCTTCTTGCTAAATAAAAAGAAGATTGACGGGATCAACGCTTATGATGAAAGGTTGAATGATAAGCCGTGATTACTTCGCCGCCATCCACGTTGAACACATTTCCCGTAGCCCATAGTTCGTCAGAGGTAGCCAGTGCCAGAATAAATTTAGCAATATCGCTGGGTTGGGTTAGCCTTTTAAAAGGAATTTGACTGAGTGCTAAGTCGATCATCGTTTCATGGCCGGGAATCTTACGCAGGGCTGGCGTAAAGGTCACCCCGGCGCGAATGGCATTCACCGTCATTTTGTATGGCGCCAGCTCCAGTGCTAATTGCCGCACATGCGATTCCAGAGCGGACTTTGCCGCCGAAACGGCTCCGTAATAGGGAATTACGCGCAATGAGCCGGAGCTGGTCATGGCAAAAATTTTTGAACCCTGGCCTAATAAATGTTCTTCTACTAAATCCTGCGTCCAGTAAACCAGACTGTTGGCCATCACGTTAATGGTCATTTCCAGCTGCTTTTGGGTTAACCTTTCGTCTAAATCGTGATGAATGTAAGGCGCCAGAGAGCCAAAGGCCAGCGAGTGTAGCATGACCTTAATTTGTTTTTTATTTTCACTTTGCCCAAAATGCGCTTTTATTTCATCAATTACCTGTTTTCTATTCTTTTCTGAGGCGGCGTTTTTATTGAAAAAAATGGCCTCTACCCCATTCTCTTTGATCAGTCTTTTTAATTCTTCCACGTGGTTTAAAGCCTCGCCGCGATCCATGTGCACGCCAATGATGTTGAATCCTTCCCTGGCTAATTCCAGCGCGGTGGCTTCTCCAAAACCACTGGAAACGCCCAGAATAAACGCATAATCAGTTTCTGGATTTGGTTTTACGTATGCCAAATTTTGCTCCTCCTCTATTTTTTGACCTGTTTAACGATATTTTCAGGTTTTCTATTCCCACCGCGTAAGCGGGTATGGTTTAAGGATACCTACTTTCGTTGAATGGTTGAATGGAAAATTGGTGGATGATGCTCAGTCAAATATATCCACAAAACAAATGGTTTACGCTTCATTAGCCCATTCCCCCATTGCCTTCCCTATTTACCTTCCCCTTTCGATCTGACTCAAAAGTTCTTAACTTACTTTTTTACCTTACACTCTGCTCCCTAAACCACAAACGAGCGCTTTTTTTCCAATTGTTCTAAAATTTCTTTTCGTTTTTTGTCGTAACCTTTGCGTCCCATCAGGGCATAAGTGGCAATTTTGCCCTGTTCCACGCCCGGCTGATCGAAAGCATTGATTTCCAGCAGACCGCCGGCAAAGGCGGTTGCGGCTTCCAATAAAAAGAAAAAAGCGCCCACATTTTCCGCAGATACTTCTGAAAACTTAATGGTTAAATTGGGCCGCTGATTATTGGTAAGGGCCAGCTCGGTGGCCTGTTTTTCATAGTTAAGCAGTTGCCCCAGCGATTTGCCTTCAAAATAGTTGAACTCGCCAATCTGCGGAAAATAGTTATGCAGCGGTTCATTATGTTCAAATTGTTCCACTTCCAGAAAGATAATCACCTTGTCGTTGGGCCCCTCTACGTAAAGCTGCACCTGGGAATGTTGATCGGTTGCGCCTAGCGCTTTAACCGGCGTTTGGCCAACTTCTACCACATTACCGTGAACATCGTACCGTTTGCCCAGGCTTTCGGCCCAAAGCTGCCGGTACCAATCCGCCAGATCGCGCAGTTTATTGCTGTAAGGCATCATAACGCTGATGTTTTTGCCTCGCTTCATGTACAGATAATGAACGGCGGCGAAAACAAAGGCGGGATTTTGCATCAGGTCGTCATTATCGCATTGCTGGGCCATCTCTGCCGCGCCGCGCACAATGGCTTCTATGTCCACGCCGGCAATGGCCGCCGATATCAACCCCACCGGTGAAAGGACGGAAAATCTTCCGCCCACGTTGGGCGGAATGCGAAAACATTTTATGGGGTATTCACGCGCAATTACATTCAGCAATCCCTCAACCGGATCGGTGGTAAAGATTAGATTTTTGTAAAAGTTGTCTTTTAACGCCTCTTTCAGATATTTCATAAAGTACAATAAGGTGGCGGCGGTTTCGGCCGTGGCGCCGGATTTGGAGACGACATGAAATAAGGTTCTGGAAACATCGATGTGTTTCAACAAATCATGAATCCAGTCCGGGTCCACATTGTCAGGAAAAAATATTTTGGGACTTTCGCTCAGGTTATAATAGGAATCCTTCAACGAAGTATGAATGGCAATGGGGCCCAGCGCCGAACCGCCAATGCCCAGATGGACGTAATAATCAAATCTTTTTCGAGCGGCATTGGCAAAAGTTAAAATTTCGGTAAACACATCTTTTTTGTAAGGTAATTTGTAAAAACCGAGCGTATCGGCTTCGGCCTTTTTTCGCAGCTCCTGCTGAACGCGCCTGCCCTTTTCCACCAGCGATTGAATTTCTTCCATACCTAAACCGTGTTCGGAACCAAGATTCACATCTACAACATTAGAAAAGTCCAGTTTTAACGACATTTCGACCTCATCACTTAGTTTAACCATCAGCGCAAGAAATATACAACAAGAAATAAAAAAGCCCAAGTGAAAAAATCACCCGGGCTAAATAGCAAATTTAAATTTCCAATTAACCTTTCAATTCAACGTCTTCCGGAGTGTCTTCACGCCTGCCGATTTCCGTAAAGGTCAATTCGTTTTTATTTTTCATTTTTATTTGAATGATGCTGCCATCGCTAAATACGCCTTTAATCAGTTCGTCGGCAATCGGATCTTCGATGTATTTTTGAATGGCGCGTCGCAAAGGACGGGCGCCGTAAAGCGGATCGAACCCGCGCTCGGCAATGAACTTTTTAGCTCCATCTGTCAATTGAAATTCAATCTTGCGTTCTTTCAATTTTTTAACCAGTTCGTTCAGGGCCAGATCAACAATTTTAAGCGCGTCAGTTTGCGTAAACTGTTTAAAGTACACAATATCATCCAGACGGTTCAGAAATTCCGGATTGAAGGCGCGTTTTAATTCGTCTTCGATTTTATTCTTGATCTGATCAAAACTATCCGTCGCTTTTTCGTTCGCAAAGCCAAAGCGGCTGGTGTTTTTCAGATTTTTTACACCGACGTTGGAAGTCATGATAATGATCGTATTTTTGAAATCAACGCGATGCCCGAGAGAATCGGTCAAAATACCGTCGTCCAGCACCTGCAGCAGAATGTTAAAGATGTCCGGATGGGCTTTTTCGATCTCATCAAACAAGATAACGGAATAGGGATGACGACGCACCTGCTCGGTTAAAATGCCGCCTTCTTCGTAGCCAACGTAACCCGGAGGCGAACCAATTAAACGCGACACATTGAATTTTTCCATGTACTCGCTCATGTCCACGCGAATTAAAGTGTTCGGATTTTCGAACAAGTACTCGGCCAATTGTTTAGCCAGATAGGTTTTACCAACGCCGGTTGGTCCTAAGAATAAGAATGAGCCAATGGGACGGTTGGGGTCTTTGAGTCCGGCGCGGGCGCGGCGAATGGCTCGTGTAATCGTTTCGATGGCATCATCCTGGCCGATCACGCGTTTCTTGAGTTCATCGTTCATTTTAAGCAGTTTTTCCGATTCGCTCAGCGCAATGCGATCGGTCGGAATACCGGTCATCATGGACACCACGTCGGCAACGTCTTTTTTGGTCACCGTGGAAATGCGATTTTCTTCTGACACTTCCCATTCCAGGCGCGCCTGATCCAGCTTTTGCGTTAAATTGCGTTCGATGTCGCGCAGCCGTGCGGCCCCTTCAAAGTCCTGCATTTTAGCCAGCGATTCTTTTTCCACGCGTACGCGCTCGATCTCGGCTTCCATTTCCAGAATTTCTTTGGGAACCACTAAATTTTGCAGGTGCACTCGCGAACCGGCTTCGTCCAGCACATCGATGGCTTTGTCCGGAAAATGTTTGTCGGTGATGTACCGTTCGCACAATGAAATAATAGCCTGAATGGCTTCATCCGTGTATTCCACATGGTGATGCGTTTCGTAGCGATCTTTAATGGAATACAGGATTTCAAGCGTCTCTTCTGGCGAGGTGGGTTCCACCATCACCTTCTGAAAACGTCGTTCCAGCGCGCCGTCTTTTTCGATGTACATGCGATATTCATCGAGCGTTGTGGCGCCAATGCATTGCAACTCTCCGCGGGCCAGCGCCGGTTTAAACATATTGGAAGCATCCAGCGAGCCCGAAGCGCCGCCGGCGCCCACAATAGTGTGCAGCTCGTCGATGAACAGGATGACGTCGTCGGCTTTCTCCAGCTCGTTCATAATGGCTTTCATCCGTTCTTCAAATTGCCCACGATATTTGGTGCCCGCCACAATGGAGCCCATATCCAGGGCGACAATTCGCTTGTTGTGTAAAACGCGCGGTACTTTTTTCTGGATAATTCTCAAACTTAAGCCTTCGGCTATGGCCGTTTTACCCACGCCGGGCTCCCCGATTAACACGGGGTTGTTCTTTTTCCTTCTGGAAAGAATTTGCGCCACACGCTGGATCTCCTTATCGCGACCGATGATCGGATCCAGCTTGCCTTCCAGGGCCATCTGCGTTAAATCTGTGCCAAAATGATCCAGCGCCGGCGTTTTTATTTTTTTGGGACTTTGTTTGGGAACCGGCGAGGAAGGGTTGCCCGCTAAAATATTTTCCAGCTCATTGTAGCAGGCAGTGTAATCCACATTAAATGTGAGCAAGATCTGCGCTGCCAGGCTGTCCTTTTCCTTTAAAATGGAGAGCAGCAGATGCTCGGTGCCCACCACATCGTTTTTAAAATTTTTGGCTTCAATGTATGTCATCTTCAGCGCCTTTTCGGCCCGTTTAGAAAGCGGCAGGTTGCCGATGGTCATGGTGCCGCCAGAGGGCGCCGTGGCGTCTTCGATGGCTTTTTTAAGCTTGTTCAGATCAACACCGAGGTTCTGCAAAATTTTAACAGCAATGCCTTCACCCTCTTTAATAATCCCTAAAAGAAGATGCTCGGTGCCAATATAGTCATGTCCAAGCCGCATGGCCTCTTCTTTCGAATAGCGAATGACTTTGGATACGCGGCTGGTGAAATTGTTCTTCATTGTTCTCCCTGTATTTTTTACTTTTTTGTTTACAATTTAGTTTACTCTATCCCAACTGTCAAGTAATATAGTTGGAACGATTTTTTTTTCTTTCTAATTCCGCACATTTGCTTGACAATTATTTTTAATGTTCCTATTATTCAATTTGTTCCTGTTAAAAACAAAGGACGGAATCATCATGAGCCATAAATCTTTCGTAAAAATGTTAATTCTCTTATCCATATTTTCAATATCGGCAGGTGCACAGAATATTGAAGCGGTAAAATCGATATCGATCATTGATTGTCCATCGGCTGCCACTCTGGAACGCGGCAGCTTTTTAGGCGTGCTGTACATGTACAACAACGGCGGTATGCTGGGATATCTGGATGTGGGCGTCACCAATCGCATGATGTTTGGCATCTCCTACGGCGGCACTAATCTGATCGGCAGCGGCAGCGTTGACTGGAATCCGCAGGTGGCGGTAAATATTCGATATCGGTTGATTGACGAGGCGCTGGCCTTTCCGGCCATTGCCGTTGGTTACGACGGTCAGGGCTTTGGTCGATATATCGATTCGCTCGAACGCTACGAAGCCAAATCCAAAGGCCTTTATGCCGTGGCCAGTAAAAGCTTTAATTTTTTAGGCACGCTGGCCTTTCATGGCGGCATTAATTACAGTTTTGAACGTAAAGACAACGACAAAGATTTAAATGCTTTTATTGGCGTGGAAAAGAGTATTAATACAGAATTAAGCCTGTTTGCCGAATACGATCTGGCCATGAATGACAATACGGGCAAAAGCATCGGAAAGGGCAACGGTTATTTAAACGCCGCCATAAAATGGACATTTCAGAAAAAACTACAGATCGACTTTATCTGGAAAAATATTTTAAAGAATAATTCCATGGTGGATGGTTCCAGTCGCGAAATTCGCATTAGCTATATTGAGTATTTTTAATAGGTTGAGTTTTCGGAGTTAAAAGGTGTTTCGTCTTGTGGAAGAAGAACCGCGCCATGTATCGGTAAGGCCATACGTTTTTAAAAGACGGTGATAACGATCTTTGGCTTTTTATCCTTTATGGTCAAATTCAACAAAAGATGCTTTGCGCCAGGCTTTTACGGCAAATTTGAAGAGCCTTTATTCAATTAAGGGGGAGAGAATCCCCCTTATGCTTTTAATAGCTCATAAAGCACATCCCGCAGTACATTGGCCGTAATTTCCAGACGGTACGGGCGCGTAGAGCGTACATCGGAAATGGGATCGATTTCCTGTTTAAGGGTTGCCGCGGCCTGTTCGATTAATTCTTCGTTTAAAAATTGACCGGTCAAAATCTTTTCGGTCTTTTCATGTCGCGAAATAACCGGGGCCACGCTGCCGGTGGCGATGCGAATTTCACGAATTTTGCGGTCTTCTTCAAACCAGCCCAAAACGGCCAGGCTTAGTTTGCTAATAGCAATGGCCGCGCGTTGTCCGATTTTGCGAAAGGCCCAGAATTGATTTTTTGCTTCAAGAACTGGAATTTCAATGTAAGCAATGTACTGGTTGGCTTGTAAAACGGTTTGCCCCGGGCCTTTCATGATTTCGTTAATTTTTAGGAGCTCAAACTTCCCATTTTTTTGCGGACCGATTAAAATATCGGCGTTTAAAACGGCCAGCACGGGCAGTGTATCGCCAGCCGGAGAGGCGTTGGCAATGTTGCCGCCAATGGTGCCGCGGTTCTGGATTTGAATGGAGCCTATCTGACTACAGGCTTCGCACAAAAGGGGGAAGTGTTCTTTGATGAACGGATGGTTAACGACGGCGCTGTAAGGCACGGCGGCGCCGATACGTACGCGTCCGTTGTCCATTTCAATCCGCTTGTGTAGCTCAGGCACACCAGTCAGGTCGATGATGTGCGTCGACTGACGCCAGCTTTGTTTGCGAACCAGCAGGTCGGTTCCGCCGGCCACAAAAGTCCACTGCGCGCCGTTTCGCAAAAGAATTTGATCCAGTTCCTCTATATTTTTCGGACGTAAAACGGAAACATCATTTTTCATACGGCCAATCCTCATCAAATTGCGTTTTAAGCTGTTCGTGTTCGGCCAGGTCTCGAACGGCCTCCACGATTTTAGTGTAACCGGTGCAGCGGCAAAGATTGCCGGCCAGGGCGGTTTTGATTTCTTCTTCGCCTGTGTTTTCCTTTTGCTGATCTTTTAAATAAGCCACGGTAGAAATCACAAAACCAGAAAGACAAAAGGCGCACTGTACGGCGCCATGTTCCAGGTAGGCCCGTTCAATGGTCTCAAAACCAGACCATTCCCGCAGCCCCTCAATCGTTACAATTTCGTGCCCATCGGCCTGAAAAGCCGGAATCAGGCAGGAGTTGACATTTTTACCGTCGAACAAAATCGTACAGGCGCCGCATTCGCCTTCGCCGCACCCTTCTTTTACCGAGATTAATTGCAAGTCGTCGTGCAACACGTCGAGCAGACGTTTATGGGGATGAATGTCAAGCGTGACGCGCTTTCCGTTAACCTTAAAGGAGACGTTCATTTCAGGCCTCCGTTCTTTTTCATGTTTTGAAACAGCGCAAACAGGTCTTCCGGCATAACCGGAATTTTATTAATGGGACGGCCAAAGATCATGCGCAAACTGGAAACAACCGCCGGGGCCGCGCCAACCAGCGGCATCTCTCCCAGCCCTTTGGCGCCAAACGGCCCAAAAGGGTACGGATTCTCTAAAATTTTGATATCCATTAACGGCATGTCCACGGTAGTGGGAATGATGTAGTCGCTAAAACCGCGCACATCCAGCCGCCCGTTGTGGCGTTCCATTTTTTCAAAAACAGCATAGGCGATGCCCTGCAGCGAACCGCCCTGAATCTGCGCTATGGATTGATCGTAATTAATGGCCTTGCCGATTTCGTGCGTGGTGTAATAGCGCGTTACTTTAATATTAAAAGTAATGGGATCCACCTCGGTTTCGGCCACGGCAGCCGCCCAGGAGTACACCGGGTAGGCGTCGCCTTTCCAGTTTTCCTCGCTGAATTTAATGAAAGGCGGATGTTTATATTCTTTTTCAAAACGCAGGCCGGCAAATTTTTTAGCGACTTTTGAAAAGGAAAGAATATGTTGGCCGCCGTAAAAATAGCCCGTCCGGTATTCAAAAGGAATGTCATACTCCTTTTGCAATTCGTTGCTCAGGCGTTCGATGATCTGTTGACCGATATCGGCGATTAAACTACCAACCACCATGGTGGTACGGGAAGCGACGGTTGGGCCGGAGTTGGGCACCAGGTCCGTGTTAACGGGGGCCAGCAGTACCTGCTCACGATCGATGTTCAGGACATCGGCCAGAATTTTTCGGAAAGCGGTTTGCTGGCCCTGGCCCATTTCGGTCTGGGCGCTGTAAATGACGGGATGGCCATCTTCATCGATTTCGATACGTATTTTACCTTTAATACGGTTCTCGCCGCCGCCGGTAAAGCCTGCCCCGTGTAAAAATACGGAAAGGCCGATGCCCTTTAAAACGTCGTCAGGCCGGGATTTTGGGAATTTCCCATCGCGTAAGCGCTGTAAAATTGGCGCGTTGTGTTCTTTAAACTGAGCGTACTTGCGCTGGTAACCGCTGCGTTCCAGCACATCGTTAAAGGTTTGTTTATTAGAAACACTGTACCGCAAAACCTGTTCGGTGGCCGTGGTTTGCCCCACGTCGATCAGGTTGACAGCGCGCACCGTGTGGGGGGCAAGATTTAATTGCCGGGCGATCTCTTCCACAATCATTTCCATGGTAAAGATGGCCTGCGGTCCGCCAAAACCGCGAAAGGCGCCGCTGGGAACCGTGTTAGTGGCCACGGCTTTGGCTACAATGCGCACATGAGGAATGAAGTAACAACCGGTGACGGTTAACGCCGCCCTGGCCAGCACCACGGGAGAGAGCGTGCAATAGGCGCCGCTGTCCAGATAAAATTCAATGTCCAGGCCCAGGATTTTACCGTTTCTGTCAACAAAAACTCTGTTGCGGCTGAAAGATGGATGCCGTTTGGTGGTAACCAGCACATCTTCCGCGCGGTCGTAAAAGATGGCCACCGGGTGTCCCGATTTATAAGCCAGCAAGGCTGCATGCGCTGCCAGCAAAGAGGGAAAATCTTCTTTGCCGCCAAACGCGCCGCCCGTGGTGGACTGAACAACGGTAATTTCTCGTAAACCTTTAAAAATTTCGCCAAGGGCATTTTTGATGTAGTACGGACATTGCAGCGAACCTTTAATGATGATCTTTTCTTCTTGTGGAATGGCCACCATGCCCTGCGGTTCCAAGTACATGTGTTCCTGAAAACCGGTTTGCGTTTCCAGCTCGATGGCGCGAAAGGCCGCTTGCCGCGCCTCCTGCAAATGGCCGCGTTCGATGTGAATCTCTTTAAACACGTTGTTCGAACCGTACAATTTAATCTCGCTGTGTTCGGCTTTTAACGGGTCGTCAATAAAAGGCAGGGGTTCATATTTCACGGTTACATGCTTTAAAGCTTCTTCGGCCAGTTCCTGCGTGGGGGCGGCAAAAAGAGCAACCGGCTCGCCCACATAATTGACCATGTCTTTGGCCAGCACAGGCATGTCTTTTTCGATGATCGCCACATAATTGTGAGGCACGTCTTTAGCTGTTACAACCGTGACGCTGTTCCAGTCGAACTGCGGATCGAGATCGATAGAAAGAATACGGGCGCGCGGATGGGGACTGCGCAGCGTGACGCCACACCACAGGCCTGCTATTTGTTCATCGCGGATGTAACGGGCTTCGGCGCGCAATTTGCTGCGGGCGTCCACCCGAAAGTCTTTTGGATTCGGTTTCATAACAATTCCTTTTGTAAAAGAACAATTCAGAGAAACTTCACCGGTAATTTAATAAAAAATGAATTAAAATTCTTGTTAAAATTGCATCTGTTCAAAAGAAATTTTATTAATTTCTTAATGGAGTTATTTTGAATACCAGCGATTAAGGTTCGAAAACAATTAAGCTTTAGAAATTGAGCAAGAACTTAAGCCTTGGAGATAACCAGGAAATTATTCCAAGGCGGCGCAGCCACAACTAAAATCAACCGCAACGCGCGCAAAGTCATTTTCTCGAAGATTACGCCAATAATCGCAGAAAAAGAATAAACAAAATATTTTAACAACCACAGAGAGCTCAGAGAAGTCACTCAGGGCTCAAAGAATGTTTTAATTGTTTCTCTTAATTGCCCTCGCCCCTCGATTTCCTTCTCCCATAATAAACGTCTGGGTGAGAGGGTGACAGCAGATCGAATTCACGCTCAGCGGTCTTTATTTAACACTGATGGCATTCCAATCGCTGCGTCATGATAGGCTGATGACTCTTCATCCGTAAGGGCGAAGGATTTCCAGAACAATGCAGCACAGGAAAGAAAGAATCGTGTACAAATAAAACATGTCCAATGAAAAAATACTGGTGGAAATCCTTCGCACCTACAAACATGGTTGACACTCATCCTGCCTGCATAGGATTCGCAATGACAAACCGTTAACCATTCAACCAATCAACTATTCAACTAATCAACCATTTCAACTAATCCGGCCATGGTGGGACATATCTTACGAAGGATGTACTCAAAACGGAATTTTAAAATGACCGCGTTTATTCAAATAGAAACGAAGGATTGATTAGCCTGTGCCAGGGAAGAACATGAGCCTGACTGCGTTTTTGCGCACTTTCGCCTGTGTAAATGAGGACGGAATCTTCCGGGGAATTACCGGAGATTTTTTGCCAGAATGTAAGGTTTTTAAAAAAGGCCGTGGAAATGGTTGAAGACGTTTTAATTTCAAATGCGCGTTGTCGTCCGTTTGTATCGATTAAAAGATCGATTTCGTGACCTGTCTGATCGCGCCAGAAATAGAAATTGGGCTCAAAGCCATTATTGTAGGCAAACTTTATCAGATCGGCAATAACCAGATTTTCGAACAACTCTCCGCGCAAGAAATGGTTTTGCAAATGCGATTTGTCCCGAATGCCCAGTAAATACGAAGCTAACCCAACATCGTAAAAATAAAGCTTTTGAGATTTAACCAGTCTTTTATTATAGCTTTTGTAATAGGGCATTAAGGTAAAAACGACAAAACTGGCTTTTAAAACCGAAATCCACCCCTTGACCGTATTTACAGCAATGCCAAGCTCATTGGCCAGGGAATTGTAGTTTAATAATTGGCCGATTCTGCCAGCGCACAATTTTAGAAAAAGCGTAAATTGATCCAGGTCTTTAATGTTCAAAAGCTGGCGTACGTCGCGCTCGACGTAGGTGCTTACATAAGCAGAATACCAATCGGTTGGTCGTAATTGTCTGTCGTAAATAGGAGGGTAAAATCCTTTAAAAAGATAGTCTCCAAATGGCGTTAATTGATTAAAATGTAAAAAAAGTTCTTTTAAAGAAAACGGCAAAAGCTTAAACAGGGCAACGCGCCCGGCCAATGATTGGCTGACTTTTTCGTGTAGCAAAAAGTGTTGCGAACCTGTGAGAATAAATTGTCCCGACCTTTTTTGACGATCAACCATGGACTGAATGTAAGAAAAAAGTTCAGGTACACGCTGCGCTTCGTCAATAATCAGACCTTTGGGGCCCTGGCTTAAGAAGGCGCGTGGGTCTTGAATTGCAAATAATCGTGTGTCCGGTTCTTCAAGGTTAACGTAGTGTTTATCTGGAAAAAGCGCTTTTACCAACGTGGTTTTTCCGGATTGGCGCGGGCCAATAATTGAAATTACTGGAAATTTTTCACTTAGCTCTAAAATTTTGTCGGAAATTTCACGTTTAATCATGACACAATATAATGAGAATTTGTAAAATTTGCAATAGAATTGCAAAAATGTAAAAATGAAAAGTTTTAACCCGGCAATATTTTTGGAAGTTTTGCAGTTATACCATATATTATCTGGATTTATTCAATTTTTATTTTAGTAAGGAATTTTTAACAATGAACACCGATCAAATTCGCAATATCGCGATTATTGCCCATGTGGATCATGGTAAAACCACGTTGGTTGACCAACTTCTCCGCCAGAACCATATATTTCGTGAAAACCAGAAAGTGCAGGAACGATTTTTAGATTCCAACGATCTGGAACGCGAGCGCGGCATCACCATTCTTTCCAAAAATATTTCGCTGCGCTACAAAGACGTCAAAATAAATATTATCGATACGCCCGGCCACGCTGATTTTAGCGGCGAAGTGGAGCGAGTGCTGCGCATGGCCGATGGCGTGCTGCTTTTGGTGGATGCCTTTGAAGGCACCATGCCGCAAACGCGCTTTGTGCTGCAAAAGGCCTTGAATCTCCACTTGCAGCCGATTGTGGTCATCAATAAAATGGATCGACCGAACGCCCGGCCGGCCGAAGTGCTGGATGAAATTTACGATCTATTTATCGATCTGGATGTGCACGAAGATTTGCTCGATTTTCCGGTTGTTTACGCCTCTGCAAAGCAGGGCTGGTCCAGCCTGGATCAGAGCCAGCCTGGAGCGGACATGCAGCCGTTGATGGAAACGATCATCGGGAAAATCCCGCCGCCCTTAGCCAATTCCGGTAGCACGCAAATGCAGATTGCGGCCATTGATTATTCCTCTTACACGGGAAGAATTGGCATCGGCCGCGTTTTCAGGGGCTCGGTCAGAGTAGGCGACTCGTTTAAGCTGGTGCGGCGGAACGGCAGCGCAGAAGATATTCAGATCAAACAGTTGTTTACGTTTGAAGGATTGGAAAGGCTGCCGGCTGACGAGGTGGTTACCGGCGACATCTGCGCCATTGTGGGCATTGAAGATATCAACATCGGCGATACCATTGCCGACCGCGAACATCCCGAGCCTTTGCCCATTATTGCCATCGACGAACCGACCATTAGCATGACCTTTACCATTAACACCTCGCCCTTTTTTGGCAGAGAAGGCAAGTACGTCACCAGTCGTCAGCTGCACGATCGCCTGATGCGCGAAACCGAGTCGGACGTAGCGCTGCGCGTGAAAGTGGGCAGCTCGCCCGATGTGTTTAAAGTTTCCGGACGCGGCATTTTACACCTTTCCATTTTAATGGAGAATATGCGGCGCGAGGGATACGAGTTTGCCGTGGGCCAGCCGCGCGTGATCTTTAAAGAAATCGACGGTAAAAAAGCCGAGCCGGTGGAAGAACTGGTGATCGACGTGCCAGCCGAATGGATGGGCAAGGTGATCGAAATCGTCGGGCAGCGCAAGGCAACCATGGTTAAGATGGAAGAAAAAGGCAACTTGCGCAAGCTGGTTTACCACATTCCTTCGCGCGGCTTACTGGGTTTACGCAACAAGCTCCTGACGGCCACATCGGGCGAAGCGGTAATGTACCATCGGTTTTATCAGTACGAATTTTTTAAAGGATCGCTGCCGCACCGCCAGAATGGGGTGATGATTTCCATGGGCACGGGGCAGGTTAATGCATACGCCTTAAATGCCCTGCAGGATCGAGGCCTCTTTTTTGTCGAACCCGGCGAAGAGGTTTACACAGGACAGGTAGTTGGCGAGTACAACAAAGAGGGCGATATAGTGGTCAATCTGCAGAAGGCCAAAAAATTGACCAACATGCGCGCCGCAGCCGCCGATAAAGCCTTGAAGATTGCGCCGGCTGTCAAGATGAGTCTGGAAGAATACCTGGAATTTATCGAGCAGGACGAACTGGTAGAAATTACGCCTGAATCCATCCGCATTCGCAAAATGATCCTGGATGAAATTGAACGTCGGCGCGTGCAGAGTAGATTAAAAAAACAGGCAGGATGAGTGTCAACCATGGTTGGAGGGGCGAAGGATTTCCACCAGTATTTTTTTATTGGACATGTTTTATTTGTACACGATTCTTTCTTTCCTGTGCTGCATTGTTCTGGAAATCCTTCGCCCTTACGGATGAAGAGTCATCAGCCTATCATGACGCAGCGATTGGAATGCCATCCGTGTTAAATAAATACCGCTGAGCGTGAATTCGATCTGCTGTCACCCTCTCACCCAGACGTTTATTATGGGAGAAGGAAATCGAGGGGGTGAGGGCAATTAATAGAAACAATTAAAACATTCTTTGCGTCCAATGTGGCTTCTCTGTGCTTTGTGTGGTTGCTTAAATCCCTGCGGAAATGTTGTTGGTCGCGGCTTTGCTGCTCTGGAAATTATGAACCTTAATTATAATTCTATCAACTTTTTTAAAATCCATGCATTCTGGAAAATTATTGACTAAAATGTGTATCATTTTAGTCAATAATTAAACAGAATGTCGTGTTATGGAATTAGCGCATCTAAACGAACTTCATCTTCTGGCGCTTGAGGAAGCGCAAAAATACCCCCGGCGACGTTTTATTTTTGATGAAATCTTGAAAGACAAAGGCAAACATTTTATTGGAATTATAGGCCCAAGAGGTTCAGGAAAAACAATTCTATTAAAACAGATCGCGGCGAAGGTTCCGGATTCGTTCTATCTTTCGGTCGATGTATTGCCAGACATTGATCTATTTCAGGTCGCAAAACAGTTAATCGAAACGCAAAAGATTAAATATCTTTTATTTGATGAAATTCATTTTAAAGTTCATTTTGCCCGCGAATTAAAAAAGATTTATGATTTTCTGGATGTTAAGGTGATTTTTACCAGCTCCGCTTCTTTAGTCATCCGCCAACCCGAATTAGACCTCTCCTGGTGCGTTAAATTTTTTACCGTGTTTCCCTTTTCCTTTAGAGAGTTTATTTACTTCAAAACCGATACTTTGATTCCTTATCTGGAATTGGAGGACATCTGGAAATGACAATGGCAACGAACGCACTTACTTTACAATTATTTGTTTGATTCTTTTCTAAAAGGTGGAATAATGCCTTTTTCTTTAGAGGAAGAAGAAATTTTATCTTTATTAAAAAATGTGTTAACGAAAATACTTTACAGTGACTTACCAGCCATACATGATTTGCGTACCAGCGAACTTCAAATCATTGAAAAACTGGTTCAATTTATTGGAAAAGCGGAAATCGATGGCATTAATTACACATCGCTTTCCAGAAATCTTGGGATTACCAAATACAAGGCAGAACGTTATGTTCAATTGCTGGAGCGTGCCTTTATTTTGAATGTGGTCTTGCCAATCGGAACAAATGTTTTAAGAGAGCCCAGAATAACAATGAATCTGCCCTAACGTTTATTATTTCGTTCATTTGAAGATGCCATTGGCGCGCTTCGGGAAGATTTTGCCGTGGAAATGTTGAAAGCGGCCGGTTATGAGTTTTTTTATCTAAAGTCCACCAGAGGAGAGAAAACGCCCGATTATCTTGTCCGGACAAAGGAAGGTGACTTTGTGGTAGAAATCGGCGGCAAGGGTAAAGGACGACTGCAATTTAAAGGGATTAAGGAAAATCGTAAAATGATTTTTGCACATGCAGCCCGGGTCGGTGATTTAAAACGCCCTCTTTTTTTATTGGGATTTTTAACATGATTTTGCTTGATACCACTGTGTTGTTCTGGTATTTACGCGGAAATGAAAGGCCTTTTAAGGTTATTGAAAACCAGGAGAGTTTTTTTATTTCTGTCGTAACGTACATTGAACTTGTCCAGGGAATGAGGAATAAAAAGGAGCTAAAATCACTCAGGATCGCTTTACGTACATGGCACACGAATATTTTAATGATCAATGAAGAAATTTCAGCACGGGCCATGTTTCTGGTAGAGCGTTATTATCCTAGTCATTCATTAACTCTGGCAGATACTCTCATCGCCTCAACCGCCATTGTTCATGGCTTGCCCATTTTAACGGCTAACGACAGGCATTTTAAAATCGTGAATAATCTGGAAATTCAAAAGTTCAGTCCTTCATGAAACCATCTTAAAAAGAGTTCTGGTAAGTCTTACTAAAATAACCGGAGTACTTTCCCATTTACACAAGGTTTAACCTGCCTGAGCTCAGCAATTCGAGAATAAAGATTTGGATAATTTGCCACTAAATGGTAAATTATCCACCATGTGATGGCAAATTATCCAAAAAGGTGTGTTTAATGATTTTCCGAAGAATTACGCCCAAAATTCTTCAGGCGCTGAAATTCAGCCCGGTTGTTTTGTTAAATGGCGCTCGCCAAACTGGGAAAACCACACTCGTTAAAGCCATCGCCAAAGAAAAAAGTTTCCGTTATGTAACATTGGATGATTTAACCACATTACATGCCGCTAAAAGCGATCCGCAGGGATTTATTGCTGCTTTTGACAAACCGCTGATTATTGATGAAGTTCAGAGAGTTCCTGAACTTTTACTGGCGATTAAAGCCCGTGTAGATCAAAGTCGCCAACCGGGTCAATTTTTACTTACCGGTTCGGCCAATGCTTTAATGCTGCCTAAAATATCAGAATCTTTAGTCGGTCGCATGGTTATTCTGACTTTGTTCCCACTTTCTTATGATGAAATAAGGGGACAAAAGAACACAATAATTGATGATTTGGTTGAACAAAAAATAAATTCAACGCAAGCAAAAGAAATCTCTAAAAATGAATTGTTTAATTTCATTTTACTTGGTGGCTTTCCTGAATTACAAAAATTAGCAAATGAAAAACAAAAAAAGGCCTGGTTTCAATCGTACATTTCAACCATCTTACAGAGAGACATTCAGGATTTGGCCAGAATTAATGGTATTTTCGAGCTGCCGCGTCTTTTTTCCTATTTGGGCTATCAGGCAGGTTCCCTTCTTAATTTAAGCAATCTGTCACGCGAACTCGGAATGCCGGTTTCCACACTTAAACGCTACGTTACACTTTTAGAGGCGATTTTTCTGGTTCATCGCCTCCCTGCCTGGTTTCGCAATATTGGTAAACGACTCATTAAAACACCTAAAGTATTTTTTAATGACTCAGGGTTATTGAGCCATTTACTTGGAGTAAATGCTGAAAATCTTGAAAGCAACCCTAAAATTTCAGGACAGTTATTTGAAAATTTTATATTTCAAGAATTAATCAAGCAGATCAGCTGGAGTGAAAGCCAACCTCAACTCTACTATTTTAGAACGGCGGCCGGAAAAGAAGTCGATTTTATTTTAGAAACAAACAACGGGCAATTAATTGGGATTGAAATAAAACTGAAAGAAACCATTCAAAGCAAAGATTTTGATGGGCTGCGCGAACTTATGAACCTAACAAACGGGCAATTTAAGGCCGGCTATGTACTCTCTTTAAGTAAAGAAGTCGTGCCTTTTGGTAACAATTTATTTACTTTGCCGTTAAGCTTGTTTTTGCAAGGTTTTAACTAAGGCAGCTTTGCCGCAAGCAAAATCCACCGCAACGTGCGCAAAGTAATTTTCTGGCAGATTGCGCCAATTATCTCAGAAAAAAATTAAACAAGTCGGAACAATTTACACCCGAGGTTGTCCCAAAAGTCAAAAACAATGCATGAGTCCACTCTAAAAAGGTATTCCTTTACTATTCCAGCAAATAATTCATTAAAAAGGTAAATTGTTTTTAAGATTTCTCTCTTCGTTCGAAATGACAAATTCCCCTTTTTAAAGCGATCTCAAGAATTAAATTCCCTATTTAATCAAAACCAATTTTCTGTAGGTAGAAAACCCCTGACCGCTAACGCGCAACAAATAAATTCCGCTGCTCAAATTTTGCCCATGAATTCTAATTTGTTGTTGTCCGGCATTAAAATAGTGTGTGCCGATTTCCTTCACTTTGCGCCCGTCGATGGAATAAAGCGTAAAATTCACTTCAGATGATTTGGGCAAAGAAAATTTACACACCGCCTGTTCGTTGAATGGATTGGGATAAACGGAAAGGATGGAAAATGATTGGGGCCGCGCAGCGTCCCTTGCGGCAATTTCAGAAGTCCCTTCAACGGTAAACTTCCAGGCGCCTCTGGCTCCCACCAGCGGTTTGCTGGTTACCTTGCCATTTGAGGCAAATGCCGTGAGATAGTAAAAGACTTCGCTGCCGGCGGGTTGGGCCGGAATCTGCGCTACAAAGCTGTCGTTGTTTGTGTAAGTCATCTTCAAAGCAGTAAAGCCCGAAGTGGTGTCGGTCGTCCAGTAGGTTAAGGCGCTGTCGATTCCGGCGGAGGTGCGGATGACGGCGGCCACCTGGTAGCTGGCATCGGTTTCGGTGGCTGAACGGATTTTAGCGTGGGCAATAAAAATCGGGTTACGCGCGCCCAGCTCATGGGTAATGCAGTGGATGGCTCCATTGAGGCTGATGATGTCGTCGCAGGGGATGCCTACAATGCGGTAGCCGGGTAGCGCCTCGCGGTAAATACGAAAGGCCGTGGTGTCGTACTTTTCTTCGTAGGTGGGAATGATGACAGTTTTGTTGACAAAAACGCTATTGGTGTAGGTGCGATAGGCGCCGCCTTCGTCCGGATATTTGCCGTATTTGTCCGGCGGCATGGGAATGCGCACCACCTGCCAATCACGGCCATAGCACGTCTGGTAATTATCGAGTAAATATTGCAGATTCGCTTCAATTTGCGGACCGTCGGCCACGCCCTCCGGATATTCTCCCACCAGAATCGTCTCTTCGTCTAACAACTTCATGTGCATGTCGATATGGTGGATGTCGTCGTAGGGCAGAGTTTCAAATTTGATGTAGCGATCTATGCCCATGAACTGATACATGATATCGTCAATCTCGGCTTCGGTGTGATCAGGGTTTTCCTCTAAAATGAGTTTGGAAGAAAAACCGGTGCCCAGGCCGTCGGTCATAAAATTACCGCCGGTGGCTGTTAAATCATAAGGCGGTTGGGTCATCTGGTACAAATCGACGTTGTAAGCGTTGGCCATGGCGGCCGGCAGAACATCGTCGTCAGGCCGGGGACGGTTGTAGATCCAGTCCGTAAAAAACAGGCTGTCCGTACCTTCTTCGTAAATGGAAAACGGCCCGTAATCCCGGCACCAGATGGAATTGTAATCTTCAATCAAAAAGGTAATGTTATTAATCGGCACATCATTGGAGAGTAAGTAGGCTTTAACCTGATTGGAATCGCTGCACACAATGTACACGCGGCACTCTTCCTGTGCGTAGCGGACGATTTCTTTTAGAATATGGTAGTAATCGGCCCATGTAATCATCAGACCGGAAAGCTCTTCCCACTCAGCCATGGTGCGCACCGGATTGGGCGGCGGCGTTTGATAGGCCGTTTCAACCACCGGAGAGCGATAGTTGCCTATTAGCTGCTTTTCTTGCGAAGTTAAAGCGTGGGGTAGCGTCCCCTGAGCAAAAGTGAATTGAACACTCAAAAGGATTGTCAGTAAAATGAACCCATGTTTTCGCATTTTGAACCTCGTTATCTTTGGATTCAAAGGGAGAAAAAAAGAGGAAACCCGAGCGAGGTTTCCTCTTAGTATGTATTTATTTTACCAGTAAAATCTTTTGTCTGGCGACGTGTTGCCCGGCCCGGGCCTGAACAATGTAAATACCGCTGGAAACGGCCTGCCCCGCGTCGTCATGCCCGTCCCAGCTAAGCTGATGAATGCCGACGCCGCGTTTGCCTTCGAACAGGGTTTTGACTTTTTGCCCCAGCAGATTGAAAATAAGAATCTGTACCTCCGTCTGCCGTGGAATCTGAAAGCGAATGGTGGTGCTGGGGTTAAAAGGATTGGGATAATTGTTTAGCAAACGGAAATCGTTAATGGCCGCGCTTCTTTCGCGCGCTGCCGAAACGCCGGTGGTAAACACGTCGGCCTCCCAGCCCGTACCGCCCAGGATGGGATTAGAAACAAAATGGAAGGTCAGAGCGCCGGCGTCGTTGGTGGCTTCAATTTCACCGGGATTCTGGTCGCCGGAAAAGGGACTGCCCGGAACCTGTGGATAGGTGTCGTCGGGGCCGTCGTAAATGTACAGCTTGTCGTAATTGGCAATGGTAGAAAAAGAGTGAAACACTACTTTAACCGCAGCGCGATCGGCAGGCAGAAAAGTAAGCGTGGAGTTTTCACTGGTGCCGTAATTGCCGTCTTTCCCGCCGCTGTCGTAAAAATAGCCGTCGGTTACTTCAAAGGTGCCGTCCTGCATCAGGTAAATGGCTTTGCCACCGATATTAATTTTAAAGGTATCGATGCTGGTGTACGCCCCGCAAACGGCGTTAAAGTAAAGTTCGGCTACTTCGCCTTCAGGCGCATCGGAGGAGGCCGACACCGTAAAAACGCAGGCAACGGTATCTTGTACGGCAAGAGGAGCAATCGCCACGCTATCGGTGTGTATGGTCAGGTAAGGGCTGCTGGTGGTCAGCGTTGCTTTGCCGGATTCGCTGGCTGCGTGCCCCTGGTTAAATAGCGGGATGCTCATGTCTGCCGTTTCTCCCGCGTCCAGAATGCCGTCGTCATCGCCCTGGGCTCCGTCGTAAATGGTCAAAGAGCCGTTGCCAAGATCAGGGGCGTTAACCACAAACGAAATGTCAGAAGTCCACTGGCGGGTGGAAGTATCGCTAAAAGTAACCGTGCAATTAACGGTGTGCTGGTCCGGCGTTCCGTCGGCCGCCTGCAGTAAAAAGGCCTGCGGTCCCGGTACAACGGCAGAAGTGTCGATGGTGCCGTAAAAATGGCTATTATCCTGAATTTGAATATAGGTATCGTTAGAAGAGAGCTGCGCATCAACATCGATTCCCGGTTCATTACCGATATTTTTGGCGGCCACATCCAGATAAAATTGTTCCTGATATTCAACCTGCGCATTGTTGTTGCCCGTGCTCTGGTCATTGATCTGATACGAATCTACCACAATATTGGGG
Organism: Caldithrix abyssi DSM 13497; assembly: GCF_001886815.1. GTDB lineage: Bacteria > Calditrichota > Calditrichia > Calditrichales > Calditrichaceae > Caldithrix > Caldithrix abyssi. The sequence goes on from NZ_CP018099.1 coordinate 1,037,983, forward strand.
CCCTGGCCGCCGCTGACAGGAATCTTTTTGTAAACGGTTTGTTTGTTAAAGGCCGTGACAACCAGCAAGGCCGAATCCTGCTCAAAGGTGTGTTCGATCGTTACCTGACCGTTTGCATCGGTCAGAGCGCTGTAGTACATGCCGTTCTGCGAAATACAAACCATGGCGTCGGCAACGGGCTGGCCGCCGCTTGTAACCGTGGTGGAAAACGGCGTTCCGGCTTCAATGTTTTCGTTAGAAAGCGTTACATCTGCTGGAGCCTGCGTCCGCACCTGAAGCGCCGGATCGCCAAAGGTACACCAGGTTTGAACGGTTTCCACATCGGATGAGGAACTGGATTCATTGAGCATCAGGGCAAAACCATTGATGACAATGGAGCCGATGAAAGTGCGTTGTTCATGAGTGTTAATGCCGTTCTGGCCGGGATGATCGTCGTAATTGTAGCCGCCAATCAAGATATCGTTAAAATAATCCTGTCCGCGCATGGGCGGCTGCCAGGGTTGATTGATGGTGCTGCCTAAGAACATCACGGCGCCGCCGTTGTCTTTTTGTAGCCAGGCTTCGGCAAAACAGTCGCCGTCATCAAAGGCGCCGTTAACGCAGGCCACGGAAAAAATAAAGGGCAGCATATCGCCGTTGGTTAAATTGGCCACATCGTTGTTGTCAAATCCGGTGGTGCCCCAGGAGGTCATGGAGCCGTGCCCGCAGTAATTAATGATGCTCACCCCGTCGTTCACCGCATTGGCCACCATGGCATCGGTCGCCCCGGGATCGTACGCGGTGGAGAAAATATCGTACGTAAAAGGATCTAATTTATTGTCCCAGATGTTCTGGATGTGGTCTTTATCCACTTCGCCGTCGTCGCCGCTACCCGAGCCCTCAGCCGATCCGATGCCCAGCGCGCTTTTGTACCAGTCCATGCCTGCGTCGGGATTTTTTTCGTATTCGATGATTTTATTGACCTGCACGGTGACGTCGGCCGGAGAATTGGCCGAAAGGCGCCCCACGCTAATGTCCGCGTAATAATCATCGCCGACCACACAGCCTAATTGTGGATCCATCGGACCATTTTCGCTGGTGCCTTTGTCTGACTGCACATCGTCGTAATCGCCAATCAACAACACATAAAGCAAGTTGTTATTTTCATCGTATTTTTGTTGAATTAGACTTTTAACATTGGTTCCTTTGGGAACAACTTCCAGGGCAACATTAAAACCTTTCTCCCGCTTCCAGACGATGTAGGGGGCAACGGCGGCCGTATCGCGGTCGGTCGAAATCACCAGAATATCGCCGTGCTGCCCGTAATCGAGGTCCTGAGTGTTGCGTGTGTAGTTCAAAAAGGTGGTCTGATAAATACCGTCCATTTCCGGTAAAATTTTATATCCGGGCATGCGGATCAACGGATTGATCGGATTGCTGTCATTTTCAGTCAGCGTAATCTTTATGGATTTAAAAACTTTTAAGGTTTTGGTGGCGGCATTGTACTGAAACGGGTAAAAATAAACCGTGGCGCCTCTAACGTCTTTTAAGATGAACGGCCGACTCTGGCGCACAAATGCCTCGGGGTACCAGCTATCGGTAATAGAAGCCGGATCGATCCAGTAGGGAATGGTGTCCGGATCCTGGTTGCGGTAAATGACGCCCCTGGAAGGCAACATGGGATAACGAAGTTGTATTTCTTCTGTCTCCACGGCCTCAATATGCAAATCCATATTCTTAAGAGGCGGTAACTGAAGGGTGGCATGCACAAATGGCAGGGCGGCGTACCCCTTTTGTTCCAGTTTTACGCTGCTACTAAAATCGAGATCAGAAAACACCGATCCGTCTTCATCGACGATTTTAATTTCATAATTGAAAAGCGTAAAGGTAAGTTGATGCGCATCGCTGGCAATTTTTTGATAATCGATCTGATAGTCGCGTGCCAGAAGAGATGCTGAAAAAATAAACAGGAAAAATAAATTAAAAAAACGCATTTTTTGTCCTCCAATATTCCCAAACCCACATTATTTGCAATATACTCATTAAACTTTGAATGTAAAAGCCAAATAGATCAAAAAATAGATCATAATTTTATGAAAATAGACTAAAAATTTTCTTCCTATCCTTTAGATTTTGAGTCAGCCGACGAAAATGATCAATAAGTTTTTATAAAAATAAAGTTTTCTCCTAATTAAAATGGGAGGGAGGGAATCATGAAAAAGAGTGTACTTTTTTTAGGGATTACTCTTATTCTTCTGATAAGAGTGCACGCTCAAAATAGCGGCTTATTTCCACATGCCACCTGGCTGCAAGATGTGCATTGGGCTGGGACGATTTATGCAGGCATTGGCGCGCCGGTGATGATTGATGTGCAGGCGCATGCCGGAGAGCACGGAGAGCTGACCTTTTATTTAAAAAATGACGCGGAAAAAGCAAAACCGCTTATTGATGAAATCCATGCTCAAGGACAAAAATACTGGCTTAATCTTGATGCTTCCCGTTTAGAAGGTATTACCGGGCAGGAAATTGTCAATGATGGGCAGGGCATTACCGATACCCTGTTTGGCGCCCATGTGTCTCTGGAAGGTTACGTTTCTGATATTAAGAAAAGTATTAATCGGCCTGCCTGGCGTAATTATGTTATTGCCTGTATTAAAAGAGCTATCGAGGCAGGCGCCGATGGCTCACAGCACGACGGCGCCTGGCCGCCTTTCGATTCTTTTGATGAAGATGATCTGGAAGCCTTTAAACAATACGTGATTGACAATGGGATTAACGCTTATGACTGGGATTACAACAACGAGACTTTTGCAGAATATTTACTGCGCAAAGGGAAAACCGATGACAATGTTTTTGATAATGAAAACGATCCCGTTGAAGTTCAGGAATTGGTGGATGACTGGAAAAGCTTTAAAGCGGTTCACACATTAGAATCCTGGCAAATGGTGCGAGACAGTTGCCAGGCTTTTGCTCAATCATTGGGGCAAAATTACACTCTGGCCATCAATGCCGCTTCGGATTTTGGCACAAGAAACGGTCATGTTTATTTGGCAGGCGATTATTACATCGGCGAGTTTTTTGGCTGGGGAAATTATTATCCTTTAACCGGCAGCGTAACGGCCCGCGCTAAAATGGCTGAGGCCTTTGGCAAGCGTTTTATCTGTTGGTCCAGTCCTACTCTGGAAGACATTGACGATGGCGATCCCAATACGGGCTATGGCATCGAAATTGAAAGTGAAGCCGAAAAGATATTAGCCGCTCAACTTTACGCCAGCGGCGGGCTTCCTCAATTAAAATACCCGGCTAACCGCACCTATCCAGTTTTTTATCTGGCACAAAACAATAGCGATCTTTTGAATTCTGTTTTTCCCTTTGGCGAAACGGCTGTGCTCATGTCTCAGGCCCAGATGATTCAGGATAATCGCGGACTTCAGGGGCTGGTCGTTGTTCTGCAGGATATCAACCGCAGCCTTGAAATAAAGTGGCTAAAATCAAACCTGCTCTATTTACAGGACGATTTTTCTATAAACGATATTCAGGGATACAAAGTGGTATTTTTACCCGAAGTTTTTTACCTGACCGATAATCAAAAAAATGTTTTATTAGATTATATGGATGCCGGCGGAACCATTGTTGCCGTTAGAGGCAATGTGGAATACTGCGGACAGTACAATGAACATGGCGATGAAAATACGGTACCCGCCTGGACGTCCATTGCTGATCAATCGAATTCAGGAATATTTGCGTACGGAAATGGGCGCTACATTAATATTGCGCATAACATCAATGAGCCGAATGGTTATCCTCCTTATTTGTACGGCCTGGCCTATTTAAACTACAAGGCGGACCCGGATATGGATTATTTGGCGGCGGCCATTCGCGATACCATTCAAAAATGGATGGACGAAGCAATACCCATACGTGAAGTTTACAGCGCCTCGCCTCTCTCTTATGTGCGCTTTTTTAGATATCAGGACAGTACGCAGCACCATTACCTGTACCAGGTTTTGTCCGATTCGGTGAATCTGGATACGCGTAAACCTGTTCCAGTAGAGGCGTTCACTGTAGAACTGGCCGTTTCTGCCAATTCTTACGGGCGGTTGTTTAAAACCACATGGTATTCCATTGACAATCCGGAAGGAGTTGAGATCGGAAACGATCTGGTTGTAGATCAGAATACGGGCCGTGTTAGCGTAACGATTCCCGCATTTTTTAGATGGGGCTTTGTGCATCTGGACGGATCGGAAAGCGTTGCTCAAACCCTTAAAATTGGCAATCTGGCCATTAATGGATCGATGGAGTTCAGAAGGCTTAAAAGTAAATCTGATGTAACCGGAACCTGGGAGGTGTTGTCCGGAACGCCCGATCAATTTGAAGTTGAAGTTTGGACCAATATAAGGAATGTGGGAGCGCCGGTGATTAGTAATCAGACGACCGGTAAGGCTGTAGAAAGTTCTGCTTTAAAAAAGGAAGAATTTGACAAAAAATATCTGGAAGGCGCGATTCGTTTGTTAACGGCGCAGATCAGCGCGGCTAATACCGAATACGCCATTGACGGCAGCGCACTCCATGATAGCGTTGTTTATCTTTATCGGGTGCGCGCTATCCAAAATACGGATACATCGGCATGGATCCACCGCTTCTTTTACAGAAATGCGCCTCCGGGGGCGCCCCATGAATCTCAAATTTTTACGGCTATTCAAAACTTATGGTACTACACCGATAATGGCTCTTCACCGCCAGATACCAGTTATCATCCCATCATTGCCTTTAATAAGGCTCCTAATTATGGCGGCGACTACGAATTGGATTCTCTTATGTACGGCTTTTACGTTTACACCGATAGCCTGGGAAGTAAACAGGGCGACACCCTTTCGACGTTGTATTTAATCGGTAAACAATTCAAGCACAAACTGGCCTGGAATCAATCCATGCCCGACGCCCGAGGCGATATTCAGGATACGGTAGAATTTTCATTAGAACCTTACGAAAATTTCGGCATTTATTTTAGAGCCATTGCCTCCGACGGGATTGACAGCAGCGCATTCAGCCCCTGGTTCTGGTTTTATCTGGATAACCACAACGACCCGCCCAATCCTTTTCATCTGATTGAACCGACCGATTATAGCAATCTTGAAACAGAAGTGCCCTTTAAATGGACTAACAATGGCGATCCCGATCCCTTTAACAAAGAGAACTTAACCATTAGCCGGGTCGAAATTTTGTTTGATTCTTTACCAACCTTTAGTTCACCCGGGCTTAAAGTTTACACCATGGATCGTAGCGGAGATGAATTTGAAAATGACACTATTGTGGTAAATTTACCATCGAACTTTTTTAATGCCGAAGGCCTGAACGCTTACCCGATTGTTTATTGGAAAGCCAGAATGTACGATTACGACTGGCATTCAGCCGATGGCTCAAATCGCTTGTTTAAGGATAGTGAAGAAACCTTTACCTTTTTTATTAGCGGTTCCTCGCAGAATTTAACCACACCGCAGTTAAAGTCGCCGGTCAATCATGCACAGTTTTTACCTCTTTTTGTGAAATTAGAATGGCAACCGGTTAATGGAGCAGAGTTTTACATTTTACAGGTAGCCAAAGATGCCTACTTTAATACAAAAATTGTGGATGACCCGAACGTCAAAAAGACCGATTTTATGGTAGGTAAATTGGAAGCAAAAACGACCTACTTCTGGCGTGTAAAAGCCCGAAATACCAGTGGGCAGAGTAATTGGTCGCCGGTATGGCAATTTACAACGCTGGCGCCGCCTGATCCTGTGGTTTTAATTTTCCCCGGGAACAACACGACTGTTCTTACAGATACCGTTCATTTTTCGTGGTTTTCGGCTAAACCGTTTGTTGAACGCTATGGTTTTGAATATTCCACAGATCAAGCGTTTAGCAATCCCTTTGTTGATACGACTGTGGTAGATACCGTTTACAGTTTGACGGGGTTTAGCTCCGGGCAGACCTACTACTGGCGTGTACGGGCCTTTAATCAGGCTGGCTGGGGCAATTACAGCGCGGTGCGCACTTTTAAAGTTGATTTAACCGCCATTGAACAAAATATCATTCCGGAAGCGTATGAACTGTCACAAAACTTTCCAAATCCGTTCAATCCATCCACCCATATTGCGTTTTCATTGCCGGAAAGGGCCAGTGTGAAAATTGAATTGTTTAACGCAAAAGGACAAAAAGTGAAAACCATTTACGAAGGAGAAAAAGCGGCGGGGGAATATCAGATTGAAGTTGAACTTTCAGGCTTGCCCAGCGGTGTTTATTTTTACAAAATGAGCTCGAAAAGATACACCCGTTCACGCAAAATGATATTGTTAAAGTGAGACAAAAAGTGAAAAAACGGAAGGTCGATAAAAAGCCGCCTGGAACGGTTCCGGGAGGCCTGAGATTCGTTCAGCAAAGGAAATAGTGTAATAATTTGCTTCTCGCAGAATTGCGCGGTTTTTTCTGTGAATAACTGCGAAGTCTGCGAGAAAATTGCTTTGCGCGCGTTGCGGTTGATTTTGGTTGCGGCAGTGCTGCCTTAGATATCAATTATAATTCAATTCTGACCATTCTGCCAATAATTAAAAAATCAGGTTGATTTACACTCTTTTTTAATTCTAATATGCGGCTTTCCAGCGTTAAAGATTGTGTTTCATTTTTAATAAATCAATTTAGAATCAAAAAAGTAATTTTTATTATTTTCGGTAAAAACCGGTTTGCACAATAAAATTTCATTTTTTATATTCTACATTCCTCGAATATAAATCAATAAAACAGGGAAGAGCGTATGAGTTACAAGATTGTCGTTTTAGTCAAACAGGTCCCGGATACGGCTAATATCTCCGGAGAAGTGATGAAGCCTGATGGTACCGTTAATCGCGCCATGTTGCCGGCTATTTTTAATCCAGAAGATAAAGTCGCTCTGGAGCTGGCCTTGCAGGTTAAGGATCGTCACGGCGCGCAGGTGGTCGCCATGACCATGGGGCCGCCCAAGGCATCGGAAGTATTACGCGAATGTTTGTACATGGGGGCAGATGAGGCGATTTTAATCAGCGATCGAAAATTTGCCGGTGCCGACACTCTGGCCACCTCTTATGTGCTGAGCGCGGCTTTGCAGAAAATAGGCGATTACGATCTGGTCTTTGCCGGGCGCCAGGCCATTGATGGCGACACAGCCCAGGTTGGTCCGCAAACCGCTGAAAAGTTAGGAATCCCTCAAATTACCTACACCGAAGAAATTGTTAATCTGAGTAAAAAGCAGATTACCGTAAAAAGAAAAATAGACGGCGGACAGGAAGTGGTTGAGGGAAAACTGCCTTTGCTTTTGACCGTGGTTAAAGATGCCGCCATTCCACGGCCGTTCAAAGCGCGCCGTGTGATGGCTTACAAAAACGCCCGCACCTTAATGGAACTGGAAAAACTGGTGGAAGGCAATTCCCTCCTTTCTATCGACACCCTGCAAGATGAGTATCAGTCCAAAGGGCTGTTTATTAAAACCTGGACCATGGATGATCTGAATGTGGAACCTGAACGCTGTGGTTTGCATGGATCGCCCACCAAAGTTCACAAGGTGGAGTCGGTGGTTCTGGCCAGTAACGAACACATAAAAATCGAACCGACCAAAGAAGGCATCGGCCTTTTAATTGATAAATTATTGGAAGATCATGTTCTGGGTTAATTTTTAAATCCAAATGAATTCAACTGGGAAGGGTTACAAATGGCAAATGATAAGCCGCAAGTCTGGGTATTTGTGGAACAACGCTCAGGTACGCCAGCCGACGTAAGTTTTGAGCTGCTTTCTAAGGGCTATAAATTGGCTAACCAATTAAAAGGCTCTTTAAAAGCGGTGGTAATCGGACACAACATGAAGGATGTTGCAAAACGCACCTTTAAATACGGGGCCGACGAAGCGCTCGTCGTTGACCATCCTTCTTTAAAAGAATACAATACCTTACCTTACAGCCGGATTTTAAGCCAGCTAATTGACGAACGCCAACCACGCATCGTTTTGTTCGGCGCAACGTTTATCGGACGCGACCTTGCGCCCCGCGTGGCTTCGCACACCAAAAGCGGTTTAACCGCAGATTGTACGGATTTGCAAATTTCGGATGTGACCTATTTGCGCAAAGATTATAAAGATTTATTGTTGCAAATTCGCCCGGCTTTTGGCGGGAATATTATTGCGACCATTATCACGCCGGATACCAGAGTGCAAATGGCCACCGTGCGTGAAGGCGTAATGGAAATGCACGAACTGGAAAAAGCGGTAAACGGCAAAATTACCGAGATCCCTTACACACCCGATCCCAGCGATGAGCTGGTTAAAATTATTGAACATCATCGCGAGGAGAGCAAAGTGAATCTGAAAGCCGCGCCGATCATTGTGGCCGGCGGCTATGGAATGGGCTCTAAAGAAAACTTTCAACTGCTCTACGAGCTGGCCGATTTGTTAGGCGGCGAAGTAGCCGGTAGCCGCGCGGCCGTTGACGCCGGCTTTATTGAGCATGAACGACAGGTGGGGCAAACCGGCGTAACCGTTCGTCCACGCCTGTACATTGCCTGCGGAATTTCCGGCGCCATTCAGCATCGGGCCGGTATGGAAGAATCCAAAAAGATCATCGCCATCAACAACGACCCCGAAGCGCCAATCTTTGATATTTGCCATTATGGGATCGTAGGCGATGCAATGGAGGTTATTCCCCAATTCATCGAAGTTTTTAAACATAAACTGAAATAAACAAACGGTCGAGGATGCCATGGCTAATTTTTTTACAGATAATAAAGACCTGGTTTTCCAGTTCGAAAACCTGGATTTGAAAGAAATTGTGGAAATTGCTGAAAACAATTACAAAGAAGCTGAAACATATAATTTTGCCCCGCGCGATTACGAAGATGCGATGGATAACTATCGCAAAGTGCTGGAAATTGTCGGCGATATTGCGGCCAACATTGTTGGACCGAATGCCGCCGAAGTGGATGAAGAAGGGGCGCATTTTGAAGACGGTAAAGTAACTTATGCCAGAGGAACGCAATTAGCGCTGGACTACCTTACCAAGGCAGAATTGATGGGTTTTACCCTGCCTCGTAAGTATGGCGGACTTAATATTCCTAAAACCATTTATATGATGGCCATTGAAATGATCTCCCGCGCGGATGCTTCGCTAATGAATATTTTCGGTTTACAGGATATTGCGGAAACCATTTACAAATATGGCGACGAAGCGCAAAAACAGGAGTTTTTACCGCAATTTGCAGCAGGCACGGCAACCGGCGCCATGGCCTTAACCGAACCAGACGCCGGCTCTGATTTGCAGGCGGTAAAGTTGCAGGCCTACCAGGATGAGAATGGGCAGTGGCGCTTACGGGGCGTTAAGCGTTTTATCACAAATGGTAACGGACGAATTCTCCTGGTTCTGGCCCGTTCTGAACCGGGCACAAAAGACGGCCGCGGCCTGAGCATGTTTGTCTGTTACGGCGACGATACGGTGAAGGTGCGGCGTATTGAGAATAAACTGGGCATTCACGGCTCGCCA